>CACYGL010000092.1:2512-3278 GCA_902773995.1 uncultured Coriobacteriaceae bacterium | reverse complement strand
CGAGGCGCGCCTCCCTGCTGAGGCGCTGCGCGCTGCCGGCGCCGAAGACCTTCGACGGCTACGACTGGTCCGCCGTGTCGTGGCCCGAGGGCTTCGGCAGGGCGGACCTCGAGTCGCTCTCGTTCCTGGAGGGGGCGCACGACCTGGTGCTGATGGGCGACGTGGGCACCGGCAAGACCCACATGGCCTCGGCGCTGTGCGTCCTGGCCTGCCAGGAGAGGCTGGAGGCCCGCTTCTTCACGGCCTCGTCGCTCGTGATGCGCCTGAGGAGGGCGCGCGACGAGGGCAGGCTCGACCACGAGGCGGCGCAGATAGGCAGGGCCAGGCTGCTCGTGGTGGACGAGCTCGGGTTCCTGCCGCTCGACGCCGACGGCGCCCGCCTGCTGTTCCAGGTCTTCTCCGACGCCTACGAGAGGCAGTCGGTCGTGATCACCACCAACCTCGAGTTCTCGAGGTGGGGCGCCGTCTTCGGGGACGACCAGATGGCCGCCGCGGTGATAGACCGCGTCGTGCACCACGGGCGCCTGCTTCAGTTCCGCGGCGAGTCCTACCGGGTGCGGCACGCGCTGATGCAGGGCTAGCCTGCTCAAAAGGACGTGCTCAGACAAGTGACCGAAGTGCTCAATTTCCGATGACCATTTTGATCACTTGCTATTGACAAAACACAGACAGGTCGGCGGAGGCGTCCACGCGCTCGCCGCGCCTGGCCTTCGGCGCCGTCACGAACCTGTGCGACGCCACCTCGGCGCTCACCGTCGAGGGCGAC
>CACYGL010000092.1:0-2391 GCA_902773995.1 uncultured Coriobacteriaceae bacterium | reverse complement strand
GGCCGGCCGATCCGGCCCTCAGGGTATCGGGTTCCCACATTCATCCGCACATGTACGGATGAATGTGGGAGGTGTTCGGATAAAGTTGATAATCAAGGATTTCTAGATTGTCTCAACCTTAACTGGCCGAATGTATTTCTCGTAAGAAATTTCGTTCAATAATCGGGGAAGCTCTGGGCGAGCATCTCGACCAGCCCTGGCCGCCGGCCCCGCGACCTATGCTCGTCAATAAGCGGGAGCGCCGCACTTCCGGGGCTTGGACGATCCTGCCCACAAAGGCCTCGCGTGCTACCATCTGTTCAACCGACGCGACCCCCATCTGCGCAAGCGATGGGGGTCGCATGCCAATTGAAGCCAGTGACGCTCTGCGCCGGGTCTCCTCCGGGGCGTCGCTTCTCGCCTCTGGTGCTGCCGAGCTCTTGTGGCTAACGCGCTGCGTTTCCTGCGAGATGCCTGGTGAGCTTGTCTGCGAGGAGTGCCGGGCAAACCTCCCCTGGATAGCCCAGCGCTGGGCGTGCCCCGACTGCGGTGCCCCGTTTGGCTATCTCACCTGTACCGAGTGCACGCACGACTGGGAGACGCGCGCTACCATCTGCGCGTTGGGCTTTGCTGGCACCGCCGCCCGCATGGTCTCGTGCCTGAAGGACGCCCACGAGCTACGGCTGGCCCCCGTCATTGCCGCCGCCATGGCAACGGCGCTTGACGAGGCATCCGCCTGGCCGGCGCGTGATGGCTACGCGCGCTTTGACCCGCGGGTCATCGATGCCGTGTGCTTTGTGCCCGCTACCTCGGCGGCGTTTGCGCGGCGAGGCTTTGACCACATGGAGCTTGTCTCCCGCGCGCTCTGTCGTGAGGAAGGTCTTTCCCTAGCCGATGTCCTGGTGCGTCCCTACTCTCGTGACCAGCGCACCCTGGGACGAGAGGAACGCGCGGCAAACCTCGCAGGTACCATCTCGGTGTGCGATGATGTTTCGGGCCTTGACCTGCTGCTCCTCGACGACGTGATCACTACTGGGGCATCGGTGCGCGAGGCGACGAGGGCGCTTCTCGCGCGCGGTGCGGCGTCGGTTACGGCATGCGCCCTTGCCCGCGTGTGGTGAGGCTGCCTCGCCACGATCTGCCGGTTGCGCCGACCTGCTATAATCTCCTGCGTTCCACCCAGGTCTGTGGTTGCGGACGCATGCGTGCGCCCTAGTTCATGGCAGACGAGGCCAAAAGGATCCACGTAAGCCGTGGGGTGCGCCCTGCGGCGAGCACGGCTCGTCCTAGAGGTAAGTCGCACCGCCCGTTAGACAAGAGGCATACGGCCTCGCGGGCGAGAGGGTTGCGAGTGAGGGGCCGTGTAGCCCCAAAGCGGAGGCCCCAGTGCGCGAGTGTGGGGTCGAATACCAGGTCAGCTGGGTGGAACGCTGCTCTCGGCCAGGGGCTGCGTGCTCCTGGCCGATACACATTCGCATTCCAAATCTGTATCGACCAGCACGCGCCACACATTCGTGTATGAATGTGTGGCGGCACCTTGAACTCTCCGGTGCCGTCCTCCGCCGCGACACCAACGTTTCCCTCGCGCCCGCTGCCCATATCCACTCGTCCACCGCCTTTGCGCGTAACGCGCGGCCGCTTTGGGTACCAACCAAATACGGCCAGACTCGCGTCGGTGCTTGCGCGGGGATGGCGGGGCAATCGATTGGAGGCACGCATGGTTGACATCAAGATTTCGGGTCGAAAGGTCACCGTTTCCGACGCTTTGCGTGACCGCGTCAACGAGAAAATAGGGGACGCCCTCAAGGTATTTGACATTTCTCCCATGAGCTGCGACGTCGTGCTTCGCGTCGACAAGAACCCCTCGAACCCGGATCGCAAGACCTGCGAGGTCACGGTCTTCGTGCGCAAGAACGTGGTGCGCGTGGTCGCCAGCGCTGACGACATGTACGCCGCCATCGACGAGGCGTCCGACAAGGTCACCCGCCAGCTGCGCAAGTACAAGACGCGCGTCATCGACCGTCGCCAGCGCTCCCAGATTCCGCCGGCGCCGGTTCCCAGTGCGGACGAGCTTGCCAACCTCATCACGCCTGCGCCGGAGGAGGAAGACGACCAGCTGGTGCGCGAGAAGTACGTCGAGCTCACGCCCATGAGCGAGGAAGAGGCCCTTGTCCAGACCGACCTTCTCGGCCATGATTTCTATGTGTTCACAAACGCCACCACCGGGCTGGTCAACGTCATTTACCATAGAAAAAATGGCGGCTACGGCATCATCAAGCCCAAGGTCGAGGAAAACCCAGACGCGTAAGCGGGAAAGACTGAGCGAATGGCAGAAGAGAAAGACCAGAAGACCATAAGCGCCCAGGAGGAAGCTCCCCAATCGTCACAGGCACCGGCCGACGTCGCAGGCGT
>CACYGL010000091.1 GCA_902773995.1 uncultured Coriobacteriaceae bacterium | reverse complement strand
CGGCGACATCTCCAAGAAGACGGCCAAGGAGCTTGTCTCGCGCGTGAAGTTTGACGCGGAGAGCGGCAACGGCTACATCAAGCAGTTCTCGGGCGACATTCTCGCTATTGCCAAGGGCAAGGCCAAGTAGGGGCACCGGCGTAGGCCGCGCCCGTTGGACCCGTACGGCGCATTTCTCGCCCCCTCTTTAAGGTTGGCTGCGTGCATGTGCTAACACGGGGGAGCGCGCCGCGTTGAGCCGGGCGCGCGTTGGCTCTAGGGTAGAATGCCAACCGTATGTATCTGCTGGGTTTCTATGAGAGAACCATGGCGCGGGAACCCCGCGCCGATTCGAGAGGTGAGCACATGGCAGACAGCACCATCGAGAAGAACGGTGCCCCCAAGGCACCCAAGGGCGCAAAGCGCTCGCTGGGCACGCCCGTCTGGATTGCGATCTGCGCGGTCGCCTTGGTCGTGGGCGTCCTTTGCGGCCACTTCCTGCTTTCGAACGGCTCCGGTGCCGCATCGGGAAAGACGACCCTCAGCGAGTCGGACCTCGACTCGACCATCGCGACGTACACCTATGACGGCTCCAGCCACGCGATCACCGCGCGCGAGGTGCTGCAGCAGAACGGGTCGCTCGAGAACCAGGCAAACAGTGACGGTTCCTACAACGTCCCCTCTGCGGACGACATCCTGAGCTATGCACGCAACAAGGTCGTCCTTGCGGAGGCAGAGAGCCAGAACATCACCGTGACCGACGACGACGTGAGCAGCTACGCACAGAGCACCCTTGGTACCGACGACTTTGCGACCATCGGCTCCAACTACGGCCTGGACGAGGACGCCACAAAGTCGCTCCTCCACGACGCCGCGGTCATCAAGAAGCTCCGCGACTCCGTGATCACCACCACGGTCCCCGACCAGCCCACCGCCCCCACCGCTCCCTCTGACGGCAACGAGGACACTGCCTCTGCCGACTACGCGCAGTACATCATCAACCTCGCGGGCGACGAGTGGGACTCCACGAACAACACCTGGGCGAGCACGGACGGTGCGTACTACTCGGCGCTCTCGACCTACTCCATCTCCAACGACTCCGCGACGTACGCCGCAGCCGAGCAGGCCTACTACGTGGCATACTCCAACTACTCCACCGCTGCCTCGCAGGCGTCGAGCGAGTGGACCACCTACGTCAACGGGCTGCTTTCGAAGACCTCCATCCAGATCAACTCTCTGACGGTCTAGTGGGGCTGGCGGAAAGCCAGAACGTTACCATGGGGGACGGGGCATTGCGCTCCGTCCCCTTTTTGCTGACAATTTTGATATTCCGCGAGGAACGTGTCGCCGTCGGCCACGCCAGCGCAGTGCGCCGACGGTTGCAAGAGGGGAGTGCCAATGCGTGCGCGCTATGACGGCGGGGCAAAGCCGTGCCGGGCGGTTCTCGACCTAGCCGAGAAGCTCGAGGTGACGCCCGTGTGTCCCGAGACGGCGGCTCGCCTGCCCGTGCCACGGCCGCCCGCCGAGCAGCGTGACGGACGCGTGTGGCTGCGGGATGGCACCGACGTTACCGAGACCTTTGGGCGCGGGAGCGAGGAGATGCTCGCCGTTACCCGCCGCACGGGGGCACCGCTTGCCGTCCTCAAGGCAAAGAGCCCATCATGCGGGGTTCACGTCATCTACGATGGTACCTATACCGGTAACTTGACCGAGGGGGAGGGCGTCTTTGCTCGCCTCCTCGAGGAGGAGGGGATCTGCGTGGTTAGCGAGGAGACGGTTCAGTCCTGCAAGCCCTCGGTGGAGCATCCCGTTGCCATTGTGCTGGGAACCGGACTGGGTCACCTGGCAAGGCTCGTCAAGCCGGTGCGACGCATCGACTACCATGACATCGAGGGCTTCCCGGAGTCCGCTCGTCCCGTTAGGGGTCACGACTTCGAGGCCACCGTTGGCACCATCGACGATGTGCCCGTGGTCGTCTACCCCGGACGCATTCACCTCTACCAGGGCTACTCCGCCTCCGAGGTGACATGTCTTGTGCGTCACGCGTTCCGCCTTGGATGCCGCGACATCATCTTCGCGTGCGCCACTGGCGCGGTCGAGGGCAACGCAAAGGTGGGGCTTGGCATTCTCACCGACCAGATCAACCTCACGGGTAGAAACCCGCTCGCCGAGTGGGACGAGCTGCGCGACGTGGATACGCCGTTCGTGGACATGAGCGCGGCCTTCTCGCCCTACCTGCGCACGCTGGCTCAAGGCGTGGCAGATGACGCTGGCATTGGGCTTCAGCAGGGCGTCTACGCCGGCGTGCTGGGGCCGTCGTTCGAGACGCCCGCCGAGGTCTCCGCCCTGCGTGCGATGGGGGTCTCGTTCACGGGCATGTCCACGGTGAACGAGGTCATCATGGCGCGTGCGCTCGACATGAACGTTCTGGGGCTCACGCTTGCCACCAACATGGCTGGCTCTGCCGAGACGAACCACGAGTCCGTGCTCGCGTGTGCCGACCGCTACTCCGAGGACTTCGAGCGCTTGGTGCGCGGCGTGCT
>CACYGL010000090.1 GCA_902773995.1 uncultured Coriobacteriaceae bacterium | reverse complement strand
AGAGGTTCAGAACGGAGGAAACGTGGGAGACCAGATGCACGCGGACTTCTCGGCGCGCCTTGGCCAGGCCATGGACGAGCGCGGCCTGCGTCAGGCAGATCTTGTGCGCATGGCTGCGGCCGATGGCGTTAAGCTGGGCAAGTCGCAGCTCAGCCAGTACCTAAGTGGCAAGACTGAGCCGAGAAAGGCAACGCTCGCCTTTCTCGCCACCGCACTCGGCGTGAGCGCCGAGTGGCTCTCGGGCGAGACCGACGCCGCTGCGCCGCCGGAAACGCGACAAAGGGAAACTCCCTCTGCCTCATCCACCCCCACCAAGAAGAAGGAATCCACCATGCCTCGTCGCCAGTTCAAGAAGTCATCCAAGCTCGATAACGTCCTCTACGACATCCGCGGGCCCGTGCTGGACGAGGCGTACCGCATGGAGGACCAGGGCATCCATGTGCTCAAGTTGAACATTGGCAACCCCGCGCCCTTTGGCTTCCGCACGCCCGACGAGGTCGTGAAGGACATGCAGGACCAGCTCACGGAGTGTGAGGGCTACTCCAACAGCCGGGGCCTCTTCTCTGCGCGCAAGGCCATCATGCAGTACGACCAGCTCAAGGGCATCCCCAACGTGGACGTGGAGGACATCTACACCGGCAACGGCGCCTCCGAGCTCATCCAGCTGGCGATGAACGCCTTCATGAACGAGGGAGACGAGATTCTCGTCCCCAGCCCCGACTACCCGCTGTGGACCGCGTGTGCCACGCTGGCCGGCGGCACCGCAGTGCACTACATCTGCGACGAGAAGGCCAACTGGTACCCCGATATCGACGACATTAGGAGCAAGGTCACGCCGCGCACCAAGGGTATCGTCGTGATCAACCCCAACAACCCCACGGGCGCCCTGTACCCGCGCGAGGTGCTGCAGCAGATCGTGGACGTGGCGCGCGAGAACCAGCTGGTCATCTTTGCGGACGAGATTTACGACCGCCTGGTGATGGACGGCAAGCAGCACGTCTCCATCGCGAGCCTTGCGCCGGACCTCTTCTGCATCACGTTCAACGGGCTTTCCAAGAGCCACATGGTCGCCGGTTACCGCATTGGCTGGATGAGCCTCTCGGGCAACAAGCGCATCGCGAAGGACCTCATCGAGGGCATCAACATGCTCTCCAACATGCGCCTGTGCTCCAACGTGCCGGCCCAGTCCATCGTGCAGACGTGCCTGGGCGGCATCCAGCGCAGCCAGGGGCTTCTCGTCCCCGGCGGGCGCATCTACGAGCAGCGCGAGTACGTCTACGAGCGCCTCTCTAACATGGACGGCGTCACGGTGACCAAGCCCGAGGCCGCGTTCTACATCTTCCCGCGGCTTGACCCCGAGAAGTTCAACATCACCGACGACGACCAGTTCGCGCTCGACCTGCTCAAGGACGAGCACGTCCTTATCACTGCGGGCAAGGGCTTCAACTGGGAGAAGCCCGGGTCTACCTGCCGCGCAAGCACACGCTGCACGAGGCGATGGACAAGCTCGAGGACTTCCTGAGCTACTACCGGCAGTAGGCGAGGCTTCGTGAGCGACGCACCCCCAGCGCCACAACGACAAAACTCGTCGTGAGACAAAGGGACTGTCCCTTTGTCTCATGCGGCGTGCCGGCGGTTAGTCGTCCCAGCCGTCGTCCCAACTGTCTCGCGGGGAGTCGTCCCAGTTCTCGTTGTCGGCATAGCGACCACCCTCGTTGCCGTAGCCGTGAGACGAGCTACTGTCCCTTGAGGCGCCGCGTGAGAAAAGGGGGTCCTGATCGTCTAGGTAGTCGTCGCGGTCGTACGCGGCGCGCTTGCGGCGCTTCTTCCGGCCAAAGATGAGTCCCATGGCGAGCCCTCCGGTTCCGCGATTTGCCTTGCTGAAACAATATCACCAGCGGCTGCCTGCGGCGGCGTTGCGGCTGTGAGGCGTTCCCTCACCCATGCGCGCAGGCGTTGGGCGGAGGCCAATCTTTCTCCCGACCACCCCGAGGGCGCCGTCTCGCGCGACGGCACCCTCAGCAAAGGTCGTGGTTGTTACTCCAGCGGCAAGCACGCCCTAAAGCCGCGTGCCGCGTAGTAGGAGTCCGCGCCGTTGCAGTAGATGAACGTGCGGTTGTACCGCCTGCTGCCAAAGAGGGCACCGCCCTGGGAGCGCATGTCTGGCGGGGTCTTGATCCAGCTGCTGGTCTTGGCGTCGAGCGGAGCAAGCTCCTGCATGGCGAGGTAGATCGTCTCGTCCACAAGCTCTACGCCGTTAGACTCCGCAAGCTCGCAGGCGCTGGCCGCGGGCGGGTTGCGCTTCCTGCCCAGGCGAGCGGCTCGGTCGTAGCAGACGGACCGACGCTGCGGGGACTCGGGCGAGAAGTCCGCAACGTAGAGGCGGCCCTGGTAGAGAAAGGCGTCCGGCTCGCCGCCCGTCTCCTCGAGATAGGCAAGGGCGTGCTGCCGCGTGTCGTCGAGCCGTCGCGCGACGTCTTCCCAGGTAACGCCGGGGTGTCTCTCAGGGTGGCTTTCAAAGCGCGCTTTGAGGGCGTCCATATGTCTCCTTTTGTTGGAAGTGGCCAGGATGGGGCCACGACATCAGTCAAAGAGAGTCCCATTGTGCCTCACGATGACGCGAAAGATCATGATGATGGCGCCGTGCCTGTGACTGATAAGGATATGCCGGTTGCCCCAGCGGCAAAACTGCGACTTAATTGCAGTCGTTTGGGTGTGCTGCCGAGAAGAACCGCAGGTAGACGCGTTGCGGCCTTCTCAATCCCGCGGGAGGGCGGCATCCGCGCTATACTGGGCAACGCAAAGGGGAGCTGGGATAACGGCCCGGCTGAGAGGCGGCACCAATGCCGCGACCCATAGAACCTGTCCGGGTAATGCCGGCGTAGGGACCAGAGCGCACAGTTCGGGCACCTACGGAAGACGTGGGTGCCTTTTTTGGCACCCGGAGGGGAGGGTGCATGGACTGCTCCGTCGCGATACAGTTCCTGCCCATGGACGCCCAGACCGACGAGGAGGTCTGCCGCGTGGTCGACGCGGTGATCGCCTACATCGACTCGACGGGCGTCGACTACTTTGTTGGCCCGTTCGAGACCGCCATCGAGGCCGACTACGACACCTGCATGGAGATCGTCAAGAACTGCCAGCTCGTGGGTGCCAAGGCGGGCTGCAAGAAGATGGCCACCTACGTGAAGATCGACTACCGCCCCGACGGCGACGTGATGACCACCGAGCACAAGGTGGGCAAGTACCACCCCACCGACGCCGAGTTCAACCAGAAGGCCGAGGAGGTCGCGTAGCCGGTGTCGCGCCAGCAAGACACGCCGAGAAACGCCGCCGAGCCGGCGAGCAAAGCCGCCGCCTCGCGCGCCGCGGCTCCGCAAGCCGGGGCGTCCCGCATGCGCCGCGTGCTCACGCCGCTCCTCACGGTGGTGGGGCTTCTCGTGGTGTGGGAGCTCGTCGTTGACCTGGGAATCATTCCCAACTTCCTGCTCCCCACGCCCGTCCAGGTGGTGCAGGCCCTCGTGAGCGACTTCTCGCTTATCGTGGGTCACGCGGCAACCACGCTGGTCGAGACGGCCATAGGCCTTCTCATCGGCGTGGCTCTCGGCTTTGCCATCGCGGTGCTCATGGACCGCTTCGAGGGCTTCTACCTGGCCCTCCAGCCGCTCGTGACCATCTCGCAGACCATCCCCACCATCGCC
>CACYGL010000089.1 GCA_902773995.1 uncultured Coriobacteriaceae bacterium | reverse complement strand
CACGCACAAGCGTGCGGGCGGCCACACGGCCACCCACTCGCCGACTTGTTTGAATGAGTCGGGGACCGTCCCTGGGCGGTCAGCCCGCCGCGCGCAAACGAGACAAAGGGAAGCTCCCCTTGCCTCATCAGTCGCGGGTGAGCTTGCGGTGCAGGCGGTGGGGCTTGGACGCCTCCGGGCCAAGGCGACGCTCGCGGTCGGCCTGGTAGGCCTCGAAGTTGCCCTCGAACCAGTGCCAGCTGCCGGGGTTCTCGTCCGTGCCCTCCCAGGCCAGGATGTGCGTGGCCACGCGGTCGAGGAACCAGCGGTCGTGGCTCGTGACCACCGAGCAGCCCGGGAAGCGCTCGAGCGCGTCCTCGAGGCTCTCGCTCGTCTCGATGTCGAGGTCGTTGGTGGGCTCGTCCAGGAGCAGGAGGTTTCCGCCCTGGCGGAGGGTGAGGGCAAGGTTCAGGCGGTTCCTCTCGCCACCGGAGAGCACGCCCGCGGGCTTCTGCTGGTCGGTACCCTTGAAGCCGAAGGTCGCCACGTAGGCGCGGCTGGGGATCTCGGTGTCACCCACGGTGATGTAGTCGTTGCCGTCGGAGACGACCTCCCAGACGCTCTTCTTGGGGTCGATGCCGGCGCGCATCTGGTCGACGTAGGAGAGCTTGACCGTCTCGCCCAGCTCCAGCGTGCCCGAGGAGGGCTGCTCCTGGCCAACGATCATCTTGAAGAGCGTGGTCTTGCCCACGCCGTTGGGGCCAATCACGCCAACGATGCCGTTGCGCGGCAGGTCGAAGGAGAGGTCGTCGATAAGGACGCGGTCGCCAAACGCCTTGGTGAGGTGCTCGACCGTGAGCACCTTGGCGCCCAGGCGCGGTCCGACGGGAATCTGAATCTCGGAGAAGTCGAGCTTCTTGGTTGCCCTTGCCTCGGCCTCCATCTGCTCGTAGCGCTCGAGGCGCGCGCGGTTCTTGGCCTGGCGCGCCTTGGGGCTCTGGCGCACCCACTCCAGCTCGGAGCGCATCTTCTTGGCGCGCTTGGCGTTCTCGCGGCCCTCCGCCTCCAGGCGGGCGGCCTTCTTCTCGAGGTAGGTCGAGTAGTTGCCCTCGTAGGGGTAGAGCTGGCCGCGGTCCACCTCGCAGATCCAGCCGGCCACGTCGTTCAGGAAGTAGCGGTCGTGCGTGACGGCCATGACGGCGCCGGGGTAGTTGTGCAGGAACTGCTCGAGCCAGAGCACGCTCTCGGCGTCCAGGTGGTTGGTGGGCTCGTCGAGAAGGAGCAGGTCGGGGGCCTCGAGGAGCAGGCGGCACAGCGCCACGCGGCGTCGCTCGCCGCCGGAGAGCTGGGTCACCGGGGCGTCCGGGTCCGGGCACTGGAGAGCGTCCATCGCCTGCGAGAGCTGGGAGTCAAGGTCCCAGCCGTTGGCGACATCTATCTCGTCCTGGAGGCGGCCCATCTCGGCCATGAGGGCGTCGAAGTCCGCGTCGGGACTTGCCATCTCCTCGCCAATCTGGTTGAAGCGGTTGACCTTGGCGATCACGTCCGAGAAGGCCATCTCGATGTTCTCGCGCACGGTCTTGTCCTCGTCGAGGGGCGGCTCCTGCTGCAGGAGCCCCACCGTGTAGCCCGGCGTGAGGCGCGCCTCCCCGTTGGAGACGTCCTCGAGGCCGGCCATGACCTTGAGGAGCGTGGACTTGCCGCGCCGGGATAGACGCCCACCGTGACGTCGTCGAGAATTACCTTCTCGCCCACGACCTTGCGGGCCTTGTACATCTGGTACACGAACTCTGCCATTGCTGCTCCTGTCTGGGGCCAAACGTGCCCTTGGATGAGGGGTGCCGCATGCGGCGAGAAGGGCTCGCCACGGGCGTGTGTATGCTCCCATTCTACGGGAGGGGGCGCACGCAGCCTCATGGGCGCCGGCGCACAGGGCCGCGCCCTTCAACGTTTATGCACAATCAGATGCCGCTGCATGCCCAAAACCTGCGGTTTCGCCCATACGTGCATCTTTTTTGTTACTACCGGTGGCACAATCGAGGGGGATGGGATACACCTGTACGGCCGCGACCGCTCTGACGGCAGGCATGGTGCACAGAGAACTGAGGGGGATTCATGCCAGAGGCAATCCGCAAGGTCAACGTTATCGGCCACTTGCATCCGGACACGGACAGCATCTGCGCCGCCATTTCCTACGCTTACCTCAAGAACCAGATCGACGAGCCGATCTACGAGGCCAGGCGCGCAGGCGCCCTCAACCGCGAGACGGCATTTGTGCTCAAGCACTTTGGCTTCGAGGAGCCGCCGCTCATCACCTCGGTGACGCCGCAGATCAAGGACATCGTGGTGCAGAAGCAGCCCGGCATCGACGCCGAGATGAGCCTCTTCGCCGCCTGGAACATGATGCAGGACACCAAGGTGGATACCCTCTGCATCACCGATGAGGACAAGCACCTCGAAGGCCTCATCGCGGTGAAGGACGTTGCCAACGCGAACATGGACATCTTCGACACCGCCATGCTCTCCGAGGCGCAGACCTCCTACAAGAACATCATCGAGACGCTCAACGGCACGCTGCTTCTGGGCGACCCCAACGGCCGCGTGACCAAGGGCAACGTGCGCGTGGGCACCACGCCCGAGATGATGGAGGACACCATCAAGGCCGGCGACATCGTGCTGGTCACCAACCGCTATGAGACACAGCAGTTCGCCGTCGAGTGCGACGCCGGCTGCCTGGTCATCTGCTGCGGCGCCAACGTGTCCAAGCGCGTGATCGCCTCCGCCGAGCGCCACGGCTGCACCATCATCACCACGCCGTACGACACCTTTGCCGCCGCGCGTCTCATCGGCATGTCCGTGCCAGTGCGCGCCAAGATGCTGCGCAAGGGCATCCTGCAGTTCTCGGTCAACACATCCGTGGACGACGCGCGCAAGATCATGGCAAAGTCGCGCCACCGCTTCTTCCCCGTCATCGACGAGGACGGCTCCTACTTTGGCCTGGTGAGCTCACCAAACCTCATCAACATCAAGCGCAAGCACGTCATTCTCGTCGACCACTCCGAGCGCTCGCAGGCCGTGGACGGCCTTGACCAGGCCGAGATCATGGAGATTCTCGACCACCACCGCATTGGCACCATCGAGACAAACGCGCCCGTCTACTACCGCGCCGAGCCCGTGGGCTGCACCTGCACGATCATCTACAGCGCCTACGCCGAGGCCGGCGTGGAGATTCCGCCCAAGATCGCGGGCCTCATGCTCTCGGCCATTCTCTCCGACACGCTCACGTTCCGCTCCCCCACCTGCACGGCCAAGGACCGTCACGCGGCCGAGGAGCTGGCCAAGATCTGCGGCGAGGACATCGAGACGTACGCCGACTCGATGTTCGAGGCCGGTGCCGACCTCACGGGCCGCACCGCCGAGGAGGTCTTCCACCAGGACTTCAAGGTCTTCAGCCGCGGCAACGGCGGCCGTTCCTCGCTGAGGCCGCCAAGGCCGAGGAGCTGCCCATGATCTTCTACATGTTCACCGACGTTAAGTCGCAGAGCACCGACCTCATGATCTACGGCAACGGCGCCGAGGACGTGGTGGCGCAGGCGTTTGACGTCACGCCCAAGGACGGCATGGCGCTGCTCAAGGGCGTTGTGAGCCGCAAGAAGCAAATCATCCCGCCCATCATGGCCACGCTCCAGAAGATTGATGAGGACGACTAGCGATTCTCGCCTGTGCTTGACACCGCCCCGGCCGCCGACATGCTGGCGACCGGGGCGGTTGCTTTTCTCGACGCGAGGCCCTTCTCGGTTCGAGGTCCGTTTCGGCGTGAGGTCCTTTTCGGCGTGAGGTCCTTCTCGGTTCGAGGTCCTTCTCGGCACCCGAATGTGTGACGTTTCGATACACATTCGGGCGCCAAATGTGTATCAACCTGCGCGGGGTACAGCTTCGGCAACGAATGTGTATCGGCCTGCCACACATTCGGGCCTCGAATGTGTATCAACCTGCATGGGATACACGTTCGGCAACGAATGTGTGACGCGGCACGCCGCCTTCCGGCGCCGGCGCCCCGGCACACCCAGCAGGAAAGGTGGCCTCGATGGTCTCGCGCATCTACGTTGAGAAAAGGGACGGATTCGACGGGGAGGCGCGGGCGCTCAGCCACGAGCTGCGGCACATGCTGGGCATCTCGTCGCTCACCGGCCTGCGCATCATCAACCGCTACGACGTCGAGGGCATCTCCGAGGAGCTCTTCGAGCAGTGCGTGCCGGTTGTCTTCTCCGAGCCCCAGACCGACCGCGCCACGCGCGAGATGCCCGAGGTGGCGGATGGGGCGCGTGTCTTTGCCGTTGAGTCCCTGCCCGGCCAGTTTGACATGCGCGACGCCTCGGCGGCCGAGTGCATCCAGCTCGTCTCGCAGGGCGAGCGCCCCACGGTGAGAAACGCAAAGGTCTACGTGCTGGAGGGCGCGCTCACCGATGACGACCTCGAGGCCATCAAGCACTACGTGATCAACCCGGTCGAAGCGCGCGAGGCGTCGCTCGCGCCGCGCGAGACCCTCTCCACCGCCTACCCGGAGCCGGCGGACGTCGAGGTCCTGAGCGGCTTCCTCGACCTGGACGAGAAGGGCATCGAAGACTTCGTGCGCGATCGCGGCATGGCAATGGACGTGGCGGACGCCAAGTTCTGCCAGGGCTACTTTGCGCGCGAGGGACGCGTGCCCACCATCACCGAGATCCGCATGATCGACACCTACTGGTCCGACCACTGCCGCCACACCACCTTTGGTACCG
>CACYGL010000088.1 GCA_902773995.1 uncultured Coriobacteriaceae bacterium | reverse complement strand
CGCCCTCTTCAAGACCTTCGCCGACGTGGACGCCTTTCCCCTGTGCATCCGCTCCAACGACGTGGACGAGATCGTGCGCACCGTTCAGCTGCTTGCCGGCAGCTTTGGCGGCGTGAACCTGGAGGACATCTCCGCGCCGCGCTGCTTCGAGATCGAGCGCCGCCTCAAGGAGACCTGCGACATCCCCATCTTCCACGACGACCAGCACGGCACTGCTGTCGTGACCTGCGCTGCGCTCATCACGCCTCATGAAGCGCATGGGCGTGAAGGACATCATCATCTGCGACCACACGGGTGCCATCTACGAGGGCCGCGACGGCCTGAACCCGGTGAAGCAGGAGGTTGCCACCTGGACCAACACCGAGAAGGTCCAGGGCTCTCTTGCCGATGCCCTCAAGGGTGCGGACGTCTTTGTGGGCGTCTCCAAGCCCAACCTGGTCTCTCAGGACATGGTGCGCTCGATGGCCAAGGACCCCATCATCTTTGCCTGCGCGAACCCCGTGCCCGAGATCATGCCCGACGAGGCGCTGGCAGCCGGCGCGGCCGTGGCGGCAACGGGCCGCTCGGACTTCCCCAACCAGATCAACAACGTACTGGCGTTCCCCGGCATCTTCCGCGGTGCGCTTGACGTGCGCGCGAGCGACATCAACGACGACATGATGGAGGCCGCGGCCTACGCCATCGCCGGCCTGGTGGACGACGAGCACCGTGCGGCGGACTACGAGCGGGGTTGCAAGAATCTAGCTTCGGGCGTTCGAGTACTCGAACGAACGTATTTGAGAGGGCGGGCCTTTGGTCCGCCCTCTTTTCGTAACGAAGCTGCACGTTATTCTGACGAAGGTGTCTCTCTTTGGGTTACGGAGTCGCCATTCTCGCCTGACTGCCGCATCGAACTGCCCTACGTTACACACCAAGAGGATTTCGTGCGCCGAACTGCCCTTCGTTACACGCCATTTCGAGGGTCCCTTGAGTAGTCGTCTGCTGCGCTGCATGAAAATCCGCAGGTAGAGCTATACATAAACTATCAAAGTAAATTGGCGGACGGGCATTTCCTCAGAATTGGCGTGTAACGAAGGGCAGTTCGGCGCAATCGCGGTCCAATTCATGTAACGAAGGCGAGTTCGATGCAATCGATGAGGGCCACGTTTCTCATCCCCTTCGATTACTTGAGCGGCGTATGATTCCCTAGAAAAATGTGGGAGACTCGCACGTTTTTCCAACGAATAACGTGGGAGCAATCCACATTATTCCAATGAATAGCGCTTGAGTCGCGCCGGCGAGACTTATGGCCCCTATCCCATGCTTGCCATTGCACCCACAAACAGTGGCGTCAGGGTCATGTTGTCGATGATGAAGTAGACGAATGGCCGGTCTAGGATGACCTCCCGGACCTCGGGTTCATCTGGCGTTGCCGTTGAACCGGCTTCGCCTATCGCGGTAACCGCTGCCGCCTTTGTGCCTGCCTCATTTACGTCAATGAAGGTCTTTTGGAGCACGGTGCTTATGGCAAGGTTGCCGTCCTTGAGGGTAGCCATGCGAGAAAAGTCGGCGAGGTTTGGGTCGAAGGCATCGCGAACGCCCATGGCTACCAGCTGGTCGTTGAGTGTGGTCTGGTAGTCAAGCGAGAACTTGGGGAGTCCGGCTGACACCTCGATGTTGGGGACGGGGTTGGTGATCATGTCGTGTAGGGATGTTCCGTCTAGCGATGCCACAAGGTCTGCGAGCTGCACACCCTGCTTGGGGAGCAGCGCGACAAAGGCAAAGTTGTGGTTCTCATACGGCTTCAGGAAGCCCTCTGCAAGGCTGTTCTCGAGGTAGGCAGTCTCGTGCGAATGCATCATGCGGACGCTCTGCTCGTCTCCTTTCTCGGTGGTGAAGGTGTCGCCCTGCACGTCGCCTTCCTCGTACGGCTCTTGCCAAACATCATCAAAAGCCAGGGCGTTAATGAGAAAGAGCTGATCATCTGCGGTGATACGTTCCACAAGCTGGTCGATCATGCCATCGGTCTTGGAACTGATCCAAGAATTGATATCGCCGACGGTGGTGGAGTCGAACGGTGCCGAGAACGCCTGCGCGTCAAGGGTGTCTTTGCAGGTGGCGAGGTAATCATCTGAGACGCTGAGGTCATCTGACGACCTCAGCCAAATGGAGTTAGCGCACTTGAGGGCAAGGGCGTCACCATTCTGCTGCGTATCGTAGAGGTCCTCGCCAGAGATGCGTCGGGCGTAAGCGCCCAGGTAGGTCGCAAGCGAGTCGATATCCATGCCCGTTGCGATCTCTAGCTGGGAAAGCGTATCGCCTGCGGTACCGGTTTCCGCGAGGGCTAGGGCAAAGAGCGCCGAGAGGGGAGAGACAAGCACGTTTGTCTGCTGGTCTATGGGATAAGTGCCCTGAAGCAGGCGAGAAGTGAAGTCAAAGAGTGCGTGCGTTGTCGTTTGATCTGTGAGGGAGTTAGCGATGGGCTCCTGCGTGAGCGAAGCGTCCTTTACGTCTGCAGTGAGGTCCGTGGCAGAGATGGCTGGCGCGCTATCCTGCGCGTTGTTGCTGCAGCCTGTGAGCGCAGTACCAAGCGAGAGCGCTGCGGGCATACCGAGGAGAGCGAGGGCAGTGCGTCGTTTAACGAGGCGTTCCATGGGGACTCCCTTCGCATCGCGTAACTCGATTATAGGTAGAGGAGTCCCAGGGAATCGCCTGCGAGCTGGCGAGCGAGAGGGTTTGTACGGGTTGGGAACTGGTCCCTAGTGCTTCTCGCTTCTGGGGGCGCTTGTTGCGCCAACGCGCAGATGGAGCGCACGGGGTCAACCTGCTGGTACTCGCCGAGGAGCACTGCAGAAAGCACGAAGCCAAACACCGGGTTCATGAACCCATAGACCGAGATGCGCGAGACCGAGTTCACGGAAAGCAGGAGCGACCACACGCTGTATGCCGCCGCCGAGATGAACGCCATGTATGCGAGCAGCGCAATGGCGTTCGGTCCGGTGGGCGAAAGCGTCCCGCCGCCAGCCGCGCCCATCGCCATGAGGCCCAGGCCGCCCACCACAAACTGCCACCCGCTGAGCAGCACCGGGTCGTGCCATTTGGAAAGGCGCTGGATAAGGCATGATGACGTTGCCGAGCAAAGTGCGCTGAGAAGAATCATCCCCTCGCCGTCAGGCGAGAAGGAAAACGAGAAGTTGCCTAGGCTCCCGCCAAGATTGATGAGGACCACACCCGCAAATCCCAGCAGGCAACCCGCTACCTTTCTGCCGGTAAGCCGCTCCTGGCGAAACGCCAGTGCCGAAAGCAGAATGGCAAAGAAGTTGGCGCTCGCCTCGATGACCGAGCTCGTGGTTCCCGCAGCGTGCGCAAGTCCAAGATAGAAGAAGGCATACTGGCCGAAGGTCTGGAAAAGCGCAAGCAGGCAGATGGCGCCAACGTCCGTGCGTTTTGGCACTAACGGGCGCCTTCTGGCAATGCTCACAAAGACGATGACCATCGCCCCGGCGAGAAGAAAGCGCGTTCCTGCAAAGAGCATCTGGGACGCGGGGTCGGTGCCCGCGATGCCAAACAGCGCGTAGCCAATCTTGATGCAAGGGAACGCCGACCCCCAGAGAAGGCAGCAGAACGCGGCCGCGAGCAGGGCTCCCCACGAACTCGTAAGGAAGCGTTCCTGCCGCTCGCCCATGCGGAACTCTGTGCTGTCTTCTCGTGCCATGCTGCTCCTCTCGCGTAGCCGGCGAACCAGTATACGCGGGACGGCTGCCGTTCGCGGGCAGCCACAAGACAACGTGCGGCGCAAGGCATCGGTTTGCAAGGTGCTGTTGAGAAGTGTTCCGACGTTTTGAAGCCGAGAGGTCCCGAAAACGTCCAATTCCTTCTCAACAGCGCCCATAGCGGCTACGTCAGCAGATAAGAAAGCGACCCCCGGAGGGGCCGCAGCCGGCCTCCCGCTCTTCGACCATCGGGGGAGGCCGGCTGCGGTAACCCCCTCTGGCTGCGCTTACGCGAAGTAGCTCACACCGCCCTCGAACAGCGGCTGGTACGCGTTGCCGGGCACGTTCTTGTAGAGGCCCTCTCCGCTGCGCTCGGTGTGACCCATCTTACCCAGCACGCGGCCGTCGGGCGAGGTGATGCCCTCGACCGCCATGAAGGACCCGTTGGGGTTGGAGCGCAGGTTCATGGACGGCAGTCGGTCGGCGTTCACGTACTGCGTGGCAATCTGCCCCGCAGCCTCCAGGCGCTCCAACTCGGATGGTCGACGCCACGCGCGTGCGCACGAGGCGGCTCTGGTGGCGCCCAATGGGGTTGAAGGTGAGGGTGGGGGAGTCCTCGCGCGCGTCCACGATGTCACCGTAGGGAACAAGCCCCAGCTTGATGAGGGCCTGGAAGCCGTTGCAGACGCCCAGCATGAGGCCGTCACGCGCCTGGAGCAGGTCGCGCACCGCTTCGGTGACGGCAGGGTTGCGGAAGAAGGCCACGATGAACTTGGCTGAGCCGTCGGGCTCGTCACCGCCAGAGAAGCCACCGGGGATGAAGACGATCTGGCTCTCGCGGATGGCCCGCACCATCGCGTCGACGCTCTCGGAGACCGCCTGCGGCGTGAGGTTGTTCACGATCACCGTCTTTGTCACGGCGCCCACGCGCTCGAATGCGCGCGCGGAGTCGTACTCGCAGTTAGTACCCGGGAAGACGGGAATCACCACACGCGGCTTGGCAAAGCTGGGGCCGGTGGTGTGGCGTGTGAGCGTGACGCCGGCCTTCTCGGCATCAAACGAGAGGGGCGCGCAAGCCGGTCCCTCGGCCTTACCAAGGTACGGGTACACGCCAGAGAGCGCGTTCTCCCAGGGCTTTTGCAGGTCGTTCTGGATGGACATGCGCTCGCCGCAGGCATAGAGCGCGTACTCCGCGAGCGTCTGGCCAAACGCCGCAACGGTCACGCCCTTCGGTGCCTCCGGCAGGCTGGCGCCCTGCGCAAGCTCAATCACAAAGCTGCCGTACGCGGGGTTGAGCAGGGGTTGAGCAGGGCCTCCTGAGTGAACTCGGGGCGCACGCGCAGGCCAATGAAGTTGCCCACGCACATCTTGAACATGGTCTCGGCCATGCAGCCGTAGCCCGGCGTACTCACCGCGCGCGCGGTACCGGAGCCAATGAGCTTCTCGACGTAGTCAAACGCGGCGAGAAGGGACTCCGCCGTGGGCGTGATGCCGTCGTCGGCGTACTCCGGCACCACAACAATCACCTGGTCGTCGGCATGCTTGAACTCCGGCGAGGTCACGCGGTCGACCTTGCCCAGGCCGGTGGCAAACGAGACAAGCGTGGGCGGCACGTCGAGGTCCTCAAACGAGCCGGACATCGAGTCTTTGCCGCCAATGGAGCCAATGCCCAGGTCGAGCTGGGCCATGAGCGCGCCGAGAAGTGCGGCCGTGGGCCTGCCCCAGCGCTTGGGGTCGTCGCGGAGCTTCTCGAAGTACTCCTGGAACGTGAGGTAGAAGTTCTTGTGCTCGAAGCCCATGGCCACAAGCTTGGAGACGGACTCAACAACGGCCAGGTAGGCGCCTGTGTACTCGTCCTCGCTCATGAGGTAGGGGTTGTAGCCCCACGCCATGCCCGAGCACGTGGTGGTCTCGCCGTCCACGGGGAGCTTTGCCGCCATGCCAAGCGCCGGCGTGAGCTGCGTTGTGCCGCCAAACGGCATGAGGACGGTCGCGGCGCCAATGGTGGAGTCGAACCTCTCTGCCAGACCCTTGTTGGATGCCACGTTGAGGTCGCTCACCAGCGAAACCATCTTCTGCGCAAAGGTGTCGCCAGCCCACTCGTGGTGGTACTCGTGCGGCGCGCAGACGCGCACCGAGGTGGACTTGGGCGCGCCGTTGGACGAGAGGAACTCGCGGCTCACGTCCACGATGGTCTTGCCGCGCCAGGTCATGCGCAGGCGGGGCTCCTCGGTGACCTCGGCGACAACCGTGGCCTCGAGGTTCTCCTCGCGCGCGTAGCCCAGGAACTCGTCCACGTCCTCGGGGGCCAGCGCCACGGCCATGCGCTCCTGCGATTCGGAGATGGCAAGCTCGGTGCCGTCAAGGCCGTCGTACTTCTTGGGCACGCGGTCAAGGTCGATGAGAAGGCCGTCGGCCAGCTCGCCAATGGCAACCGAGACGCCGCCGGCGCCAAAGTCGTTGCAACGCTTGATGAGGCGGCACGCGTCGCCGCGGCGGAAGAGGCGCTGCAGCTTGCGCTCGGTGGGGGCGTTGCCCTTCTGGACCTCGGCGCCGTCCTTCTCG
>CACYGL010000087.1 GCA_902773995.1 uncultured Coriobacteriaceae bacterium | reverse complement strand
GTCGCCCGGCGCGTCCATGAATACCGAGGAGAAGCTCGTCATCGCCCAGCAGCTGCTGCGCCTGCACGTGGACGTCATCGAGGCGGGCTTCCCCATCTCCTCCCCGGGCGACTTCCGCTCGGTGCAGGAGATCGGCCGCCTTGCCGGCGACGACGCCGTGGTGGTTGGCCTCACGCGCGCCGTCGACAAGGACATCGACCGCGCGGCCGAGGCGCTGAAGACCGCCAAGCGCCCGCGCATCCACACCGGCCTGGGCGTCTCGCCGCAGCACCTGCGCGAGAAGCTCCGCATCACCGAGGACGAGTGCGTCGAGCGCGCCATCCACTGCGTGAAGTACGCAAAGCAGTACGTCGAGGACGTGGAGTTCTACGCCGAGGACGCCGGTCGTGCGGACCAGAAGTTCTTGGAGCGCGTGATTCAGGCCGCCGTCGATGCGGGCGCAACCGTGGTGAACATCCCGGACACCACCGGCTACCAGATGCCGGACGACTTTGGCGCCCGCATCAAGGGCCTTGCCGACAACGTCCGCGGCATCGAGAACGTCACCATTAGCGTCCACACCCACAACGACCTGGGCATGGCCACCGCGCTTGCGCTGGCCGGCGTCAAGAACGGCGCCACGCAGATCGAGTGCACCATCAACGGCCTGGGCGAGCGCGCCGGCAACACCGCGCTCGAGGAAGTCGTGATGGCCATCAAGATGCACGGTGACGAGCTGGACGCCCACACCGACGTCAACACCTGCGAGCTCACGCGCGCGAGCCACCTGGTGAGCCGCATCACCGGCATGAACGTGCAGGCCAACAAGGCCATCGTGGGCGCCAACGCCTTTGCCCACAGCTCCGGCATCCACCAGGATGGCGTGCTCAAGGCGCGCGACACGTACGAGATCATCGACCCCGCCGACGTGGGCGCCGCAGGCTCCGAGATCATCCTCTCCGCGCGCTCGGGCCACGCCGCGCTGCGTCACCGCCTGGCCGAGCTTGGCTACTCCTTCAAGGACGAGGAGTTTGACGAGATATACAACCGCTTCCTCGAGATCGCGGACCAGAAGAAGGAGGTCTACGACGAGGACCTGGAGTCCATGGTGCCCTGCAGGTCTCCTGCGGCGACCCGCTGGTTCCCACCGCTACGGCAACCATCACGGACGAGCTGGGCGTGAAGCACGTGGTCTGCGCCACGGGCACCGGTCCCGTCGACGCGGCGTACAAGGCCGTCGACCAGGTCGTTGCCGTCCACGGTGACCTCTCCGAGTTCTCGGTCAAGGCCATCACCCGAGGCATCGACGCCATCGGCGAGGTCACGGTGCGCATCACGGCCGAGGACGGCAAGGTCTACACCGGCCGCGGCGCCGACAACGACATCGTTGTCTCCAGCGCCAAGGCCTACGTCAACGCCATCAACCGCATGATCCAGACCACGCGTTCCAAGGAGGGCAAGTAAATGGCACGTCCCATGACCATGGCCGAGAAGATCCTCGCCGCCCACGCAGGACTTGACGAGGTCGTCCCCGGCCAGCTCATCGAGTGCGACCTCGACCTCGTGCTCGCGAACGACATAACGGCGCCCATCGCCATCAAGACCGTGCGCGAGATTGGCGCGGGCGTCTTCGACCGCGAGAAGATCTGCCTGGTCCCAGACCACTACAGCCCCAACAAGGACATCAAGAGCGCCGAGCAGACCAAGGTCACGCGCGACTTCGCGCACGAGATGGGCATCACGCACTACTTCGAGCAGGGCTGCATGGGCATCGAGCATGCGCTTCTCCCCGAGCGCGGCATCGTGGGCCCCGGTGACCTGGTCATTGGCGCGGACTCCCACACCTGCACCTACGGCGGCATCGGCGCCTTCTCCACGGGCGTGGGCTCCACCGACGCCGGCGTGGGCATGGCAACCGGTCGCGCCTGGTTCAAGGTGCCCGAGACCATCCGCTTCGAGATCGAGGGCGAGCTTCCTGCGGGTGCCAGCGCCAAGGACATCATCCTCTACGTGATTGGCAAGATCGGCGTCGACGGCGCGCTCTACTGCGCCATGGAGTTCGCCGGCTCGACCATCCGCGACCTCTCGGTGGAAGGCCGCCTTACCATCGCCAACATGGCCATCGAGGCCGGCGGCAAGGCGGGCCTCTTCGAGGTGGACGATACCGCGCGTGCCTGGCTCGCCGGCCGCACCGAGCGCCCCTACACCGAGTATCACCCCGACCCGGACGCCACCTACAAGCAGGTCATCAAGATCGACGCGGCAGACATCGTGCCGCAGGTCTCCTGGCCGCACCTGCCGAGCAACACCCACCCCGTTGCCGAGAGCCGAGACATCACCATCGACCAGGTCGTCATTGGTTCCTGCACAAACGGACGCATTGAGGACATGCGCGCTGCGGCCGAGGTGCTGCGCGGTAGGACCGTCAACCCGAACGTGCGCTGCATCGTGATTCCCGCGACGCAGGGCGTGTGGCTGCAGTGCGTGCACGAGGGCCTCATGGACGTCTTCATCGATGCGCACTGCGTGGTCTCGACGCCCACCTGCGGCCCGTGCCTGGGCGGCTACATGGGCATCCTTGCGGCAGGCGAGAGGTGCGTGAGCTCTACGAACCGCAACTTCGTGGGCCGCATGGGAGACCCAACGTCCGAGGTCTACCTGGCGAGCCCGGCCGTGTGCGCTGCGTCGGCCGTGGCCGGCCACATCGCGCTGCCGTCTGACCTGTAGGGGGAGGGGGCGGGGCGCGTTGCCGCTGCGCTCAGACAGCTTGGCTTCGCCAAGAACTCGCGCAGCGACAAAGCGCTCTGCCCAAGCACCTGCGGGTCGTGATGGCAGGGAGCGCAGCCGGCCACGGGCGCCCCACCGGCCGCGCTCTTGTCTTCATTTGTTTTTTAGGGGTGGAGGTTCCGTCAGGGCTCTGACGCGAAAGACGGTTCCTCTCGCCTGTGTTTTGTTTCGATAACGGGCGGTGGTGGGCCTCTCCGCCCAGCGAGTTTCGCAGCGCGCCCTTTGCGCGAGAATGTCTGAGCGGGGCGGAGAGACCCACCACCCCTCCTTTTACGAGCTTGCCAAGCACTGCCTTGAGGACCTCGACAAGACCTTCGTCTCTCGCGTGAAGCCGGGCGACATCATCGTGGCCGACGAGAACTTTGGCTGCGGTTCGTCGCGCGAGCACGCGCCGGTGGCCATCAAGGCCGCGGGCGTCTCGTGCGTCATTGCCAAGAGCTTCGCGCGCATCTTCTACCGCAACTCGATCAACATGGGACTCCCCATCCTGGAGTGCCCCGAGGCCGCGGACGCGATCTCCGACGGCGACGTGGTGAGCGTTGACGCCGATACCGGCACCATCACCGACGAGACCACAGGCGCCGTCTTCCACGCCCAGCCTTTCCCGCCGTTCATTCAGGAGATCATCAACGAGGGCGGGCTTGTCGCGCGCACCAAGCGCGTGCTTGCCGAGAAGAGGGGCGAGTAGCAATGGCTAAGGCGACCTATCACGTATGCACGCTGCCGGGTGACGGAATCGGTCCCGAGATCATGGCGGAGGGCAAGAAGGTCCTTGCGGCCGTGGGCGAGAAGGCCGACGTGGACTTTGTCTGCGAGGACCATCTGATTGGCGGCTCGGCCATCGACGCCTGCGGAAGCCCGCTACCCGATGCGACGCTCGATGCCGCCAAGGCCTCGGATGCCGTCCTTCTCGCCTCGGTGGGCGGGCCCAAGTGGGACTCCACCGACCCCAAGGCACCTCGCCCGGAGCAGGGGCTTCTGGGCATCCGCAAGGGCCTGGGCCTCTACACCAACCTGCGTCCCGTGAAGATCTACGACGCCCTGGCAGGGGCCTCGACGCTGCGTCCGGAGGTCATCAAGGGCGTTGACCTCGTGATTGTTCGCGAGCTTACCGGCGGCCTGTACTTTGGGCGCCGCGAGCGCTTCTACGACGAGGAGGGCGCGGGCGCCAACGGCGGCCGCGGCCAGCGCGCCTACGACACCATGGAGTACCGCGAGTACGAGGTCGAGCGCATTGCGCGCAAGGCCTTCGAGGCCGCGCGCAAGCGTCGCAACAAGGTCACGAGCGTCGACAAGCGCAACGTGCTGGAGACCTCCCGCCTGTGGCGCGAGGTTGTCCATCGCGTCCACGACGAGGAGTTTCCCGAGGTCGAGCTTGAGGACCTTCTCGTTGACAACACCGCCATGCAGCTCATCAACAGGCCTGCCGACTTCGACGTCATCGTGACCGAGAATACGTTTGGCGACATCCTCTCCGACGAGGCTGCGCAGATCACGGGCTCGCTCGGCATGCTTGCGAGCGCGAGCCTGGGCGACGGCGTCTCGCTCTTCGAGCCTTCCGCCGGCTCCGCGCCCGACATCGCCGGCAAGGGCATCGCCAACCCGCTGGCGCAGATTCTCTCGGCGGGCATGATGCTCACCTACGCCTTCGACATGACCGAGGAGGCCGGTTGGGTCGAGTCCGCCGTGGAGCGCGTCCTCGACGACGGCTGGCGCACCCGCGACATCGCCGACGACGCCACGCCGGCCGACCACGTGCTGGGCACCGCGGCGATGGGCGACAAGGTCGTGGAGTACCTGTAGGGATGCGGGCGCCGGCGGCGACGGCGCGCTCGCCCCGGCGCGCGGGCCCGCCGGCGGCGACGACGCGCTCGGCCCGGCGCCGGAAAGCGTGTCTCATACGAATTCCGTCGGAAACCCTCGTTCCGGCGCCATTCGGACGCACGAAGGCCCACTTTAGCAGGGATTACGTATGAAGTACGCCCTCCGGCGTCGTTTTGACGCCGGAGGGTATGTCTTAGCAGGGATTACGTACGAAACCTTTCCTCGGGCGAGAATACGACGCCGGAAGTGGGGTTCCGGACGGAATCCCGTACGAGAAGCGCCCTCCGGCGCCCAAATGACGCCATGGGGGCGGATTCTGGCAGCGGGGAAGTGCCGGGTCGGCCCTCCCGTGGAGGTGGCGCTAGCGCCGGGTCGGCCCTACCCCGGCGGACGACCCTACAGCGACGTCTGCACGAGCGTGGGCTCGAAGCCGGCCTCGCGGATGGCGTCCACAATCTGCGCCTTGTGCTCCTCGCCGTACGACTCGATGGTCACGCGCAGCTCGACCGCCGCGTTCCTGTTGGTCGAGACAAACTGGTTGTGCTCGAGCTTGATCACGTTGCCGTTCTCCTCGGCGATGACGCTCGCCACGCGCACCAGCATGCCGGGGCGGTCGGGGAGCAGCACGCTCACGGTGAAGATGCGGCCGCGCTGGATGAGGCCGTGCTGCACCACGCTCGACATGGTGATCACGTCCATGTTGCCG
>CACYGL010000086.1 GCA_902773995.1 uncultured Coriobacteriaceae bacterium | reverse complement strand
ACCGCGCACGGGGGACAAGTCGGTCGACGAGCGCTGGGAGGAGTTCGCGCGCTACCGCTACGCGCATCGCGGCCTTCACGACGACACGCTTGGCGCCCCCGAGAACTCGCTTGCCGCCTTTAGGCGCGCCCGCGAGTACGGCTTTGGCGTGGAGCTTGACGTGCACCTCACCGCTGACGACCGCCTGGTTGTCATCCATGACTCCGACCTCAAGCGCATGACGGGCAAGGAGGGCACCGTCGAGGAGCTTACGCGCCCGCAGCTCGAGGAGTACCGCCTCAACGGGACCGACCAGGGCATTCCCACGCTTGGTGAGGTCCTGCGCATCTTCGAGTGGGACGGTAGGGGATCCATGCCCGCGCCGCTCATCATTGAGATCAAGACCTACTGCGAGAACGCCGACCTTCTCACCAGCCGCGTCATGGAGTGTCTGGACACCTTTGACGTGCGCTACTGCATCGAGAGCTTCGATCCAGCCGTGCTGGTGTGGCTGCGCCGCAACCGTCCCGAGGTCATCCGTGGGCAGCTTTCGATGGACTTTCTCGCGGACGACGCCGGTGCAAGCGCCAAGACTCTGCCGCTGCGCGTGGGGGCAACCGCGCTTCTCGGCAACGTGGCCACCAAGCCGGACTTCATTGCGTACCGCTTCGACGACCGTGAGCAGCCCGCGGTGCGTCTGGTGTGCGGGACTCTCGGCGGCAAGCTGGTCACGTGGACCATTCGCAGCGAGCGGGACATGCTGGCCTCAGAGGCCGAGGGTGCGCCGGTGATTTTTGAGGGCTTTGTGCCCGCGCCGCAGTCCTGCGTTGCCGCACACTGGTCAGACGCCACGGCGTAAAGGCGCCAAGGATACGGGCTTCTAGCTGCGCCGCCTTGCTTGCTGCAGGGCGGCGCGCTTCTCGTTAGTTGGCCTTCTCGCCGCTGCTGGCAGGCTCGCTACCCTTGTGGCCCTTTGCCCAGAGCTTTGCCTCGCGGTTGCGCATGTTCCACACCGTAGCCTCCATGCCCAACGGCACGTAGTCGAGCTTCTCGAGGTCCTGGGGGAGGTATTCCACCAGACCGCGCTGGGGCGTGGGCGAGAAGTTTTCGGGCTCGGGGCCGGGCGTTGCCTCCAGCGCGAATACCTTGGCCCCGTTGGCGGCGAGACGCTCCTCGTAGCCGCTCGTGGGGTCGTCGGGGAAGTCTGCGCGCGCATCCTCGCTCGTCCAGAGCACCTGGTAGCCTGCGGCGGCAAGCTCCTCGAGCGTGAAGAGGTAGAGAGGCCGGCTGTCCGTCTTGAGCCGAAGCGTGCCACCCGGCGCAAGGATGCGGCGGTACTCCATGAGGCAGGTGGCGTCGGTGAGGCGGCGGCGCGCTTGGCGCTTGCGGGGGAACGGCGTGGGGAAGTTGAGGTAGATGCGCGAGAGCTCGCCGGGGGCGAAGGCCTCGGTCACGCGGTGGCCGTCCCAGGCGAGAAAGACAACGTTCTCAAGTCCGCTCTTTGCGGCGAGGCCACCGGCGTAGGCCATGCAGAGTGGCTCGCCGTCCATGCCGAGGAAGAGCACGTCCGGCTCGCGACGGGCGGACTCCACCGTGAAGGCGCCCTTGCCACAGCCGAGGTCAAGGCGGACCTCGCGGAAGCGCCCCGGGTGCGCCGTGCTGTCCGCTGCGGAGGTGCCGCCCAAGGGATAGCAGGCCTCGGCCCAGCGTCCGGCGTAGTCCTGGGGCGCAGGCTCGATGAAGTCCGCGTAGCGCTCGAGGCGCTCCTCGAGGACAAAGTGCTTGGGTGTGCGTGCGTGCATGGGGCCTCGGCTATTCTTTGCTCGTCTCGGCGCTGGATGCGGATGCTGGCGGCTCGACGGACGCGGACGAGGTGTCCGCGCTTCTTCCGCCGCCCAGCGTGAACGTGGTTGCAGCGTGCAGCATGTTGACCTCTGCCAGCTCGAGCTTGCCGTCGATGTAGGGCTGGTACATGGCGTCGATGGATCCAACGCCCATCGAGCAGCCACTGCACTGCTCGCACGAGCCGTCGCCGCAGAAGCTCAACCCGCGGCGCACGATCTCCTCGCGCTCCTCTCGTGTGGTGTCCTTGATGAGGACGCTCTGTGCCATGGCAACCCTTTCGGTCGAGTGATTTCTCTTGGGAGTATAGGCCGCAGAGGTCGGGCTGGTACGTCGTGCGAAGGCTTAATATAGACAGGTCGTGTAAGTGTCCTCGAATGTCAAAGGAGCCAAGATGGCTGACGATGCAAAGCAGCACGCGCTTGACGGAGCTTGCCGTGGCCTACACGCCGGGCGTCGCCGTTCCCTGCCTGGAGATCCAGAAGGACCCGAGCCTCTCGTACGAGTACACCCGTCGCTGGAACCTCGTCGCCGTTGTGACCGATGGCTCCGCGGTTCTCGGCCTGGGCAACATTGGCCCCGAGGCGGGCATGCCCGTCATGGAGGGCAAGTGTGCTCTCTTCAAGACCTTCGCCGACGTGGACGCCTTCCCCCTGTGCATCCGCTCCAACGACGTGGATGAGATCGTGCGCACCGTGCAGCTGCTCGCCGGCAGCTTTGGCGGCGTGAACCTCGAGGACATCTCCGCGCCGCGCTGCTTCGAGATTGAGCGTCGCCTCAAGGAGACCTGCGACATTCCCGTCTTCCATGACGACCAGCATGGCACCGCGGTCGTGACCTGTGCCGCGCTGATCAACGCGTGCCGCCTGACCGGCCGTGATCTCGGCGACGTCAAGGTGGTCTTCTCGGGTGCCGGTGCTGCGGGCATCTCCATTGCTCGCCTCATGAAGCGCATGGGCGTGAAGGACATCATCATCTGCGATCACACTGGTGCCATTTACGAGGGCCGCGACGGATTGAACCCGGTGAAGCAGGAGGTCGCCACTTGGACCAACACCGAGAAGGTCCAGGGCTCACTTGCCGACGCCCTCAAGGGTGCGGACGTCTTTGTGGGCGTCTCCAAGCCCAACCTGGTCTCGCAGGACATGGTGCGCTTGATGGCCAAGGACCCCATCATCTTTGCCTGCGCGAACCCCGTGCCCGAGATCATGCCCGACGAGGCGCTTGCCGCCGGCGCTGCCGTGGCGGCGACTGGCCGTTCGGACTTCCCCAATCAGATCAACAACGTGCTGGCGTTCCCGGGCATCTTCCGCGGCGCGCTTGACGTGCGTGCGAGCGACATCAACGACGACATGATGGAGGCTGCGGCCTACGCCATCGCCGGCCTGGTGGACGACGAGCACCGTGCTGCGGACTACATCATCCCCGGTGCCTTCGACAAGCGCGTCGCGTCTGCCGTCGCTGCAGCCGTGGCCGACGCTGCGCGCAAGAGCGGGGTTGCAAGAATCTAGCTTCGGGCGTTCGAGTACTCGAACGAACGTATTTGAGAGGGCGGGCCT
>CACYGL010000085.1 GCA_902773995.1 uncultured Coriobacteriaceae bacterium | reverse complement strand
CTGGTCCAACAGGTTCTCCGCAGCCGCTGGGTTTTTCAACTGGGTCGCGATATACGTCACAGCCGAGTTGAGGTCGTCCCAGAAAAGGGGCAGGTATCTCAACTCATAGCTCTTTTCGGCCCCATCAGGCACGCTTGGCATTGAGCCCCTCCCGAATCGAGCCGAAGACCTCCTCGTGCGTATAACGCAGCGACGTTGTCGAAGCCTGCACATCAGCCTCGTCGAGAGCAGCATCCACCGACCCGTTGATCCGATCAAACTGTTCAATTGACATGACCACCATCGAGCCATAGCCATTCTTCGTGAGAAAGACGGGGCCATGTTCCTCGACGTCCTTCTCGACGTCTGAGTAATGATTGCGCAGGTCAGAGACTGGGCGGATGTTCATGAGCACCTCCTGACATATCGTTATCTTATCGATATTTTATCATTTACATTCCGCTACCAAGAAGTGCAACAAGAAATGGCCTGGAGGCCTTACCCCAGCCTCTCGCGCACAGCGGAAAGAGCCTCTGCGGCATCGCAGTCCTGGATGACGCTCTGCCGCTCCAGCTGCGAGGGTGCCAGCACCTCTCCCCTGTTGAGTTGCACGTAGATGGCGTGGCGGTTCTGGGCCGCCATGCGCCAGAACGGGTACTTGATGATTCCCGGCGTGTTGCCACCCACACCCACCTCCAGAAGCACGATACGGTCGTGGCGATGCTGGTGCAGGAAGTCATCGTAGCGGCGGGCGGCGGCATGCCAGCCTGCATCCTCCACAAAGAAGCCCGCGGCGGTCGAAAGCCCCGCGCCAGCGCCTTCCTCGCAGAAAGCATCGGCACGAGCCCCGTCATGGTCCGCATGCTCATGGGCATGCTCAAGCAGGCGGGCATCATAAGCTCCACCAAGGGCAAGACCGGCATCACGCTCGCACGGCCGCTCCAGAAGATCACCCTCCTCGACCTGTGGCGCGCCGTAGACCAAAGTGACGCGGACTCGCTCTTCCACTTTCACGAGAGCCCCTGTCCGCAGTGCCCCGTGGGCGGCAACATTCACGCCGCGCTGGACGGCAGGCTTGAGGCCGCCCAACGGACACTGGAGAACCAGCTGCGGCGCACCACCATGGCGGACGTCGAGAAGGACATCCGCCTGCTGGCGGCCAGCTAGGCGTTGCCGAACGGGTCTCTCGCAACCTACGCTCGGTCGCAGTACGCGCGCACTGCGGCAGCGGCAAACTCGGCGGCACCGGGACCGGCCGCCGCGTTGATGTTTCGCGTGAAGTCGCCGCCGCTGCCGTATGCCTGGCCCAGCTCCGCCAGGGCTCCTGCCCATCGCGACCTGCTCCCCCTTCGACCTTCCGGCCCACTTCTCCTCATATTCCTTCCATTGCGGGGTCTTGCCCCACGACGCCTTCGCCTGCTCGGAGTATTCGTCCAGCTTGCTCGTGTCGAACGGCCCAAATTCCAAGGCGCCCTCCCCTCCGTCCCTCATGGCCCTTGCCATGTCTATCAGGTTTCCGATGTGCTCCCGGCGAAGCTCCAGAAGCTCAATCTGCTGGTCGAGCGCCCTTTTCAGGTCAAAGTCCGGGCTGTCGAGAACTGCTCCTATGTCGGCGAGCGAGAACTCCAGCTCCCGGAAGAGCATGATCTCCTGCAGCCGCGCCAGGTCTTTGTCGCTGTAGAGCCTGTAGCCCGCCTCGCTGCGGGCGCTTGGCCGAAGCAGACCAGTCTTGTCGTAGTGGTGCAGCGTCCGCACGCTCACGTGCGCGAGCTCGCTGACTTCATGCACGGTTCTCACGAAACCTCCCCCTCGCTCGTCTTGGGCACACTCTAAACCATGACGTTACGTCAGGGTCAAGACTGTTCTGTCAGACAGTTCCGCATCCGCCGATATCTAGTTCGTTTGGTTGGCGAGAAAGGCCAGCATCCTCTCGAATGCATCCCGTGCGACCTCGTCCGAGCGCTCAGCAGCCACGAAGCAGTGCGGCATCTCCAGGCCACGTTCGGCCAGCGGGTCGATGAGCTCGTGCGTGACCCCAGCCTCCGAAAGCGCTGCATCCACGTGCCTCATGTCGTTGTGGTATTCGCTACCAAGAAGCACCGTGGGCGGGTAGTCCGAGGTGACCCATTGGGTGGCATCGTAGCGATGGATCTCCTCCTTGCTGAGGAAGATCGTGCCGCGAACGTAATTGCCTATGAGGACCTTGGTGCCCAGGGAGAACTCGTCGTAGACGAGCGGTGCGTCGTCAATCACGACGACTGTCACCTGCTCTCGCTCTAGTGAAGGCTCGATGCCAAGCTCGGCGGCATACTCTGGGTTCGAGAGAACGGCACCCAGCTGGCTGGTTATGATGGCACCGGCAGACGAGCCCATGATGATGACATCATCCATGTCGAGGCCATACTCGTCCGCATGCGACTCGCACCAGGCCAGTGCCTGATTTGCCTGTATAACAGGAACTGGAAAACGGCAGTCGGGCACGAGTCCATAGTCCACATTCACGACGTTGTATCCGGCCACGCAGATGTCGTCCAGAAGCGACGTGACATCACTCGATGCCAGCGGATCGCCCATGCTCTTGCTGCCCCCAAAGAAACCGCCGCCGTGAAAATAGACCAACGTGGGCCTTCGCACGGAGGTATCCGAGTCAGGGTAGGTAATGTCTAGAAAGCTGTTGGGGTACTCGTCGGCGTAGGCGATTTCGGTAATGATGCGCTGACCGTTGTCCCGCACCGCATCCATGGGCTCGCCCTCAGGTTCATAGGTGTTGGTCGTCTTGACCGTACCGGCCGAAAGCGCCTGGATTGCCCCAACCACAATCTGTGTATGGGTAGCCAGCACCAGAGCGAGCGCGACAAGAGCAACGCATATTCCGCCGACCACCCTTGCGAGCAGCCGTAGACGCCTCTTTGTCTTCTCTTTCATCTCGACCCCCTGAAGAACGCCCTTGATTCATTGCCGTTGATACAATCGTATCGTCCGTTCAACAATCGGTTCGATGCCACACGCGCGAACGATACCCATCGGCTGCTTTCGTATCAGGAGGTCTGTCGTGTCTGCATATGCCACAGACATGCTGGGGCCAGCCCTGCTCTCGCTCATGGCCGAGAAGGACATCAGAAGGGTGACCATCGACGAGCTTGCCATAAGGGCGGGCGTGGGCCGGGCCACGTACTTTCGCAACTTCTCGTCTAAGGAGGAGCTGCTGACCGCCTGCCTCGTTCGCCGGTGGCGTGCTTACGAGGAAGAGCACCGCCTGAAGGAGCTCGCGTTCTCGAATCCCGAGCGTGCCCTGCGCTACTTCGAGTTCTGCCTGTCATTGCGCGCGGAAAACGACCTCATAATCGAGCAACGCCGCACGGATGCCATCCTTGCCGCGTTCGAAACGATCGTAAGCGACGCCGACCTGGGACGCGAGGGGAGCTACGAGGCCGCTTTTCTCGCCTACGGTCTCTACGGTTTGTTCGTCACATGGGCGCGCAGTGGCTGGAAAGAAACCCCACGGGAACTGGCGGCCTTGGTATCGGGCCGCATGTTGGGCGGGATTGTCGGCTAAAACGAGCGCAGTCAGTCTAGACGAGCTCGCAGAAGCAGACTTCCAGGCTTGCTCCTGCTGCGCGATACGTTCCCTCGTAACACGCAGCGACGAGCACGCGAAGCTGAGCAATTTTGC
>CACYGL010000084.1 GCA_902773995.1 uncultured Coriobacteriaceae bacterium | reverse complement strand
GAGAAGCTCCTTCTCCAGGGCGTCGATGCCCTCGGAGTCGCCGGCGGCGTAGAGCTTGGTGCGCTTCTCCATGGCCGCGTAGGGAGCCCAGCTCTTGGGAACCACGATGTCGGCACCCTCGAAGGCCTCCTCCATGGAGTGAGCCTGGGTGAACGTGGCGCCGGACTCCTGGGCATAGACGCCGGCCTGCTTGACCAGCTCGGGCATGAGGTCGTAGCCCTCGGGGTGAGCCAGGGTGACGTTCATGCCAAAGCGGGTGAGCAGCATGATGAGCGACTGCGGGCAGGAGAGCGGCTTGCCGTAGGAGGGGCTGTAGGCCCAGGTGACGGCGACTTTCTTGCCCTTGAGGTTGTCGAGGCCGCCAAACTCGTTGATGAGGTAGAGCAGGTCGGCCGAAGACTGCGTGGGGTGATCGGAGTCGGACTGCAGCGATACGAGCGTGGGACGGTGGTCGAGGATGCCGTCGGCGTAGGACTGCGCCACGGACTCCGAGACCTCCTTCATGTACGCGTCGCCCTCGCCGATGAACTTGTCGTCACGGATGCCGATGACATCAGCCATGAAGCTGATCATCGTGGCGGTCTCGCGCACGGTCTCGCCGTGGGCGATCTGCGACTTGGACTCGTCGAGGTCCTGGAGCTGCAAGCCAAGCATGTTGGTGCCAGAGGCAAACGAGAAGCGCGTACGGGTGGAGTTGTCGCGGAAGTTGGAGACCGCAAGACCGGAGTCGAAGATGCGCGTGGAGATGTTGCGCTCGCGCAGGTTGCGAAGGGCGTCGGCGACCAGGTACAGAGCGCGGAGCTCGTCGGTGGTCTTATCCCACGTGTGCAGGAAGTCGTTGTTGTACATCTTGGAGTAGTCGAGCTTCTCGAGCTGGTCGAGGTAGTTCTGGAACGTGGCGTCCATTCGTTTCCCTTTCTTTGATACGCGTGACTGGGTCTTCCCGGTGACCGCTGGGTCTACGTGCAGAGGACCCGGTCGCAGCGGTGCGCCGCGACCGGGACGCGGATAACTACTTGATGTCGTTGCCGGTGAGGCTGGCGCGGAACTCGGTGGCGTCGCCGGTGGCCTGGCTGGGGTCGTAGAGGTTCACGGCCGCAACGTAGAGCGCGGCGCAGGTGGAGAGGTCCTGCTTGTAGGTGACCTCGTTGGGCGCGTGCGCCTGGGACTCGGCGCCGGGGCCAAAGCCAACGCAGGGGATGCCATAGCGGCCCTGGATGGAGACGCAGTTCGTGGAGAAGGTCCACTTGTCGCACAGAGGCCTGCCCTCACGCTTGTCCATGGACTTCTCGCAGCCGATGCGCTTGTCGCCAAAGAGGGCCTTGTGGGCGTCGACCAGTGCCTTGACGTGCGGCGCGCTCTCCTTGTTGATCCACGTGGGGAAGTAGGCCTCGGTCTCGTAGACCTCGCCGGTCCAGCTGGGACGGTCGTACATGTACATGGAGACCTTCACGTCGTCGCCGTACTTCTTGACGGCGGGGAGGTTGCGGACCTCCTCGAGGCAGGACTCGTAGGTCTCGCCGGCGGTCATGCGGCGGTCGATGGAGATGGCGCAGGAGTCAGCCACGGCGCAGCGCGAGGGGCTGGTGTAGAAGATCTGGGAGACGGTGCAGGTGCCGCGGCCCAGGAAGCGGGCATCCTCGTAGTGCTCGGGGTTGTATTTGGGATCGAGCATCTTGACGAGTCCGCGAATCTCGGTGGACTCGTCGGCGCCGTTGTTGTTGAGGGCGCGGACGTCGTTGATGATGTCGGCCATCTTGTAGATGGCGTTGTCGCCGCGCTCGGGCGCGGAGCCGTGGCAGGAGACGCCCTTCACGTCGACGCGGATCTCCATGCGGCCGCGGTGACCACGGTAGATGCCGCCGTCGGTGGGCTCGGTGGAGATGACGAACTCGGGCTTGATGCCATCTACGTTGTAGATGTACTGCCAGCACATGCCGTCGCAGTCCTCTTCCTGGACGCTGCCCACGACCATGATCTTGTAGCCCTCGGGGATGAGGTCCATGTCCTTCATCATCTTGGCCGCGTAGGTGGCGGAGGCAACGCCGCCCTCCTGGTCGGAGCCGCCACGGCCGCCGATGAGCTGGTCGTCCTCGAAGCCCTTGTAGGGGTCGAAGTCCCAGTTGTCGCGGTTGCCAATGCCCACGGTGTCGATGTGGCCGTCGATGGCGATGATCTTGTCGCCCGTGCCCATGAAGCCCATCACGTTGCCGAGGCCGTCGACCTTGACCTGGGAGATCATGGCGCGCAGGAACGCGGTCATGTCCGCGTTGTAGGCCTTCGCCGCTTCCTTGATCTTGTCGTAGTCGAGTTCCTTCATTGGGTCCTCCTCGCATCGAGCAACGTTCTTGCTGACTTAGCACCGTAAACAATAAGTCTGCTTACCAAACTTTTTGTTTGGTTGACCTAATTAAAGCACGTGCGAGAGGGAATTCAAGGGCCTTTGGCAAACTGTTCACTTTTCTCGCAGACGGTCTTTTTGGCACGGTGGACGGTGGGTGCGAGGAGGAGCGCCTCTCCCCCCTCCGCGGGCCGTGGGACTGGTTGCCGCCCGGAACAGGTTGCAGCCCGCCACACATTCGGACCCGATTGTGTATCCCGCGCAGGACGCAACGCGTTCGTGCGACGAATGTGTATCGGCAGAGGCCCGCGAAGGCTGTATTGCTTCACTTAGAAGTGGACCACCCCGTCACCGATATTTGAGCCGGTACCGTCACGAGAACTGAGCCACGTTGACGGGGCGGTGCCGGAATGA
>CACYGL010000083.1 GCA_902773995.1 uncultured Coriobacteriaceae bacterium | reverse complement strand
ATGTCGCCCGAGAACTGCTTGATGTAGCCGTTGCCGCTCTCCGCGTCAAACTTCACGCGCGAGACAAGCTCCTTGGCCGTCTTCTTGGAGATGTCGCCGCCGGCGAAGGCGAGAAGCCCCTCGAGCATGTCGCGGTACTCGGCATCGCCGTGGTAGCACTGGATCGCCTCGTCCAGAAGCGGCCAGGCCTCGTCGGAGCGCGCGGGAGAGGTGGCCCCCAGGCGGCAGAGGAAGAGGAACGCTGCCAGGCGCACCGTCGCGGAGTCGTCGTCGAAGAGCGACGCCTCGGCGCCGTCGAAGGCGGCGCTCACCTGGTCGGCGTATGCGTCCGTCATGGTGGAGAGGGCGTCGAGCACCTCCCAGCGCGTCTGTGCCTCCGGGCGGTCAAGGGCGTCGATCAGCGCGTCGATGTGGCCGGCGAGCAGCGACGGGTCCTTTGCCGCCACGGCCGCGATGTCCTGCGACACCTCCTGACGGTGCCTACGGCTCGATGCCGAAAGGCCGTCAATCAGGGCCGCGACGCCCGCCGCGCTCATAGTCTTGTTGTTCTCCTCTGCCATTGCCAAGTCTCCTCTCTTAGCCCCGCGCTACTCGTGGAAGCCGTCTACCACGACGGTTCCACTCTTGGGGTCCTGGTGGATGTCGATAAAGCCAAGCTTCGCTGCCTCGCGGATGAGCGCCGTGAAGGAACGGTACCCAAACGAGCCCTCCGAGAACTGCGGACGCTTGCGGCGCATGGTGTCCTTCAGGCGACTTGCCAGGATGAACGAGTCGCTCTCGCGCTGCAGAGCGTCGATGGTCTCGAAGAGCAGCTGGTAGCAGGGCTGCTTCTCCTTGGGAACCTTCTGCGAGAAGTCCGGGATGCCCGCCGAGCGGGTGAGGTCCTCGTAGAAGATGAACTCGTCGCAGACCTCGGCCAGAAGCGAACTGGTTGACTCCTTCATGCCCACGCCAATGACCGTCTTACCAAACTCCTTGAGCTTGGAGACAAGCGGCGAGAAGTCCGAGTCACCGGAGAGAATCGCAAAGGTGTCGATGTGGTCCTTGGTGAGACACATCTCGACGGCGTCCACGGCAAGGCGGATGTCGGCCGAGTTCTTGCCGGTGTAGGCGCGGTCCGGTATCTCGATGAGCTCGATGCCCAGCTCGTGCAGGGGCGTGACGGCAGTGTCGAAGCGCTGCCAGTCGCAGTAGGCGCGCTTGGCCGTGATGCGGCCCTTGTCGACCAGGCGCTCCAGGATGAGCTTGACGTCGGGCGCGGGGCCCGGCTCCTGGTGGCCGTTCCGCTTGCGCTTTCCGGTGCCCAGCGCAAGGTTCTCGTAGTCTATGAACACCGCAATGGAGCTCTGCGGCATGTCGGTGGTTGCCATCTAGTGCCTGGTTCCCTTCTTGGAGCCGGAGCCGTTCGCCGAGCTTGGCCCATCCATCTGGACGCTCATGAGTTCCGGCTCGGGCTTGCCCTCCTTGCGCGCCTTGCGAACGGCACGTCTGCGGGCCTTCTCGGCCTCGGTGCGATTGGTCTGGTCCTTGTTCACGTTGAAGTACTTGTCGGCGAACTTCCAGGGACCGACGGACTCGCCAAAGCCGATCTTTGCCCCGGCAAGTGCGCCAGCCATGAGCCCAAGGACCAGGCCAGCGAGCGTGAGCAGCTGGACAGCCCACACCATGGCAGAGACTGCGACGCCCACCAAGATGATCTTGAGGTTCGCGAGATGGAAGTCGCGCTTCTCGACGCACTTCTTGCCCATCTCCTCGCCCACGTGCTCGCCAATGACAAGGCCAAAGGCAAAAAGCATGATCACGAAGATGGCAACAGCGAAGCTGCCTGTGCCAAGGCTGTTCTCGTCCATGCGGGGCTACTCCCCGTCCCCATGGTGGTGGCAGCAGTGGCCGTCCTCGTGGCCGTGGCCGCCGCAGCAGCCGTCACCGTGGCCCTCCCCGTGGCCGCCGCAGCAGCCGTCGCCGCCGTGGCCGCCGCAGCAGTGGTCGTCCTTCTCGCCCTCGTCGGCGAGGTCCTCCACGTCGAGCTTGGACCAGTCGAGGCCGGCCGCCGTGCAGGTGACCTCGTCCTGGTAGAGAAGGCTTATCGCCTGGGTGCCAAGACGCGCGCCACCAATCTGGTACAGCATGTCATAGAGGGTGTAGGCCGTCTCGGCGCCGGGAAGGGTGATGTCTGCGTCCTCGGCCTGCGCGAGCGCAAGCCCCAGGTCCTTGCGCAGGTGCTCCACGAGGAAGCCGGGCTTGTAGTCGCCATCGAGCGACTTGGGCGCCAGACGATCCATGGCAACCGAGCCGCCCATGCCGTGGCTCACCATGTCGAGCGTCCACCATGCACGCGGCAAGCGAGACCTGGTTGCAGAGCTTGGCCGTCTGACCCTTGCCGGCGCCGCCCATGTAGTAGATCTTGTCCGAGAAGGTCTGGAGAATGGGCAGCACGGGCGCGGCGTAGCTCTCCTTGGCGCCCACGATGAGGGTGAGCGTGCCCGCTTTTGCACCGGCGTCACCACCGGTCACGGGGCAGTCGAAGGCGTGCTTGTCCTCGACCTCGCAGGCGTCGTGGATGTCCTTGGCGAGCTGCGCCGAGGAAGTCGTGAGGTCAACCAGGTAGGCGCCCTTCTTTGCGGCGCGCACCAGACCGTCCGTTGAAAGATAGACGTCCTCGACGTCCGCGGGATAGCCGAGCATGGTGAAGACGACGTCTGCGTTGGCGACAGCTTGGGCAGGGGTGTCGGCCCAGTGCGCGCCCTTGGCGAGAAGACCCTCGGCCTTCGACTTGGTGCGGTTGTTCACCGTGAGGTCGTAGCCGGCATCCAGGATGTGGCCGGCGATAGGGGCACCCATGATGCCGGTGCCGATGAAGGCGACCTTTGTCCTGTGGGTTGTGGGCATATGCTTGGTCCTTTCATGTGAGGGAGGCCGCCCCGGGGCGCGTGCGCCGCAGGACGGCCCGGTTGTGTGCCGAGGCTAGGATTGTGCGCCCGGAGTTCCGGGCGCATCTTGGGCATCGCCGCCGCCGTTTGCGCGACCTCGCACGCGCTTGGCGATGCGGTCGGTGAGCGAGAGCTTCTCGCGGCGGTCGGTGCCCCAGAAGACGAGGGCCACCATGCCCGGTCCCACGTGGGTCCCCAGGATGGGCGAGACCGAGGAGCGAATGACGGTGACGTCCTCGCAGCCCTTCTCCTTGCGTATCTCGTGCTCGAGCCAGTCCGCGTCCTTCTCGGCGTCGGTCGAGACAATGGCAAGCGGGAGCGAGGGGTCATGCGCGTAGTTGTCGCGGAAGTCCTGGATTATTGCCCGCAGCGCCTTCTTGCGGCCGCGGCACATACCGCGGAGCGTGAGGGCGCCGTTGAGGTCGTAGGAGAGCTCGGGCTTGATGTCGAGCTTGCCGCCCACGTTGGCCGCGGCGGGCGGGATGCGGCCGCCTGCGGCAAGCGCGTCAAAGCTGTCGAGCGTGAAGTAGCCGTGGATGAAGAAGCGCGCGTCCGAGGCCCAGTCGTAGAGCTCGCGCGCCGTGAGGCCGTTCGACGCCTGGCGCACGACCTCGATGGCGAGAAGCTCGCCGGCCGCGGAGTCGCAGCGGTTGTCCAGGACGTAGATCTCCGTCCCAGGGCGCTTCTCGCGGAGCATGTCCGCCGCCTGGCGCGCCGCGTTGATGGAGGACGAGAGGCCCTCGGAGAGCCCCATGTAGATGATGGGCAGGCCCTCCTCGGCAGCCTTCTCGAAGACCTCGAGGTAGCGGCCGGGTGTCACCGCGCTGGTGGTGTAGTGGGTCTGGGGGTGCTTACGCATGTTCTCGTAGAACTCGTGAGGATCTTGGGTCTTCCACATGTCATCCACGTGCTCCACGCCGTTGGAGTCCACGTAGGTGAAGGGTATGACCTCGACACCGAGCTGCTCGGCCACCCCCGGAGCGTAGTCGGACGTGGAGTCGACGATGATGGTGACGTTGCGCCTCTGATGGTAGCGCCGGCCAACGCCTGCGACGTCGGCCGGTGCCTGTGACGATTGGGGAGCTTCCTCCTGGGCGCTTATGGTCTTCTGGTCTTTCTCTTCTGCC
>CACYGL010000082.1 GCA_902773995.1 uncultured Coriobacteriaceae bacterium | reverse complement strand
TGACCGATCGGTCGTGCCTGCATCGCAGGCCGATGGACATGGAAAGCCTCCCATCTCTCGGACTTCTATTTCCATGTCCAAGAAATGGGAGGCAGTTCACAATGCCGGACGGGCCTCGATACCGCTATGTGGCGAGAAACTCTCGCAAGACGAAAACGCTAGTTCCAGCCCTTGCCGTCGGAGCCAAACTCCTTGATGAGCTCCTCGGTGCGAGCCTTGATGGCCTCGCGACCGGGCTTGAGGAGCTTGCGGGGATCGTAGCCCTTGCCCTGCTGGTCGAGGCCCTCCTCGATGTACTTGCGGGTAGCGGCTGCAAAGACAAGCTGGAGGTCGGTGTTGACGTTGATCTTGGAGATGCCCAGCGAGATGGCCTTCTTCACCTGGTCAACGGGGATGCCGGTGCCGCCGTGGAGGACGAGCGGCAGGTCGCCCGTCTTGGCCTTGATCTCCTGCAGACGGTCGAAGGACAGGCCCTCCCAGTTGGCGGGATAGATGCCGTGGATGTTGCCAATGCCGCAGGCAAGGAAGTCAACGCCCAGGTCGGCGATTGCCTTGCACTGCTCGGGGTCGGCCAGCTCGCCCTTGGCGGTCACGCCGTCCTCGGTGCCACCAATGCCGCCGACCTCAGCCTCGACGGAGATGCCCTTGTTGTGGGCAAGCTTCACGATCTCGGCGGTGTGGGCAAGGTTGGTCTCGAAGTCCTTCTCGTGCGAGCCGTCGTACATGACGGAGGTGAAGCCGGCGTCGATGCACTCAAGGGCGGCCTCGTAGGAGCCGTGATCGAGGTGAAGGGCAACGGGCACGGTGATGTTCTTGGCCTCGACGAGGTCCTTCACCATGTCGGCGACGAGCTTAAAGGAAGTCTGCCACTTGGCAGCACCGCTGGTGCACTGGATGATGAGCGGCGACTGCAGCTCCTCACCGGCATCCAGAATGGAAGAGGCCCACTCAAGGTTGTTGGTGTTGAATGCACCAATACCATAGTGGCCCTTCTCGGCGCTCTGAAGCATTGCGGTTGCATTGACGAGCATAGTGTGACCTCCATCTGTTGGAAGCTGAACGATGTGGTACTTCGACAATCATACCCGATGTGAGAACCTTCACACCCTAGAAGCGCTGCAAGAACGCGATTCCTGCAGGCATTACAAAACGTTGGCAGTTCGGGCTGCGCGAGAGCCCCTGTGGGTTGGGGGAAGGCTTGTCTCTTCTTCGTGAGGATGGGCGCAACGCGTTGGCCGCAGCCTATACTCGGGTATCCCAAAACAAGAGGGCCGCGCGGGAGACGCGACCGAAGGAGGGATGGGCCTTGGCGCAGGAATCCAAGATGTACGCCAATGGTGCGGATGATCAGCGGGACGAGAAGGACGAGCAGAACGAGCATGCGGGAGGTGTGTTTAGCGACCTCTCGTTTGCGCAGATCCTTGCCACCGCACTGGCCGCGGGCGTCTCGTTTGCGCTCTCGTCGCAGATAGGCGTGGCAGGCTCGCTCATCGGAGCCATCGTGGGCGCCGCAGCTGCTACCGTGGCGTCCTCGGTGCTCAACAACCTCTTCTCTAAGTCTGCCGAGGCAATCAAGGGCGCCGTAGCCACAGATGCCAACGAGTCGCCTGCGGCCGAGAAGCCCGCCGCTGCCTCTGCAGCGGGCGAGACCTCGCTCATGCCCCACCCCGTTGACGCGGACCAGGCAGCGGCCGACAGCACCCCGGCAGGCGCAATGGCAACCCAGAACCTCGCGGCAGGCGAAACCAGGCCAACCACGGCATCTTTGGCCGACGACACCGAGGTCAAGTTTGCGCCCTCCGGCACGCGCATTGCGCCCGCGAGCTTCCGCCGCGCCGCCCGCGAGCGCCAGCGCCGCGACACCAAGCGCCGCGTCGTGGTGGTGTCCATCGTGGCGGGAATCGCGGCCGTGCTTGTCTCAGCGCTTCTCGTCTACGCGCTCACCGAGGGCAGGGGCATAGGCACTACGCCCGGCCGCACTCAGGAGACGACTACCACCGAGCAGACGCAGACCACGCAGGAGAAGACCGAGACCGAGAAGCCCGAGGAGACGACCCAGCCCGAGAAGCCCGCAGAGCCCAACTCCACCCAGACCACGGACACGAGCTCCAACTCTGATTCGACGAGCAGCACCACGGACTCGACCACGAGCAACTCCGGCACGTCCTCAAACTCCGGGAACAGCAGCTCGAGCAGCGATTCCAGCAGCAACAGCAGCTCGAACTCCAGCAACAACTCCAGCTCGAGCACCACGGGCGACGCGACGGGGTCCAACTCCAGCACCAACAGCGGCTCAAACTCCTCGAGCACCAACAGCTCGTCGAACAACTCGAGCAGCACTGACTCCACCAAGAGCAACAGCTCCACGTCCACCACAAAGGGAACGAGCAGCTCAAGCGGCTCCACTGGCTCGGGTGCCACCACGAGCAGCACCAGCAGCAACTAGACGGCACCCGCAAGTCACCGCGCGCATCTGCAGCGAGCAGCAAAAACAAGCGGCGCACGCGACCAATCCGGTCACGTGCGCCGCTCGCCTATTTACGCACCCCTGCTGCACGCTCCCCTATCCCAGGAGCGCGAGCACCTCTCGCTTGGCGGCGAGAAACTCCGGCGTGAGGGCAAAGTCGCCCTCGCCTGCGCCATGGTCAACGCGAACCTCGCCGGCAATGTGGCTGGGCACGCCCTCGGAGGGACGCCCGGCAAGCACGTAGACGCGACTTGCCATCGAGACCGCCTCGTCCACGTCGTGCGTGATCACCAGCGC
>CACYGL010000081.1 GCA_902773995.1 uncultured Coriobacteriaceae bacterium | reverse complement strand
ACGGGAAGGCCCTCCCGGAGGAGGGCCAGCCTCGGCATGCCTAGACATCATGCGGCCTGTTGCGCGTCGACGGATTGACAGAACTATAGGAACACCCCCGGCACCCTACTCCCCCACGGTATAGAGCGCCCGGAAGTAGCCACCCGGCACGGCCATGAGCTCGTCGAAGGTGCCCTGCTCGCACACGCGGCCGTCGCGCAGCACCACGATGCCGTCAAAGAGCCGCAGCTGCCCGGCGTCCAAGCGGTGCGTCACCATGATGCGCGTAGTCCCCTCAAGCGCCACCACCGAGCGGGTAACCTGGTCGGCAGTCTCCTGGTCCAGGGCCGACGTAGCCTCGTCGAGGAGCAGCACCCCCGAACCATGCAGCAGGCTCCGCGCGATGCACACCCGCTGCCGCTCGCCGCCAGCGAGGTTGGAGCCTCCCTCGCCGCACGGGTAGTCCATACCGTGCGCCGCCACAAAGCTGGCAAGGCCCGCCCGCCGCACGGCAGACTCCAGTTCAGCGGCATCAACATGGGTGAACATGGTGACGTTCTCCCGCAGCGTGGCATCAAAAAGGAACGTATCCTGCCGCACCAGCGACACCGTGGCCCAGAGCGACTCAAGGCTCGCGTCGCGCAGTTCGCACCCATCGAAGGCAATCTGGCCACCGTAGTTGGAGTGCGCACCCATGAGCAGCGAGAGGAGCGTCGACTTGCCGCTGCCCGACACCCCCACCACGGCGTAGCAACCGCCCGCAGCAAACTCCGCGCTCAGGCCAGAAAGAACAGGGAGGTTCTCGTCATAGCCAAAGGTCACGTTTGAAAGCGATATGCCTTTGGTAAGCGTAGCAGGCAGCGTCACACCGCCCATACGCTCGCGGTTCTCGCCAAGCATCTGGGCAAGCTTTCCTACCAGCCCCAGCGACGCCCGGCGCGCGGCAAAGATGGACGGCAGATCCTGGATTGGCTGGGCGATGCTGTTCATGAGCTGCGTTGCCATGAGAATCCCACCCACTGTCATCCCGCGGCCAGAAAGCGCGAGCCACGCGCCAAAGAACATGACAGAAAGCTGAGAGATGCCCTGCGCAGTCATGGCCAGCGCACGTATTCCCAGCTCCGTACGGCGGCGGAGGCGCTTGTCTGCCTCAAGCGTGCCGTTAGCGGCCTCAAAGCGCTCGCGCGCAGCGTCCTCGGCGCTAAAACTCTTGATGAGAGGGAAGCCGCAGGCGAGGTCATGGACCGTGCCCACAAAGCGCCCCGTGGCATCGGAGACCACGCGCTGGCGCGCGGCAAGCCGGCCGCCGGACGCAAGGCCAATCACCAGCGGTACCAGCGCAGACACAATGGCTACCAGGGCCAACGGAACGCTTTGGGCCAGAAGCATGGCAACGGAGCCTGCCAGCGAGACAACCTCGGTAACCATCGTGAATATCTTCTCGAGGTAGGTCGTCTCTATGGTGGTCACGTCGTTGGTGAGCGCAGACTCGTAGCGGCTTGCCCCGCCGCCGTCGAAGGCGCCAATGCCCTTGCCTAGCAGCCGGTCGAAGACAGCACGGCGATACCCACTCACCGCGCGGCGGAGAAATGCCGGCAGCGAGGCACGCATGGCCAGCTCTGTTGCAAGCTCGGCCGCCATCAGCAGGGCAACCACTTGACCCGTCTGGGCGAGAAGGTCGAGAGACCCTGCTGCCACGGCGTCGAAGGTCTGCTTGAGTATGTAGGCAAAGGCAAGCGTGATGATGGCCTGCGCCAGATACAGCACAACGTTTGCCGAGAAGAGCAGCCAGTTCCCGCGAAACATGCTGGCCCACAGCTCGCGCGCACCGTCCTCCCTACCTGCCGTGGACGTTCTTCTCTGCGCACCCATTGGGCACCACCAAACCTATGCCTGAGGTTTTGTCGCTCTCGTGATGTGGACGCTATGCGACATGCGTTCTGAATCCTTGCTGTAATTCACGCTAAAACAGGGAGAATGTTCCGGCTATGCCACAACGCCATACCTAAATCCCTAGCGTTGAGTACCAGAAATTCTGGCGTACCATAGGGACGCAGTCAGACTATGGTGTCGTTGGGGAGGGACCCGTGAACGAAGCTAGGCTCAAGCGCGCGCTAGACACCTTACTCGCAGAGCGGCGGGAGCACCTGGAGCCGGGGTCGGGCACGCTCCTCGTGGCGTACCGGCTGCGCGACAGGCCAACCATCCCCGCCTCAGTGCCCTGCCACATTCTGAGGACCATCTACGACGCGGAGCATCCGGCCCACCTGCTACTGGACCGCCGCCCCAGGCCAGACGACATCATGGTCTACGCCTTTCTTGGCAAGCAGCGGCTTGACCGGGTGCTCATGGCCCTCGCGCCCTCCTCGTCCAACTTCTTCCAGGTGCTGGTTGACAACCTTGGCCAAGAGCAGCCAGGCACCACGGAGATATCGAAGGCGGACGAAGTTGACCCCGCCATACTGCAGGATATCTTCTCGCTCATGGTGGTTGCCTACGCCGAACGCCGGGAGGAGTGGGAGCTGGCACTAAATGGCTTGGCCTCGGCGGCGATCGCGCTGGCAAGTCCCGCGATTCGCCGGGCTCCCGGACGCCGAAGCCCCGACGACCTTGTCGCCCTGCTTCTCACCGAAATTGCCGCGCATCCCGAGAGCGTCACGCTTCAGGGGTTGGCCGAGCGCTTCTCGTACAACCCAACCTACCTCTCTGGGTTGCTTCACGAGCAGTGCGGTCGGACCTTCTCGCAGCTCGTTCGCGAGCAGCGTATGCTTCGTGCGCAACAGCTGCTTACGGACACGGGGCTTCCCGTGGTAAAGGTCGCGGCAATGGTTGGGTATGAAGGAACCAGCAACTTTCATCGGCTGTTTCGCGAGCGCTTTGGCGAGACTCCCGCGCAGGCGCGAGCCAGGCGTGGGGCACACGACGCGGCTATGATGGAGACCTGTGCTCGTAACGACCACCCACAG
>CACYGL010000080.1 GCA_902773995.1 uncultured Coriobacteriaceae bacterium | reverse complement strand
GAGACCCATGGACGCAAAGGCGATGTTCAGTTTCTCGTACGGGCTCTATGTGGTGTCGGCCAACGACGGCGAGAACGTTGGCGCCTGCCTCATCAACACCGCGCTGCAGGTGACCGGCGACCCGCTGCAGGTTGCCATCACGCTCAACAAGCAAAACCACACCACCCAGGTCGTGAAGGCGGCGGAGCACTTCACGCTCACGGTGGTCTCCAAAACGGCTGACATGCCCTTCATTGGCCGCTTTGGCTTCAAGAGCTCGGCGGACGTCGACAAGTTCGAGGGCATCCCCACGAAGACGTCGCTGCTCTTTGACCCCTACACGCCGGAGCATGCCTGCGCCATGGTCTGCTGCGCCGTGGTGAACACCATCGACCTGGGCACCCACGTGATGTTCATCGGTGAGGTCTGCGATGCCGAGCGCGTCTCGGATGAGGAACCCATGACCTACGCCTACTACCACAGCGTCCTCAAGGGCAAGACGCCGCCCAAGGCATCCTCCTATATCGAGGGAGAGGATCCAACCAAGCCCGTGGTGCCCGTCTCGGCGCCCAAGCACCACTTCCGCTGCAACATCTGCGGCTACGTCTACGAGACCACCGACGAGGAGCTTCCGGCGGACTTCCGCTGCCCCATCTGCGGTGTTGGTCCGGAGAACTTCACCAAGATCGACTAGCGTTCTACCCGTGGTGCGCCACGGTTGATGTAAGCTCTGAGGTAGCATTTGTTCGACCCGGTCGTTAGTTTGATCAAAGAGAGAGGAACTATCATGGCTGACGAGAAGAAGACCTACACCTTCCGCTGCACTGTCTGCGGCTACGAGGTCACCGTTGACACCCCCGAGCTCCCCGAGGACTACGTCTGCCCCGTGTGCGGCGTTGGCCCCGACATGTTCGAGCTCGTCGAGGAGTAGCGCTGGCTCTCTAAGACGTTGATCTTGCGCTGATGGGGGACGGGCCGGCGCCGCATGAGCGGTCTGGCCCGTCCCTTTGCGTGCGAAGAGGTTGCAAGGGCGGCGTTTGCTGCTGTCGCCGTGGTGCCACGGGTGAGGAGACGCGCATGTACAGGCTGGTTGCAAGTGATATGGACGAAACCTTTCTCGCGCACGACCACGGCATCCCCCAGGCAAACATCGAAGCCATGCGGCGCATGCGCGAGCTGGGCGTGCTCTTTGTGCCGGCGTCTGGGAGGTCGTACGCGTCGGTGGTCGAGAGCCTCTCGTCCGTGCCGTCAGACCTTCTCGACGGCACCTATGTGATCTCGTACAACGGCGGAACCATCAACCGCATGGGTGACCTGCGTCCCCTCGAGAGCCACTCGCTCCCCTTCGAAACGGTTCGTGGCCTCTTTGAGCGGGGCAGGGCCTTTGGCGTGGGCGTTCACATCTACCAGTGCGACGGCGCTGTATGGGCGGCCAACCTGCCCGAGGACGACAGGCGCTACCTTGACGGCCACATGGCCTACCAGGAGTTCGACGGGGCTTCCATCGACTTCTTGCGTGACGTACCCCTGGCAAAGATCCTCTTTGTGAGACACGACCTCGCCTTCCTCCATCAGATGGCCGAGAAGATCGGCACGGTGCCGGGAACCTCGTTCACGTTCTCGTCGGGCCGCTACCTCGAGTACCTCCCCAAAGGTGTGGACAAGGGCCACGGGCTGCGCGCCTTGGCACGCATCCTTGGGGTGGACGTGGCGGAGACCATCGCGGTGGGTGATTCCCTCAACGACCTGCCCATGATTGAGGCTGCTGGCCTTGGCGTTGCCGTCTCGAACGCCACCGACGGCATCGACGGACTGGCAGACTACGCCGCACGTTCCAGCTGCGATGACGGCATCCTTGCAGAAGTGGTCGAGAAGTTCATAGAGCCGCAGGCGTGTTAGCCCTGCGCTACAATGACGTGGCCGTGGCGGCTTGGGGCTGGCGCTGCGGCTGTGCGACCGGTGGGGCGCGTGACTAGGCGACGCCCCGCGAGGCTAGGAGGCCCTGGTACATGAAGCGCGCACGACAGACGTCGGAGTCAATCGAGCTGGCGGCAATTCTCGCATTCTCGGGCGGACTCATGGATGCGTACTCGTACCTCGCACGCGGGAAGGTCTTTGCCAACGCGCAGACCGGTAACATCCTGCTCTTTGGCGTGAACCTTGCCGACGGCGACGTAGACCGGGCGCTTCACTACGCCGTGCCTGTGATTGCGTTCGCAGTGGGCATTGCCCTTGCGCACTCCATCAAGATCTTCTCGAAGGAGCGTCGCCTGCACTGGCGTCAGACGGCGCTCCTCGTCGAGGCGGCCCTTCTTCTTGTGGTGGCGTTCATCCCCGACGACCTCAACCTCATTGCCAACAGCCTTACTTCTTTGGGTTGCGGAATCCAGGTGCAGGCGTTCAGGAAGCTCCACGGCAACGGCTTTGCTACCACTATGTGCATTGGCAACCTGCGCAGCGGCACCCAGAAGCTCGTTGACTACGTGCACGAGAAGGACCGCGCGTACCTCGAGGGATGCCTGCTCTACTACGGAGTGATTATCTGCTTTGCCATTGGGGCCATTGCGGGCAGCCGCGTCATTGGGGCGCTGGGCCTGAGGGCGATTCTCGTGAGCCCCGTGCTGCTCCTGGTTGCATTTGTCGTGATGTTCCAGGATCGCGAGAAGCGCGCCCGCGAACGCGCTGCGGCCGCCGCGGCGGCCGGGACTGCGACAATGCGCCCTCCGGCGTCAAAATGACACCCGAGCGATGGTTTCCGAAGCAATTGTGTATGAAACGCGCTTCTCGGCGTCCGTTTTTCTCCGCAAGGGCTTTTTCCGACAAGCACGGTGGAGAATAACTCCTCTTTGGGTAGACTATGCCATGCGGCTATGAGCCGCTGTTCTTTGATAACGCGTATGGTGGCAGCGTCCCCATTCCATCTCTGGGGGTGACTGGTTTCGACAGGGTGCATCTGAGATGGGCAGCAGGCCGTGGTCT
>CACYGL010000079.1 GCA_902773995.1 uncultured Coriobacteriaceae bacterium | reverse complement strand
CGGCCGCTACGCGGCCGACCCGGTCTATGGCGGGGCTGGCTCCGGTACCGTTGATGCCAACTCCTGCATCAACTTCTACCAGGGCATCAGCCAGGCGGGCTTCACCATCAACGACACCGCCTACGACTGGATCAACAACAACTATTCCAACTACGCCAAGGCCGCCATCACCATGGATAACCCGTCTACGGCGTCCTACTACATTGGCGAGATTCCCTGGTCCGACTACAGCTCTGACGCTCAGGCATCCATCAACGGCACCGTTGGCCTGGTCTTCATTGGCCGTGGCGGCGGCGAGGGCGGCGACCTCTCCCGTGACCTCAAGGCGGACGTCGAGTCCGGCGTCTCCGAGAACTTCACCGCTAACAGCGAGACGGCCAACTACGAGGACGGCCAGCACGAGCTTGAGCTTACCGTCGAGGAGAAGAGCGTCATCGCGGCTGCCAAGGCTGCCTGCACCAAGGTCATTGCGGTGCTCAACCTCTCCACATCGATGGAACTTGGCCCACTGGTCTCTGGCGAGTACGAGGTGGACGCCATTCTCGAGGTTGGCTCCATTGGTGCCACCGGCGCAGCTGCGCTTGGCCAGGTGCTTGCCGGTACCGTGAACCCTTCGGGTAAGACCACGGACATCTGGGCCGCCGACTTCACGGCCGACCCCACCTTCAAGAACTTTGGCGGCAAGCGCTATACCGACGTTGAGGGCTACTACACCAAGAATGCCACCAGCACCGCTTCCGATGGCACCGCCTACTTTGTGGAGTACGCCGAGGGCCTCTATTACGGCTATCGCTATTACGAGACTGCGGCCGTCGAGGCCGAGGCGGGCAACTACGACGGCTTCGACTACGACAAGGCCGTTGTGTTCCCGTTTGGCTATGGCCTCTCGTACACTACTTTCTCGCAGACGCTCGACTCCGTGAATGCGGACAACGACACGGTCAAGGTCGAGGTCACGGTCGCCAACACCGGCTCCGTTGCAGGCAAGGATGTCGTGGAGGTGTACTACTCGGCCCCCTACACCAAGGGCGGCATCGAGAAGGCCGCTGTCGTGCTGGGCGGCTTTGCCAAGACGGACGCCCTTGATCCTGGCGCAAGCCAGCAGGTTACCATCGAGTTCCCCGTGCGCGACATGGCCTCCTACAGCTCGGATGACCAGGCGTACGTGCTTGACGAGGGCGACTACGTAATCAGCCTGCGCACCGACTCGCACACCGTGGTGGACCAGAAGACCGTGACGCTCTCCGCAAAGAAGTACACCACCGACTCCGCCACCGAGACGCAGATCTCCAACAAGTTCGACGACATGACGGAGTACATGGAGAAGAACGTCAAGACCATGTCCCGCAAGGACTTCAAGGGGACCTTCCCTGAGGCCGCTGCCGACAAGAGCGCGGCGGACTGCGGCGTGGAGCTTGTGGAGTGGAACCTTGAGGAGGACCCCTCGGCCACCATGCCCACCACCGGTGCGAGCAACGGCCTGCAGCTCATCGACATGCGCGGCGAGGACTTTGACTCCGAGGCGTGGGACGACATTCTCGACCAGCTTAGCGTGGAGGAGATGGCCGCCTGCCTGAACGACGACGCCTACAACACGCCCGCAGTCGAGTCCGTGGGCAAGCCCGCGACGGTTGAGCCCGACGGTCCCGCCGGCTTCACCTCGCTTACCGGCCCCACCGGCAACTGCTCCTACTGCTCCGAGGTGGTCATGGCGCAGACCTGGAACGTCGAGCTCATGCATCGCATGGGCCAGATGGTTGGTCAGGAGGCCCTGGCTTCTGCGTACAACGGCTGGTACGCGCCGGCCATGAACACGCATCGCTCGCCGTTTGCCGGCCGCATCTTTGAGTACTACTCCGAGGATCCGCTGCTTGCCGGCAAGATCGGCGCGGCTGTGGTGAGCGGCGCTGCCGAGAATGGCTGCTATGCCATGATCAAGCACTTCGCCCTCAACGATCAGGAGTCCTACCGCGTGCAGCACATCTGCACCTGGGCCACTGAGCAGGTTGCGCGCGAGATCTATCTGCGTCCCTTCGAGACCACCGTCAAGGAGGCCACGTACGAGATGAAGTACATCTCGGACGACAAGGGCACTGTCTCGACCAAGACCATGCCTGGCTGCACCGGCGTGATGAGCTCGTTCAACTACGTGGGCGCCGAGTGGGCTGGTGGCCGCAAGAGTCTGTGCACCGGCGTCCTGCGTGACGAGTGGGGCTTCAAGGGCATGGTCATCACGGACTTCAACCTGTATGGCTACATGAACAAGACCCAGGCCCTTCTCGCTGGCACCGACCTCGAGCTTACGTATTCCGCAATGACCGGCGAGTACGACGGTACCAACACGGCAACCGTTGCCTCGGCCATGCGCCAGGCCATGCACCGCGTGCTCTACACCGTTGCCAACTCCAACGCAATGAACGAGATGGTGCCGGGCTCCAAGATCACCTACGGCGTTGCTCCCTGGCAGTATGGCGTGTGGGGCGGCTCGGCGGCGCTCGTCGCGCTGGCGGCGTTCTTTGGCTACAAGGCCGTCAAGAACCACAAGCTCATGGGTGCCGAGGGCAAGGAAGACGCGGATGTCCCCGAGGTCAAGAAGGGCGACAAGAAGGCGTCTGACGAGAAGTAGCATGGCGGTTCTATCCGCATGATGCGGCGGCCCGCTCCCAGCTGGGGGCGGGCCGCCTCTGTGTGATGTGCCTTCTCGCCTTAGAACGCGGGGAGGACGTCCTGGCCGTACGTGTCGGAGAGGTACTGCTTGAAGTCATCGCTCGTGAGGACGCTGACCAGCGCAGCAATGCGGTCGTCGTCCTTCTTCTCGGGCGTGGTCACAATGTAGTTGGCGTACTGCTCGACGGCCTTGCCCTCCTTGGACTCCACGGCAACGGCGTCCTTCACGTGGAAGCCGGCCTCGATGGCGTAGTTGCCGTTGATGACGGCAAAGTCCACGTCCTGGAGCTGGCGCGGCACCGCGGCTGCCTCG
>CACYGL010000078.1 GCA_902773995.1 uncultured Coriobacteriaceae bacterium | reverse complement strand
TGGCGCCCCCGGGGCCCGAGAGGGGCCGCGGGGGCGTTCGGTTAACTGCGGGAGCGAGCCATCAGCTCAATGTGTTCGGCTGAGATCGGAAATCAACCCTCCCTTTCAACGATTCTTCCTTTGAATGGGAGTGTGCGCTAATCACGCATCCCTGTCTGTCATTCGTGAGGATGCATTTGCTCCAGGCTTGTCACTTTCGCCTCATGTATCAAAAGTTTCCTCAGGTCACGCATTGAGTGGACTCCAAGGTCATCATAGGTCCGCTGTCGGTATGACTTCACCGTTGCCAAAGTAGTGCAACGACGCCGGCAAACTTCGGACACTCCGTAACCGCACACAAGGTCTAGAACGATATTCAATCTCATACCATCGATGCCGCGCCCCTGAAGATAGTGAACGGCTCGGTCTAGCTCGTTGTCGGTTGGCTCGGCGATGGGAACCGCAGCAACTCGCGCTTGGTAAACGAGCACTACGACAAAAAGGGCAATGAGCGAGGGAAAGAGTATGAAAATCCAATCTGTTACCACACCCACATAATAGAGCTCAAGATGATATGCAATCGCAATTCCAGCGGAACCCAAGAGCGCAAGCGATGGTACATAAAATAGAGACCTAAAGCCAGCAAGGACGACGCGCCAGCGAGGAAGCGCCTGATCCCCTCTGCATGCATGTGCTTTTCCCACGGCAAGAGACGCAACGATAATAAGGACCAGCGCCCAAACTTTGTAGAGCCACATTCCGCTCCATCCGCAATAGGCGCCGAAAGACAACACAAGTACAAGAACAACTGACATGGCCGTATCAGCGATACGCATCAAGACACTTTGTTCGGAACAAGGATGCGACGACCGTCCACAAGACTTCAGTGTCCAAAGAAATGCAACCAGTGAAAGAGCTAGGGCAGCCCCCCACGTTATGTAAGTTGTACCCCTGTGATACCACTGCCCGCCAATTTGCACATTGTTCGACGCATCAACAAGCAGCGCCATCGAAAGGCAGGCAAAGGCGACGGCAGTCGAAACCGAGGGCTCGGGTTTGACCTCAGAGTCCCTCCTCCCTGAACAAACTTCTGATTTGGGTGCCGCGGGGAACTCCTTTGTCAAATCAAGGCCGATTGTCATCTTTCTCAGTTCGCTTGCCCCGCTAACACAAAGCTTCTCGTAGCCGCGATGCCGATAGGTCGCAACGCTGGCCGGAGATATCCCCAGATCGGATCCGATCGTCTTTGCAGTGGCCCCTAGGGCGGTTCGAGCAAGAACCGAAGCCTCACGCTCAGTAAGAGTGTTTCTCGAAGCTTCAGCAAGACGCCGCTCCATGCGGCTCACACTTTGCTCCAGGGATGAAGGCGCAGTCGGCCCCACTCTCTCCGAGCAATCGTCCCCTGAAGAACCACAGGCGTTCACGTCAGATCTACGCTCATCCCAACGGACATGCAGGAGCAGCACCACCGAAAGCAGCACCATGCAGACGCAGAAGGATCCGAAGAATGACGCATCTTCAACTCCTGCGTCCAAGACGTCCATGCGATACTCGCTCACGAAGCTACGAAACGCGAGATACGCCATGTGGCCGGAGAGCAAGGACGGAACACTCCATGCGGCGCCACTCCTGCAAAAACACACCCCTCCCGCTAACGCAAGGACAAGGACCACGAGGCAGAGAGCAAGTGAGGGCAGAAACGAATTGGTCCCCCAAAGGCACACGAAAAGCATGCATGCCGTTGGCCACAAGCTTCCGAGCAGGAAAGACGCAACGACGCCCTCTCGTGATGGAGCGCCCTTGCAAATCCCATCCCCCAAGGCCGAGACGCCCCAACAAGAGACTGCCAGCGCCCCACAGGCAAACTCAACAATCGACATAATTTCATTGAGCGTGACCTGCTCCTCCGTGATGAGACCGTCGAAACCACGTACAAACGCATATGACTCGGCAATGACAAGCCCCGCGGTAGCAACCCATCCCAAACGCACCAGAATGACGTGGAGGTGGACCAAGGCGTGCTTTTTCTCCTCGCCGAAGCACGATTCCAGCAAGCCAGCAATCACTACCAGAATGACCGCAAGAGAAAAGGCGCCCATGTCAATTTGCCCAGGAACCATGGGCCCAAAGTTCCACACCCCATACGGCATTGCCACAAGAATTGCAGTCCAGATACACCAGCCCATACTTCTCCTCGCAGGCGCCCAAATCCGGTGCAAGGATAATCGACTGGATACAATAAATAATAATCAAATCGGCAATGGGTATGACAGCCCCTCTCGCCGCCCGCCTACTTCACGGCATCCCTCCAGAACGCCATGCTCATGCAGTGAGGGCCGCCACGACCGCGGGAGAGCTCTGCCGAGGGAATCTCCAGGAGGTTCACACCGGCGTGGTAGAGGATGTCGTTGGTGACGGCGTTGCGCTGGTAGACCATCACCGTGCCGGGACGCACCGCAAGGGTGTTTGAGCCGTCGTTCCACTGCTCGCGTGCGGCGGCAATGGGGTCGTCTCCGCCGCACTTGATAAGACGAACGGCAGGAAGCCCCAGCGCGCTGGCGAGCACCTGGTCCAGCGTCCCCTCCATCTGGGAGATGCGGGTCTCGCCCTCATGCGCCCCACGCGTGATGGAGAAGACCTTGAGCGTTCCCAGAATACCGGGGTGAACCGTGAAGGTATCGACGTCAACCTGCGTGAAGACGGTGTCGAGGTGCATGAAGGAGCGCTTGTGCGGAATCGAGAAGGCATAGACGGCACGCACCTGGGAGTCCTCGCTCCACAGCAGGTGCTTGGCAAGCCGGTCGATTGCCGCCGGCTGCGTGCGCTCGGAGATGCCCACGCCAATCACGCTGGCACTCAGCACCAGGATGTCACCGCCCTCGATGTGGTAGGGGCTCGCCGGGTCATACCAGATGGGCGCATGCTCGTACTCGGGGTGATACATGAAGAGGTAGCGGCCAAAGAGCGACTCGCGGCGCCTTGTCGCCGAGCGCATGCGGTTGAGGCTCACACCCGTGCCAATGACCGAGAAGGTATCGCGCGTGAAGTACACGTTGGGAATGGGGTCCACGAGGAAGCGTCCTTCACCGAGGTGAGGTCGACCTCGTCGGCGCGAACGCCCGTGATGGCCTTCTCCACAAGCTCGAGCGGGTCGTCGATTGCCTCGAGGCGCTGGCGCACGGCCTCGCGCACGCCGGGCCCGTCTATGCCGCACTCGGCCACATAGTCGCGAATAAACGACTCGCGCGCCATGGGGTTTGCAGCAAGCGCCTCCGCCACGAGTTGATCGAGGTAGAGCACCTCGACGCCCTCGTCGCGAAGCATCTGGGCAAAGCGGTCATGCTCTGCCTGGGCTGTCTCCAAAAACGGGATGTCATCAAAGAGGAGGCGGCCGATGTTGTCGGGCGAGAGGTTGAGAAGCTCATCACCCGGCCGGTGGAGCATGACCTTGCGAAGCTCGCCGATCTCCGAGCAAATGTTGAGACCCGTTGTCATCGCATCCTCCGTAATGCTTTCGTAAGCATCTCTATACCTTCTAAACGATACCCCATGAGAGCCGGCTAAGTCATTTTGACCCCTGCTAGAATCAGGACCAGAACAATCAATCCATTCGCGCGGGAACGCGCACGGGGAGGAATCGGCCATGGCAGACAACAAGAGAGCCGCTTCGGAGGACCCACAGGCGCGCAAGCGGACCGCGCACGACAACGCGCTCGAGAAGGCGGCCGCCGAGTTTGCCGACGACGCGACCGAGAAGGACGAGGAGGGAGGCCGCCGCAAGCGCGACTTCTCCTACACCCAGAACCGCGAGCTGAGCTGGCTGCGCTTCGACAGCCGCGTGCTCGACGAGGCCTTCGACGAGACCGTCCCTCTCTTCGAGCGGCTCAAGTTCTGCGCGATCTTTGGCTCGAACCTCGACGAGTGGTTCATGATTCGCATCGGCGGCCTCTCCGACCTCGCCTCCCTCAAGAACCAGCCTCGCGACAACGCGCTGGTCGAGGGCGAGTTTGTCGCCCATGGCCTTGCCCGCGTTGAGCCCGGCGCCTATACCCCTGAGGACCGAGCGGCCCTCTCGAAGTACTTCGACGAGCACCTCGCGCCCATCATCTCCCCGATGGTCGTCGACCCGCGCCACCCCTTCCCCAACCTGAGGAACGGGCGCCTCTTCGTGGCATGCACGCTCAACGGGCCGGACGAGTCCGGCGTGCTGGGCATCATCGAGGTCCCCGCCTCAGAGCCGCGCGTAGTCGCGCTTCCCTCTGGAGCCCGCACCTTCCGCTACACGCTCGTCGAGGACGTCATGCGGACCTTCCTCGACCGCAGCTTTGGTGACTACGTGCCGAAGAAGTCCGCAGTGCTGCGCGTGACCCGAAACGCCGACATCGACCCCGACGGCGAGGGCGTCGAGGAGGAGGAGGACTACCGCCAGCACATGAAGAAGGTCCTCAAGCTGCGACAGCGCCTGCAGCCCGTGAGGCTCGAGGTCTACGGCGAGCTTGGCCGCAAGTGGGAGTCTCTCGTCTCACAGGAGCTGGGGCTCGAGGAGCGCCGCGTCTTCCACGTGAGCATGCCGCTCGACCTTGGCTACGTCTACGGACTCGAGGAGAGGATCCCTGACTGGGCTCACGCCGAGGTCGTCTTCCCACCGTTCGAGCCCCAACCCTCCCCCATGGTGAGCCCCAAGCTCCCCATGCGTGGCCAGGTGGAGGACCACGACGTCCTTCTCACCTACCCGTACGAGAGCATGTCCCCGCTCCTGCGCCTCGTGCGCGAGGCGTCCGCAGACGACCAGTGCATCTCCATCAAGATCACGCTCTATCGCGTGGCAAAGAGCAGTCACCTCTGCGAGAGCCTCATTGCCGCCGCCGAGGCCGGCAAGGACGTCACCGTCCTCATGGAGCTGCGCGCACGCTTTGACGAGGAGAACAACATCGCCTGGGCGGAGCGGCTCGAGGACGCGGGCTGCACCGTGATCTATGGCTCCGAGGGATTCAAGTGCCACTCGAAGATCTGCCAGATCACCTACCACGACGCCGCGGGGATCAGCCGCATCACCTGCCTGGGCACGGGCAACTTCAACGAGAAGACCGCCAAGCTCTACTCGGACTTCATGCTCATGACTGCCAACCCCACCATCGGCGCGGACGGCAACACGTTCTTCCGCAACCTCTCGCTGGGGAACCTCCGCGGGTCCTACCAGCTGCTGGGCGTAGCCCCTGCGAGCCTCAAGCCGCTCGTGATGCGCGGGCTCGACCGCGAGATCGAGCGTGCACGCGCCAACCAGCCGGCACAGGTCTTCCTCAAGATGAACTCCCTCACCGACCGCGACGTGATCGACAAGATCTCCGAGGCCTGCGAGGCGGGCGTCCGCGTGCTCATGATTGTGCGAGGCATCTGCTGCATCCGCGCCAACGTCCCCGGCAAGACCGACGGTCTTGTCGTGCGCCAAATCGTGGGACGATTCCTCGAGCACGCCCGCGTCTACGCCTTTGGTGCCGAGTCCGACACGATCTACCTCTCCAGCGCCGATATGATGACGAGAAACACCGAGCGCCGCGTTGAGATCGCCTATCCCGTGCTCGACCCCACCTGCCGTGCGCTGGTCACGACCTTCGTGAACCTCCAGCTTGCCGACAACGTGAAGGCGCGCCAGCTCACCGCCGACGGCACCTGGGAGAAGGTCCCTCGCGAGAAGGACGAGCCACCCATCAACAGCCAGGAGGTCCTGCTCGCGCTTGCCCGCGTTCGCGCGCACACCAAGCGCTCCGAGGCCGCCACCCTCACGCCCTTCTCGCGCATCGAGAAGATTCCGCACGGCCTTGCGCAGGCGCTCTCCTCGCTGCCCGCAACGGGCGGCTACGACCACCCGCATGTTGCCGAGAAGCTCGTCGCCTCGATCGACCCCACGTCAGAGACC
>CACYGL010000077.1 GCA_902773995.1 uncultured Coriobacteriaceae bacterium | reverse complement strand
ACGCGCTAAGCGGCATGCCTTGCCGAACATGAAAACTCGCAGTGCCAGGCCTGAAAGTTTTGCGTGCCACCCATGAAACTACGGTCTTGACGAAAACAGCGTGCCTGGAATCCGTGGGGGTCAGCCTGTCAGACGTTCACGGGAAAGCCCAGGTGATGGTCCCCCGGCCAGGCGCGCGCATCCGTTCGCGGACCGCAAGAAACACGGTTTACGTGCGCGGACTTCCCGTCGAGTCCACAATCGAGCTGGTAAACGGCATTTGCATCCCTCGCCCCGAGCTGCTCTTTGTTGAGATGGGCACCATCATGTCCCCTGTTGTGCAGCTTCTTGTTGGACTCGAACTCTGCGGGCGGTTCTCGCGCGACGCCCGCGACCCACGCGACGGCAACGTCACTTATGACATCAAACCTGTAACCACTGCGGATAAAATAAGGCTGTTTGTCTCGGAGTCGCGCAGTCTTGCCGGGCTTGAGCAAAGCCGCATGGTAGCAGAGTGGCTCATGGACGAGGCGTGGTCTCCGCAGGAGGCGCTCCTCAACGCTTTTGCTCGAATGCCGCTTCATGAGCTGGGATACGAGCTTGGTGAACTGCAGCTCAACCCACGATTTGCTGCTCGACCTGAACTGCTTTCGCTGGTTGATAAGAAGAGCCGAGTGCCCGACTCGCTCGTGAAGAAGACAACAGTTGGTTTTAACTATGATGGCGGACCTCACTTTGGGGAAGAGGTCTCCGACACCGGTAGCTCAGACGTAACCGGCAGTATGACGCTCGATTCCATGCGGGCCTCAATGGTAGCTGACAAGCGTCGTGACCGAGACCTGCTCGTCCAGGGGCTTTCGGTCCTGCCGGTAACCAAAGAGGACTTTTATGAGCGCGGGGGCATTGATCGCGTGATGCTGCAGGCGATGTCGCTGCTCGAACGCACTGGTCAGGGGGACTACTCGAAGCAGCGGCGCATGCTGAGAAGACGTGGGGTCGCCGCAGAGCGCCAGCGGCTCATCTGGTCGCTACTTCCCGGGAAGAGGGGAAGAAGGCTGAGCAGGGCGCTGAGCAGGGAACTCTCCGAGGTCGATTGCGGCCGCATGGCGATTGAGAGTTACGAGATAACGTTTGACGAGCATGGGGTCGTCGCCACGCGCGTGTGATTGAACGGGACTCGGCGCTGTAGCGCGATTTTGGTCCCGCTGTGACGCCGGACTTCGCAGCGCACGACGAGAACGACCTTGGCCGTCGCAACGTATTGGCGCTCGCGGCGAGAATGGCATAGTTTCCGCAGCTTGCAAGGCTGGTTTTCTCGCCAAGCTCTGGCGTTGCTCGTGCTGCCCTAGTCGCAGCCATTTCCAAGATGCCCGAATCCAAGCGTCGCGCTATCCGGACCGCCGGGCATTCCGGGCCGTAAAAAGTGAACACGTAATAGGACCTCCTGGGAGAGCGACGAGAAAAGCCCAGTTACTGTCAGCCCGCGTTGTCCATAGCTGATTTCGTGTTCACTTTTCGGGATGGACGCTGGCGGCAACTGAGCGAGGGCGTCGGCGGGAGGACCGGGGCGCTGGGGGTGCCGGAGGATCGGGGTGCCGGGGCGCTGGGGCGCCCGGGCGCCGGGACTGAGGGGGCGCCGGGGGTTTGGCGCGCACATGGAGCCGTGACGGCACGACATTTTACGTCGCGTGAGGCTGCTACGCTGTCCGCTGCGCAGCGCCGCCGCACGCAGCCCGCGCAAACGCACGCCAACACTGCGAGAGGAACCACCACATGACCCCACAGATCCACCTGCACGTCCTGGCCTCGGGTTCGAAGGGTAACGCCGCCGTGGTCGAAGGCCCCGAGGGAAGCGTGCTCGTCGACGACGGCATCGCCCGCCGCACGCTGCTGGCGCGCGCCAGCGAACTAGGCGTCAACATGGACGACGTCCGGGCGGTCCTTCTCACCCACGAGCACACGGACCACATCGCCGGCCTGCCGGTCTTTGCGAACCACTTCGATGGCCCGCTCTTTGCCACGGCCGGCACCATCGCCGCGCGCGAGCGCCTCTCTCAGCTGCCGTTCGAGGTCATTGGCCACACCGACGCGCTCGAGCTGTGCGGCATGCACGTGACCGTCTTCCCCACCAGCCACGACGTCGCGGATCCAGTGGGCTTTCGCTTCTCGACCACAGACGAGAACGGCGAGCTCACGGACGCCCTGGGGTACTGCACCGACACCGGCATCCTCACCGACGAGGCCGGCCAGGCCCTCAGCGGCTGCCGCGTGCTCGCGCTCGAGTCCAACCACGACGAGCGCATGCTCGCTGCCGGCCCCTACCCCGGCTACCTCAAGCAGCGCATCCACGGCCGGCACGGGCACCTCTCCAACACCCAGGCAGCAGACGCGCTGGCAGACCTCGTGACCAACGAGACCGAGGTCATCGTGGGTATGCACCTCTCGCAGGAGAACAACCGTCCCAGCGTGGCCGTGCGCGCGTTGGCAGCCGCCGTGGAAGCCGAGGCGACAAACGAGACGTTCACGGAGGCTCGCACCCCCGACGGCCACCTTACCGTCTGCGTCTCTGCACAGGACGCGCCGCTCACGGTGTGGTAAGTGTGGTGTGGTAACGTGCCGTGCGGGCGCCGAACCGTCGCAACCCCGGCACCGCACCGCAACGCAACCGCCGCACAACCGGGAGGCGCCATGCGCATTCTGCTCGTCGAGGACAACGCGGACATCGTCCGCACGCTCACGGAGCTCCTTCGCTCCGAGGGCTACGACGTCGAGGCAACCCCAAGCCAGGACGGCGCCATCGCCCTGGGCACGCGCGTCGAGAAGCCCTTCGACCTCGTGCTTCTCGACGTGACGCTCGAGCAGGGCAACGGCTTCGCCGTGTGCGGCGCTCTCAAGGAGGCCCGACCGCACCTGCCCGTGGTCTTCCTCACCGCATCGGACGACGAGTTCAACACCGTCGCCGGCCTCTCGATGGGCGCCGACGACTACATCGCGAAGCCCTTTCGCCCGCGCGAGCTGCTCGCCCGCATCCGCACCGTGCTCAGGCGCTCGCAGCCCACGCAGCACCTGCTCCACCTGGGAAACGTCACCGTGGACCCTGCACGCGCCCGCGCGACCAAGGACGGCCGCGAGCTGGACCTCTCGGCCGTCGAGTACCGCCTGCTGCTGCTCTTTGCCAGCAAAGCGGGCGGCATCGTGACGCGCGACATGATGCGCGAGGCCCTCTGGGAGGACTCCGGCGCCTACGTCGAGGAGAACACGCTCTCGGTCTACATTCGCCGCCTGCGCGACAAGATTGAGGACGACCCCGCAAACCCGCAGCTCATTCGCACCGTTCGCGGCATGGGCTACCGCGCGGCGGAGTAG
>CACYGL010000076.1 GCA_902773995.1 uncultured Coriobacteriaceae bacterium | reverse complement strand
CATTCCGGCACCGCCCCGTCAACGTGGCTCAGTTCTCGTGACGGTACCGGCTCAAATATCGGTGACGGGGTGGTCCACTTCTAAGTGAAGCAATACATGGGCACCCAAATCGTGGGTACCCCTGGCGGGGAGTGTCCAGTGGACACCACGCCCTAGGCCGGGGGTCTCCGACTGGCGGAGGCCATTGGGCTTGTCGGTTGGGTGGTGAATCGTTACCCCCATTGCAGCGCCGAGGGGGTACGCAGATTGTGCGTGCCCCAGGGCGTGGGTAGGCGCATCGTGCCCGCCCCTTGGCACGACCCGGACCAAACACCGTTGCCGCAGTGGTTCCGCAGGGCCTCGCGCGGCTCTCCGCCAACTGGTCTTTTGCAAACCAAGGCAACAGCATTGCAGACGGATTGCAGATGGCATTGCAGACATACGAAAGCAGGCCAGAGCAACTAGTGCCCTGACCTGCGCGTTTGTCGAACCCCTGACACGGGGATTTTCAGTCCCCTGCTCTACCAACTGAGCTACCCAGCCAAAGGCTTGCTCTTGCAAGCTCGTTTACTATACCAAACCCCGAGAAAAGGTCAATGACAATCTTTGCAATGCCGAGAAAATCATCGAGCGGGAAACGAGGAATTGGTTTGCCTTGGGAATCTGTCCTGCCCTAGGACTGCATCGAACCGCCTTTGGTTGCACAAAATTTCTCGTGGTTGCATCGAACTGCCCTTCGTTACATGCCTTTTTAGGGATTGGATTCGATTTCCCAGGTAGTTATGTTTTTGATTTACAAATCTACCTGGGCTTTTGTAATGACTGCAAACAGCCACTACTTGACGTGTGTCCGAAACCTCATGTAACGAAGGGCAGTTCGATGCAGAACGGCCCAAATTCATGTAACGAGGACGAGTTCGATGCAACGTTATCGCCCCGCCACGCTCCCGACTGGCACGGGAGACCAGAAGAGGAGTAGTTAATGTGCAAGACCAACCATGGGCGGGCAACGATGGGCCCATTCACCACGGTTTGCGCACTCTACCGCCAGCGTGATGAGGGGGTTATGCTCTGCTCCCACTTCCACCGCCATGGGCCGTATGTAGTTCAACGTTTCGGAACCCCCGCCAACCCCTACGCCAGGCGGAAGGACTTGCCGTCCTCGTCGAACGCCACGGGCTTCGACCTCCCGGCAAAGTACGAGCTCACGACCTCGCGTGCCGCCGCCAGCACGGCGTCATCGTCCTTCTCGGCCACCGCTTCGCGGCTCACCTCCACCCACAGCGACTGCCCACCGCACGCGTCGCGCAGGCGCACGCGTGCTGGCACCCCGGCATTGAGCAGGGCCTCGTTCACGTCGGCAATCTCGAGGATGTTGACGACCTTCATTACCCACGTCCCTTCTCGCGCATCCACGCGAAGACAAATTGCTGCTGGATTCCGCCCCAACGCGCGTCCCACACAACGTGGTGCTCGCGCTCCGCCCGCTTGATCCAGGTGTCGCGCGGCACCGCCTCGAGATACCCCAGCCCAAAGAGGCAGATGCAGCTCGCCACCTTGGGACCAACCCCTGGGCACTCCTCAAGCTCGGTCATGGACTCTTCGAGCGAGACGTCCTCGCGGTCAAGCCGCGCCGGATGCCAGGCCAGCGCCCGTGTGGCAAGCACCTCGAGGTACGGACGGCGATATCCCAGCTTGAGCCTTGCGGCAAACGCCTCGTCGGCGAGAAGGCCTGCCAGCTCGCCTGGCTTGGGTACGCAACCGCCTCCGGCCTCAAGCAGGGCGTCCATCGTCCGCTGGATGCGTACGATGTTGGAGTTTTGCGAGATCACGAAGCTCACGGCCGTGTCCCACCAGTCCTGCACGAGCACGCGAATCCCGGCGCCCACCTCCGTGACCTCACCCGGCATGGCTAGCTCGCCCAGGATCTTCTCATAGTCTACGTCCAGGGCCAGGTAGTGGCGCCAAAAGGCGAGCTCGTCGGCATCTACGTCGTCCCCATTCGCCTGCCGCACGTAGATCGTGCCCTTCTCGGCACTGCCCTCCTGCGAGAGCAAACACCGCCGGCGCCCGCTGGCGACAAGCCACCCATCCTTGACGCGCCGCCACGTAAACACCTGTCCCGACGCAGCAATGGCGTCAAGCGAGAAAAGCGTAGTCTCGATACTTGCCATGGCAGCGCCTAGAAGCGTACGGAGAACTCGGTCTCGTCCGGCACGGACGGGATGTCCTCCTTGGCGTCGATGGTGTAGCTGATGGGGAAGCGCCGGTAGCTCTCGAGCAGGCGCGTGAAGAACGTGGCAACGGCCTCGTCTGGCCCCTGGAGCTCCATGCTCACCGAGCCGTCGGGCTCGTTTCTCACCCAGCCGGTGAGTCCCAGGTCAAAGGCCACGCGTTGGCTGGTCCACCTAAAGCCCACGCCCTGGACCTGCCCCACGAAGCGCACGTGAATGCGACGCACTTCGCCGGACGCCACTGAAGCCTGCGCTTCCGCCGCCGCGCCGCCCGCAGCCGTACCGCCGCCCTCGGCCTCGTCCCTTTTCCTTCTCGCGAACATGATGCCTCCCTCAAGCGCCGGACCACCGGCCCCGCGCATCCGCCCGCAAGCTCTCCGTTTATCGTGGTTGTTGCCTGTGCAAACGACCCCACGCGCGGGTACGCTTACAATACTACCCGGACAACAAGGGCGACCGAGGAGACCACATGGCGACAAAGTGCAACATCATGACGGACTCGTGCTGCGACTTTTCCCCCGAGGAGGTCGAGCAGGCTGGCATCACGTGCCTCTCGTTCACCTATACCGAGGCAAGCAAGCCCGACGGTGGCCTCTCCGGTGTCGACGACCTCTTCCAGTCCCGCTCTGCCCACGATTTCTACTCCGCCATCGAGAACGGCGCCTGCCCCATGACCTCGCAGCCCTCCCAGATGGTCTACGAGGAGGCGTTCGAGAAGGCCATCGCCTCCGGCGTCCCCACCGTGCATTTTGCCCTCTCGAGCGGCATCTCCGGTGCGTACAACGGTGCCGTGACGGCGCTTGACCGCGTGCGCGAGAAGCACGGCGGCACGCTCCCCACGCCCATCTATGTGGTCGACTGCCTTGTGGGGTCCACCACACAGAACCTCTTCATCCACGCTGCCATCGAGAAGCGCGACCAGGGCTTCACGGCCGAGGAGCTGGTTGCCTGGGCAGAGGACGCCCGCTTCCACGTCCACACCATCTTCATGGTGGACAACCTCGATGCGCTCCACCGCGGCGGCCGCATCCCCAAGTCCGTCGCCGTGGTCGGTGGTCTTCTCGACGTGAAACCGCTCCTCACCTTCAACCTCGACGGCTCGCTGGCAATCATGGGCATGGCGCGCGGCCGCAGGAAGGCCATGCGCAAGATGGCCGAGTTCTACGAGGACTTCCACGACTCTGCCTACGAGGGCCACGTGGTGGCAATTGGCGATGCTGACTGCGTGGCCGACGGCGACTCGCTTGCCCGCATGCTCAAGCCCACCGAGCACGAGCTCAAGGTCTACCGCTCGAGCATTGGCCCCACCATCGGCTGCCACGTGGGTCCCGGCATGTACTCCTGCTGCTTCTGGGGGCCGGATCGCCGCGACGACAAGTACAACGACGCCAAGAACAAGGGCAAGGCGGCCAAGTAGGCGCCGTGCCTCTCGCTAACGTTTTCCGGGCCGCACCGCGGCCCGTTACCATTTCAGGGGGTCTGCGATGAGCTGGACACGAAGGGAATTCCTCGAGCTTGCATCGGCCGGTGCGGCGAGCGTGGGCCTTGCTGCCTGCGGCGCACCCACGCGCCAGCAGCAAGACACCAGCTCCGACCAGACCTCCTCGGACACCGTGGCGCCGCCC
>CACYGL010000075.1 GCA_902773995.1 uncultured Coriobacteriaceae bacterium | reverse complement strand
GCGCTACGCAGCATGCCCTAGACTTGTGCTTAACGCGGGGCGGATGCCTTCTCGGCGTCCGCCCCTTCTGGTATCACGCGAACTGGAAAGGACTCCCGCATGGCCGAACATCTTGCAGAGAAGGGCCACACGTTTCGAAGGCTCCTGCGAGAGAACCTGCGCCTTGTCCTTGCGGCAGCTGCGGCCTGCATCTTTATCTGGCTTCTTGAGGAGGTTGGCGAGGGCGAGCTCACCAAGCTCGATTCCGGTGCCTACCTGCTCTTTGTTCAGACTCTACGCCAACCGTGGCTCACACCGTACATGGAGTCCATCTCCGAGCTTGCGCAACCGGTGGTGCTTCTCGTCATGCTGCTGGCAGTGGAGGCGTTTGCCCCGGGCCGCAGGCCGGGCACCTGCGCTGCCGTAAACCTAGTGTGCGCCGTTGCGTTGAATGTCCTGCTCAAGCAGTTCGTTCAGCGGCCAAGGCCAGATGGGTTCCGCCTCATTCTACGGGCTTCTCGCCTGGATGGTGTGGCACTACGAGCGTGACCGCTTTGTGCGCTGGCTCTGCGTGATTGGTTTTGGCCTGGTGATTGCCCTCATCGGCATTAGCCGCATCTACCTGGGCGTCCACTACGCCTCCGACGTTATTGCCGGCTTCTGCGTATCGCTCATCTGGTTGGCGCTCTATACCAAGCTCGTGGTGCCGCTGATGTTGGACGAGAAGAACACGTAGATTAATAGATAGCTGGCGATATGGCGCTTACTCGCCCACATCCAGAGGAATAATGCGCGCCGAGACGACCTTGCCTTCCTCGCAGATGATGCGTCCCATGCTGGGGCCGCCGGAGCGCGGGTAGGTGGGGCTTCCGGGATTCATCATCAGCACGCCAGTTGCACGGTCCTTCTCGACAAACGGGCGATGCGTGTGGCCGCAGATGGCAATGTCGCAGAGCTTGAGGTCTAGCCGCTCGCGGTAATGACAGACCTCCCAGCGCAACCCGCTCGAGAAGAAAATCTTGACGCGCTTGACCTCGGGGCCAAAGTCGTAGTCACCCGCATGAACTATGGTGTCCGCACCTTGGAGCTGGTCGAGCAGCCTCTTGGAGAGGTACCCGTGCGTGTCCGAGATGATGTCGTAGCGCATCCTAGCCTTGCTCTCTCTTGCCCTGCTGCCCCACAGCCACCAGCCTCTACAGTCCAAGTGCGCGCTTGAGGGCAACCACGCGACGGCGCGAGACTGAGATCTTCTTGCCCTCAATGCCGTTGATGCCCAGCTGGAGTATGCCGCTGGACACGACCTCTACGTCCTCGACGTACTCGAGGTTCACGATGTAGCCGCGGTGCACGCGGAAGAAGCCATGCGGCGCGAGCTTCTGCTCGAGCTTGGCAAGCGAGATGGTGGAGAGGTAGCGGTCGTCATCCGTGTAGATGCAGGAGTAGTCGTCCTTGGCCTCGATGTAGCGAATCTGGTCGATGGGCACAAGGACCTTGCGGCCACTCTTCACCACGGGGATGCGCTCAACCGAGGAGTGGGACTGCGGCTGTGGCTTGACGCGCGACTGGACCTTGTCCAGGGCCTGGTTAAGACGGTCCGTCTCCACCGGCTTCATGAGGTAGTCGATGGCGTCCACGTCAAAGGCCTCAAGCGCATACTCGCTGTAGGCGGTCACGAAGACCACCGCGGGCGGGTTCTTGAGCTTGTGGAGCGCCTCCGCGAGCTGCATGCCGTTGGTCTTTGGCATAGAGACGTCCAGGAAGATGACGTCTGCGCGTGCCTCCATGAGCCGCTCTACCGCTTCGCGTGCGCTTGACGCCTCGGTGATGGCGTCCACACGCCCGGTCTCCTCAAGGAGGTAGCGCAGCTACCGTTTACCGTTAGTATGCTACCCCTTGGACCCGTTATGCAACGTCAGGGCCGCCTCGCCCAGTCGCAGGGTCACGCAGGTCCCCTCTCCAGGCTTGGAGATTATCTCCACGCCCGAGCCGGCGCCGTAGAAGCGCTCCACGCGCTCGGCAACGTTCTTGAGGGCGATGCCCGTCCCCTTCTCCTCGCCACTGGGCTTAGAGGCCGCGGCAAGGAGCTTGTCTGCCGTCTGCTGGTCCATTCCCAGGCCATCGTCTGCCACTGCTACCAGCACGTCATTGCCGTCCACGGCAACGTGGATATCTATGTGGAGGGCGCCCTCCTCGCGCATGGCGTGGCGCACTGAGTTCTCCACGATGGGCTGCACCAGAAACGAGGGCACGGGGAGGCTCTCGCAGCCAGGCTCGACGAACTCCTCCTCCACAATGCGGTTCTCGCCAAAGCGTGCCTTCTCGATCTTGAGGTAGCGCCGCGTCTGCTCCAGCTCGCGCGAGAGGGGGATGAGCTGGTCAGACCCCTCGAGCGTGCGTCGGTAGAACACCGAGAACTCGCGGAGAAGGTCGCGGGCCTTAGTTGGATCGGTGCGCGTGAGCGACGCGATGGTGTTGAGGGTGTTGAAGAGGAAGTGCGGGTTGATCTGCGCCTGGAGTGCCTTTACCTCTGCACGGGCGAGAAGCTCGGCCTGGCGGTCCAGCTCGTAGGACGAGAGCTGGGTCGAGAGAAGCTCGCCAAAGCCCTTGGCAATGGCCAGCTGCGTACGGTCGATGTCTGTGCCGCTGCGGTAGTAGAGCTTGATGGTGCCCATGGGCGCCCAGAGCGGTTCTGCACCAGGTTGAAGTGACGCGTGGTCTGGTCGCCATCGTCCATCGAGACAAAGGTCTCCATCCGCTTGCTCTCGAGGACCTCAAGCGTGGGTACCGTGTTCTCGCTGCCGGCTGGCGTGCCAACGCTATGCTCACCCTCGTAGGCAAGGACCTTCTTGGTGTTGGTGACGGCTATGCCCACCGCTGCTGTCTCGGGAAGCAGAAGGCGACAGATGCGCGCGGCATTCTCGGGCGTAAGACCATGGTTGCAACTGCGCAGAGTCTCAGAGGCAACGGCGAGGGTTCTCTCGGTAGCCTCGGCGCGCATGGTGTCCGGCACCAGGTTGATGGTGCCAAAGGCAACGATGACTACAGCAAGCCCCGCGCCTGCGAGCATGGAGGCGGTGACGTTACCCTCTGCGACGCCCCATGCTACAAGAAGCAGCAGGATTGCCGTCACGGCACTGAGGGCGATGTTGATGACGCTTGGCGAGAGCGAGGTCGAGTTGTCATCACTCATGGGAGCTTCCTTTCGCGGGCGAGCCCGTGCTCAGGAGCTCACGCTGGAGATATCGACTGTTCCAGATGGACGAGGCTATGCTCGGCCAGATAGTGGCAAACGAGAGGTACCGCGTGGTTGCCTCCTGCGCGTATCGGTCTGCCTCGCGGCAACCCGTGCGCAGAATGCGCAGGTTGTCTGCGCGGTCGCGCCCCACAAAGGCCCGGCGGGCGGCCGTGCCTTTTACGCGCGAGCGCACCTGCGGGGTTAGCCATGGGCCCGGATATGGCATGAGCGACTCGGGGGTGACGGTGCGCAGGTCTCGGCGCGCGTTCATGGCCTCGAGCTTGCGATACTCGTAGAACCAACGGTAAACGTCCTGCATGAAGATGGAGGGCGTGGACGCCATCTCCTCTGGTGGCTGCATGCGCACGTGCCACGTGTTGTCAAACCACACGTCGATGCCATTGGCGCGCAGGTCGAGAAGGTAGTCGAGATCTTCTCCGCGCGTAATGTAGGGGTCGAAGGGCACTCGCGTGAACGCAGAGGCATGAATGGAGCAGCACCCACCGCAGAGGTAGCTCGAGCGCAAGATGCGCGTTGGCGAGGTGAGATAGCGCTTCATCAGCTCGTTGAAGCCCACGTGCTTGGACCATAGCTGCTCACACCACTCTGTCTGGACAGGCGCGTAGGGAGAGCTGCGCACGTCCACGTAGCAGCCACTCTTTGCAAGGATGGGTAGGTCCTGACGGGTGAGTGAGTCAAGGCCGTAGACGGCGTCGATAAGATAGTCCTCGTTGAGCGCCACCTCATCATCGTCCAGGAAGACTACGGCGTCGTGGCCAAAGGCCGAGGCCACGGCCAGGCCCATGTTTCGGATGGCACCGTAGCCGCGCAACGCGATGGGGTCGCCCTGCAGCTTGGCATACATGCTGGCGCACTGCTCCTGAACCGCCGAGGCCTCCTCGTCACCAATGACGATGGGGTTAAGGTCCATGTGATTGCGGCAGATGGAGTTCACGCGGGCACGCGCAGACTTGGCACAGGACGGCGCAGCGACGAGCAGAACTATGACGCGATCCACGCCGCGCACTTGTTCGAGCGATGAGAGGCACATTTCGAGCTCTGGCAGCGGCTTGGTGATGGGCGTGGAGTAATCGTAGGAGCCGCGCTCCCCCAGCCGGCCGTGAGACTGGCTCTCGGCCCAGTACGAGGGGATTACGATGACGGGATTCACGGCAGCCTCCGGTTGGACAGACGTTCGCCACAGCCTTACACAGTGGTGTGTTCCATGGTACCGCACGTGGGCTTCTCGCTGCCGCCCGGGCAACCAATGCCCCTCTCCGCCCTCTGCCCACAAGAAGAGGCCCCCGCCGCAGGCAGGGGCCTCTTTCGCTGCGCGGACTAGCCGGCAGCGGGTCTTGCTAGAAGGGCACTACGCGTCGGCGTACATGTCCTTGAGCTTGAGAAGGTGCGCGTAACGAGCCATTGCGGCCTCCTCGTTCTCCGCGAAGAGCTCCTGGGCGCGGCCGGGGAACTCGTTGACGAGACGAGCATAACGAGCCTCGTTCATCAGGAAGTCCTGGTAGCCACCCTTCGGCTCCTTGGAGTCGAGCGCGAACTTCTTGCCATCGGGCGCAGAGGGATCGAAGCGGAAGAGGTTCCAGTAGCCGCAATCGACGGCGCGCTTCATCTCCTCCTGGCAGTGCATCATGCCGCCCTTCTTGATGGAGTGCATCTCGCAGGGGCTGTAGCCGATGATCAGCGACGGGCCGTTGTAGGCCTCGGCCTCGCGGATGGCCTTGAGGGTCTGCATGGGGTTGGCGCCCATAGCGACCTGAGCGACGTAGATGTAGCCGTAGCTCATGGCAATCTCGGCGAGGGACTTCTTCTTGGTGGTCTTGCCAGCAGCAGCGAACTGTGCGACCTGGCCGAGGTTAGAGGCCTTGGAAGCCTGGCCGCCCGTGTTGGAGTAGACCTCGGTGTCGAAGACAAAGACGTTGACGTCGCGGTTCTGTGCCAGGACGTGGTCGAGGCCGCCAAAGCCGATGTCGTAAGCCCAGCCGTCGCCGCCGAAGATCCAGAAGGACTTCTTGGTGAGGTAGGACTTCTCAGCGAGGAGCTTCTCGGCCTCCGGGGTGCCAGCGGCCTCGAGCGCCTTGACGAAGGCAGCGGCCGTGGTCTTGGAGGCGTCGGCGTCGTTGCGAGCCTCGAGCCAAGCGGTGGCAGCAGTCTTGAGCTCGTCGGAAGCGCCGGACTCAAGCAGGGCCTCGGTCATGGCCACAACACGGTCACGCTCGGCCTCGTAGCCAACCTCCATACCAAAGCCGTGCTCGAACCTCCATACCAAAGCCGTGCTCGGCGTTGTCCTCGAACAGCGAGTTGTTCCACGCGGGACCGTGGCCCTCGGCGTTCGTGGTGTACGGGCAGGTGGCCGCGGGGTTGCCCCAGATGGAGGAGCAGCCGGTGGCGTTGGAGATGAACATACGGTCGCCGAAGAGCTGGGTCACGAGACGAGCATAGCTGGTCTCGGCGCAGCCGGCGCAGGAGCCGGAGAACTCAAGCAGCGGCTTGTGGAACTGGGACGCCTTGATGTTGGCGTCGCCGGCGAGCTCGCTCTTCTCGGTAACCTTGTTGACGGCGTAGTCCCAGACCTCTGCCTGATCGGCCTCGGCCTCCTGGGGCACCATCGTGAGGGCGCCGCCCTCCTTGACGTCGCTCTTGGGGCACATGGCAACGCAGTTGTAGCAGCCCATGCAGTCAAGCGGGGACACGGCGATGGTGAACTTGTAGCCGGTGCCCTTGGGAAGCTTGAGGTCGGTGGTGCGCATGGCCTCGGGGGCAGCGGCGGCCTCCTCCTCGGTCATGGCAACCGGACGGATGGTGGCGTGCGGGCACACGTACGAGCAGGTGTTGCACTGGATGCACTTCGTGGGATCCCAACGCGGAACCAGCGGAGGCACCAAGCTCCCACTGGCCGTCGGCGTGATCCTCGAAGGCGGAGACGGGCAGGCTGTCGCCGTCCATCATGTCGATCGGGGTGAGCAGCTCCTTGACCTGCTTCACGATTGCCTCGCGGCCCTCGAGGGTGAGGGTGGAGGGCTCGTCGGTGGCATTGGCCCAGTCAGCAGGCACCTCGAACTTGCGGTACGCGCTGGCGCCGGCCTCGATGGCCTTGTGGTTGGCGTCGACGACGGCCTGGCCCTTCTTCATGTAGGACTTGGTCGCAGCGTCCTTCATGTACTTGATGGCATCCTCGGGAGGAAGCACCTTGGCCAGCGAGAAGAACGCATCAGGTAGACGTTGATGTTGTTCTGCGCGATGTAGCGCTTGCCGGCGGCAGGCATCTTCTCGGCGAACTCAGCGTCGTCCCACTGGCAGTTCACGAGGAACGTGCCGCCCGGCTTGACGTCGCGGACCATCTTGAAGCCCTTGACGATGTAGCTGGGGTTGTGGCAAGCCACGAAGTCGGCCTTCGTGACGTAGTAGGGCGAGCGGATGGGAGAATCACCAAAGCGCAGGTGGCTGATGGTAACGCCGCCCGTCTTCTTGGAGTCGTACTGGAAGTACGCCTGGACGTACTTGTCGGTGTGGTCGCCGATGATCTTGATCGAGTTCTTGTTGGCGCCAACCGTACCGTCGCCGCCAAGGCCCCAGAACTTGCACTCGATGGTGCCAGGAGCAGCAGTGTTGGGAGCATCGGGGTCCATGGGCAGCGACAGGTTGGTGACGTCGTCCACGATGCCGATGGTGAACTCCTGCTTGGGGGAGTCCTTCTTGAGCTCGTCGTACACGGCAAAGGCTGCCGCGGGCGGCTCGTCCTTGGAGCCGAGGCCGTAACGACCGCCAATGACGGTGATGTTGGAGAGGCCAGCCTCGTACAGAGCGGAGACGACATCCTCGTAGAGCGGCTCGCCCACGGAGCCAGGCTCCTTGGTGCGGTCGAGGACGGCGATCTTCTTGGTGGTCTCGGGCAGGACGGCCACGAGGTGCTTGATGGAGAACGGACGATACAGGTGAACCTCGACCAGGCCGACCTTCTCACCCTTGGCTACCAGGTAGTCGATGACCTCCTTGAGCGTGTCGCAGAAGGAGCCCATGCAGACCACGACGCGGTCGGCATCGGGAGCGCCGTAGTAGTTGAACGGCTTGTAATCCGTGCCGATGCGCTTGTTGATCTCGTCCATGTAGGCCTCAACGACGTCGGGAAGCTCGTCGTAGAGGGTGTTGCAGGCCTCGCGGTTCTGGAAGAACGTGTCGCCGTTCTCGTGCGAACCACGGGCGTGCGGGTGCTCGGGGTTGAGTGCGTGGTCACGGAAAGCCTGCACGGCGCCCATGTCGAGCATCTCGCCCAGCTCGTCGAAGTCCCACGTAGCGACCTTCTGAATCTCGTGGGAGGTGCGGAAGCCGTCGAAGAAGTTGAGGAACGGGGTCTTGCCCTTGACGGCAGCAAGGTGCGCAACAGGGGACAGATCCATGACCTGCTGGACGTTGCTCTCGCAGAGCATGGCGAAGCCGGTCTGGCGGCAGGCCATGACGTCGGAGTGATCGCCGAAGATGTTCAGCGACTGCGTTGCGACGGTACGAGCGCTCACGTGGAAGACCGTGGGGAGCTGCTCGGCAGCAATCTTGTACATGTTGGGGATCATGAGGAGCAGGCCCTGGGATGCGGTGTAGGTGCTCGTAAGGGCGCCTGCGCCAAGCGAGCCGTGGACGGTGCCTGCAGCGCCGGCCTCGGACTCCATCTCAACGACCTTGACTGGAGTACCAAAGACATTCTTCATGCCCGCCACCTCCGTGTAGGCATACGACACCCAAGCCGCAGCCTCGTTGCCGTCCATCGACTTGAATTTTCTCGCCATATCCTCTCCTTCTCAGCAATGCCGTCGTCATGACGGAAGTTGCCAAACTTAGCGGCCCGGGGACTGGCTGGCCCCGAGACTTGTGCCTTGAAAACTGCGGAAAGCAGTTGCCCAGACAGATTTTATGATACCGCAACGCATCCGGCTTCATACTGCAGCGAGGACGTAGCAAGCCGTTGAGCGGCGAGCTTCGAGCCGGCTTAAATACCCTGATCTAGCTAGGGATTCTTTGAACTGGGACGATACCCTCCATAAGGCTGCACGGGCATGCGAGACGCCCCTACCGCACATAAGGGATTGACCGGTGCGACTTACCGCTTACCGCAAAAATCAAGCCGTCTGCCGTAGTCTGGACCGAGGTTACCGCTTCTTCTTTTGTGCGGAGAGAAGCCTCGCATAGCCCTCTGCAAGCTTGGTGCCACGTGGGCCCGTAGCATCTGCAGCGCATACAATGCCGTGTTCGTCTGAGACGAGAAAAGCCTCGTCGTATGCAAGCGTGCCGGCAAGAAGGGCTTGGGCAACCCCCTCCTCGCATGCGACGGCGATGCCCACCGTGTTGGCGAGGTCTCTCACAAGCGTAACGGCGCCCGAGGCATCGGCCGAGGCGTCCATGCCGCAGATGAGCGTGTCTCCGCGTACTACCCACAGGGTCTCGGGCGCGACACCAGTCTCTTCCGCCTCTCGGGCTGCATCGAGCGCGCGGTTGGCAAGGACGGACGCAGTGGGCGACTCAATGGGTGCGTATGGCCCTACGGTCATGGCTGCCTGGCCCTTGTCATCAAGCACGAGCATGAGGACGCCATCGGGATTGAGCGCAGAGCCGTCTTGCAGGGTCCACTCTATGTGCTGCTTTGCCCAGGCAACCAGCTGCGTCGAGACCGCGTGGCCATTGACCACGCGCTTGGAGAGTGCGCGAAGGTGGCGGTTCTCCATGGGCAGTTTGCCCGAGGCAAGGCGCCACCGACACACGAGGACCGGGCGTCCAAGGGTGAAGTCCTGATCCGGCGCTTTGTCACTCATAGTTGCCACCCTTCCGGCGCATGTGCTGTTGCGCCGCACAATCTAATTTCCGAGTTCCCAGCCCGGGGCGGGCATGCCGCGAGGAAGGCCACGGACTCGCAACGAGCATGGTACCCAATGCATTGCCAACGGTACTGTGAGAAGATGTGACGCTATATGCAAGCCAAGCCCAAGATTCAGAGAGGTGCAGGTACATGACGCGGCGTGAGGAACGCACGTGTGACGAGAAGACCAGACGAGGCCAGGAGCTGACACTCGAGCAACCAACGGACGCAATGCTGGCTGCGGCTACAAGGCTCATTGGAAAGACCTGGTACCCTGACGAGCCCGGCGCGTGGGATGGAGTCTGCGAGAAGGTCGAGCTTTACCACCACCTCGAGCACGCAACCTATGTGAGGGCCGCAATGCTTGGGAACCGCTTTGCCGGCATCGTCGCGGCAGGCCCCACCGCCACTCAGGCTCCCGCCGCCACAAGCGCCCTTTGGTATCGCAGCCATCTGTACTCCGCTGCCCCCTGGGCATTGGGGACTCCCAGCGAGTCCAAGATTGGCGTTGCCCTCGCCCCCATCACAGCCGAGATTGGCCTTACCCAAGAGTTCATTGAGAGTGGCGACGCACGCTCTTCTTGGGAAGTCACGCTCCTCGCCGTTGATCCAGAGTGCCATGGGCACGGCATTGGACGGCTCCTCTTTTCTGACGCCCTTGACTACCTGCGCGCTCAGGGTGCCCCGGGCTTCTTCCTCGCCACGGATGATGGTTGCGACTTTGGTTTCTACGATCACTTGGGACTTGAGCGCATTGTCTCGCGTGAGGCGGCGGTCTGCCGCGAGACACCGCGCCGCGATGACGCAACCACCACGAACAAGACCGGCGACGTGCCGTTTTGTGCCTACCTCTACGGCGCATGGCTGGGTGACAAAGACGATGCGCACTAGCACTGACACCAACATCGCAAGCACGACGACCGGGCGGCTCAATGCTGACGCAGGCCAGGACAAACACCGGGTAGTAGGGCGCTTTGCGCCAACGCCTTCTGGCCGGATGCATTTGGGTAATGTCTTCTCGGCTCTTATGGCGTGGCTCGCTGCAAGAAGCACGGGCGGGCGTATGGTCCTGAGGATAGAGGACCTCGACCCCAGGGCACAGGACCGCTCGGTTGCCCGTCTTCTGATGGATGATCTTACCTGGCTTGGGCTGGACTGGGATGAGGGTCCATACTTCCAAAGCGAGCGCGGAGACCTGTACGCCGATGCAATCGAGCGTCTGGGCGAGCAGGGCCTCACCTATCCATGCTTCTGCACGCGTTCCGAGCTGCATGCCGCAACCGCCCCACACGCCTCGGATGGCACCTATGTGTACCAGGGGACGTGCAGAAACCTCTCGCCCGAGGAGGTTGCGAGAAAGTCCATGGTGCGGCGGCCCGCCACCAGGCTGCGCGTGCCCGACGAGGATGACCCCGCGGGCACTGTTACCTTTGACGACGTGGTCTACGGCCGCTGCTCCGAGATGCTCGCACGCGAGTGCGGAGACTTTCTGGTGCGCAGGAGCGACGGCGTGGTTGCCTACCAGCTCGCCGTTGTTGTCGACGATGCGCTCATGGGAGTGACACAGGTGGTACGTGGCCACGACCTCCTTGGGTCTGCGCCACGGCAAATCTACCTGCAACGACTGCTTGGCTTTGGATCGCCCTCCTACGCGCACGTCCCGCTTCTTGTAGACCCGGACGGAAGGCGGCTCTCCAAGCGCGACCACGACCTTGACCTTGGCGTTATTCGCGACGGAGACTTTTCGTCTCGCCAGGTTGTTGGATTTCTTGCCTCCCTTGTGGGACTTGCTGAGAAAGGCGAGGAGGTCTCGGCAGACGAGCTTGTACCACGCTTCTCCTGGGATGCGCTTCGTGAGCACAGCGATGACATTGTGATAAACCACGGGAGTTTTCCTCCCTCCAAAGATGTGGCACACAAAGAGATGGGGAACGGCTGAGGAACTTCCCAACTCGGAAAACTGGGTTGTGACAAGCCGGCTTTGTGGGGTATCATGCTTGGGCACAACGTTCGGAGAGCTGACCGAGAGGCCGAAGGTGCTCGCCTGCTAAGCGAGTATTCCCTCCAAGGGAATCTGGGGTTCGAATCCCCAGCTCTCCGCCAGAGTATTGACGTACAGGCTTGGCCAACTTGCGAGGGCCCTTAGTTTGGACGTGAGCATAGGGGACCGGGGGCAGTAATGTCTCCGGTCTCTTTTTTGGTCAGTCGCAGATGTGGCGGCTTTGCGACAAGAATGTGTACAGGCCATATTATCTAACCGCACGCGCCGTTACCTCAGCTGGATAGAGGACCTGACTACGAATCAGGGCGTCATAGGTTCGAATCCTATACGGCGCACCACGAACGCGCAGGCCAGACGAGTATTTCTCGCCTGGCCTTCTTGTTAGCCAGTCGCCTTAGAGCCTCTCAGTCGCAGGCCGATACGTCACGCCAGTGGCAGATCCTAGCGCCTGGTATGAATACGGCACCCCCTTGGCATCGCAAAGATCCATGAGGTCGATAAGCGCATGCCTACCACCCCGGAAGAACGAATCTAAGCGGACTCTTATCTCCTCCGCCTTGGCCTCATTCCCTAGAAGCAGTGCAAGCTCGTCAACAGCGGCGGGTGCAAAGACGATACGTACCTTATGCGAGGGCTCTCCATACGCCACGCTTGCAGAGGGACCGCTGACCTCCTCGCTTACCATGAGCGACCCGTCCCCCGTGTAACCAGACGTGACCACGGCGGTGTCTCCAAGCTGCTCCTCACAGGCAACAACCTGCATCCCAATGTCCTGCTCATCCTTTGCTGTCATCTTTGCCCCTCCCCTTTGGATTGCGCGTTGAACACAGTCTACCCCATTGGCAACCAAAATGCGAACACATGTTCTTATCGGTCATTCACCGACGCCTCTCTTCGGCGAGCGGCATATGTCCGAGACAACAAAGTGCGTTTTCTCCGGGTACCTTAGAACATAGTTGTCTTGTGGACGGAGGGATGCATGAGCAAGGTCGACGGAGTGGGCGTTGCGTTCTGCGGTGGTGGCTTTCGCTCCCGCGAGGGAATCACCATTGGCGCCGTTGCAGGCACCTCGATGGGATCGCTGGTCGCCACCCTTGTAGGGGCAGGGCTCTCGCCGCAGCGGGTCGCCGAGCTTCTCGTAGAGCTCGATCGCCAGGTTGTTGAGACGGGCACCCTCAAGAACCTGCGCCTGCGTGTGATCAACATGGTGACCTCAAACGGCATCGTCGAATCCGAGAAGATGCAGGAGCTTGCCCGTAGCGTTCTTGGCGAGGCGGGCATCCATACCTTTGGCGACTTCATCATGCCAGTGGCCATGCCGGCCGTAGACATTGTCTCAGGCGAGCTCACCGTGTTCACGAACGACCCGGAGCTCTTCAAGAGTACAGGCGCTGGCTGGACCTGCATCTCGGGTGATGATCTTGACGTGGCAAGCTGTGCCTGCGCCTCGGCCTCGTATCCCCTGGTCATTGCACCAACCACCTACAGGGGACACGTCTACATGGACGGCGGTTGCCGCATGAACCTCCCCACACCTCTATTCGACCGCAACTCGGTCGACGCCGTGGTGGGCGTGGGAATGATTCGCCAGCTCGAGCCGCTCAACGACCTCAAGCCGCTTGCCATTGCGCAGAGGACCATGTCGTGCGGCGCAAATCAGCTCGACCGTCTGCACGCTCAGGCCGCCGACATCTACGTCAACCTGCCAGTCTCGGGCGCAGACGCCTTCCAGGCGGGAACCGGTCAGCAGGTCATCGACGAGGCGCGTGAGATGCTCCGCGCCAATCCGGTTGACTGGAGCCCCGCGCGTCCCAGCGCCTTCTCGGCCATGCGACGCGCCGCCGTCGACGCCATCGCCAGCATGGTCCGCGGCTGGCAGAGCTCGCAGCAGAACTCCTAGCGCAGCAACGCATTGCAGCACAAGAGAGGGGGGTGTCGCCACCAGGCGACACCCCCCTCAATGAGACAAAGGGAAACTCCCTATTTCTCACACCAGAGGCTTGATGACTTCCATGTCGCGCATATAGGGGCGCAGGACCTCGGGCACCGTGATGGAGCCATCGGCGTTCTGGTAGTTCTCCATGATTGCAGCCATGGTGCGGCCAACGGCAAGGCCGGAGCCGTTGAGGGTGTGGACCAGGCGCGTACCCTTGAACTCCGCGGGGTCCTTGTAGCGGATGTTCGCGCGGCGTGCCTGGAAGTCCCAGCAGTTGGAGCAGGAGGAGATTTCCTTGTAGTTGTTGTAGCTTGGCAGCCAGACCTCGAGGTCGTAGCACTTGGTGGCCGAGAAGCCAATGTCACCGGTGCAGAGCGTGACCACGTGATAGGGCAGGCCAAGGAGCTGCAAACACCTCTCGGCCTCGGCGACCATGCTCTCGAGCTGGTTCATCGAGTCCTCAGGCTTAGCAAACTTGACCATCTCGACCTTGTCGAACTCGTGCACGCGGATGATGCCGCGCGTATCGCGACCGGCAGAGCCAGCCTCCTCACGGAAGCACGGCGTGAAGGCGGTGTACCAAAGCGGCAGCTTGTCACCATCGAGAATCTCGTCCCTGTGGATGTTGGTGAGCATGACCTCAGCCGTAGGGATGAGGTACATTCCGCCGCTCACGTGATAGAGGTCCTCGTCGAACTTGGGCAGCTGACCCGTGCCAAAGAGGGAGTCATAGTTGGTGATGACGGGCGGCCACCACTCGGTGAAGCCGGCCTTCACGTGCGTGTCGATAAAGAAGTTGATGAGCGCGCGCTCCATGAGGGCACCCGCGCCACCAAGCAGGTAGAAGCGCGTGCCGGCAAGCTTGATGCCGCGCTCGAAATCAATCATGCCGGTAGAGGGGCCAAGGTCCCAGTGCGCCTTGGGCTCGAAGTCGAACTGCGTGGGCTCGCCCCAGCGACGAACCTCGGGGTTGTCGGAGTCATCGACGCCATACGGCACGGACTCGTGCGGGATGTTGGGGATTGCCGCGACAAGGTCGAACAGGTCCTTCTCGACCTTAGTGCGCTTCTCGTTAAGCTCGGCGATGCGGTCCTTGCTGGCCGCGACCTTGGCCTTGGCAGCTTCGGCCTCGTCCTTCTTACCCTCGCGCATGAGCTGGCCCACCTGCTTGGAGATGGAGTTGCGGTCTGCCTGCAGCTGCTCCACCTCGGCGATGACGGAGCGGCGCTCCTCGTCAAGCTCAAAGAAGCGCTCGCGATCCCAATGCGCGTTCTGACGAGAGGCGCAAGACTTGTCAACGAGGTCTGGATTCTCTCGCACGAACTTAATGTCGAGCATGTGTGAACTCCCTTGCGTATGTGCGACGATATGCCGCAGCGATGTCCGGCGCGCCAAAGCCGCAGCTGCAGCCCGACGGCGCTCCAAGTATATACTTGTGCGGTATCCGTTGGCCCCTTGCGGGCCCAAAGCCCGGGAGGCTTACGTATGGAGGACTTCTTCACCTGGCTCTTCACCGACAGGACCGGCGTGGTGTGCCTCGTGATTGGCGGCATGCTGGTATGCCTGCTCATCTCGTTTGTTCTTGAGCGCCGCACGCGCAAGCAGTACTACAACCACGAGAAGTCCGAGGACGACTGGGACCTCTTTGGCGATGACGACGATGAGGACGAGGACGCCGACAAGTAGGACGGACTGCTGAGAAGAACTTGGCGGCGCTGGCGCAGCGTGCGACGGCGCCGCTTTTCTGTGGGCCTCGAGTCCGTGCGATTTGCGCCGGAGCGAGGTGCGAGCGAACCTCTCGCTCCGGCGACTTTTCGTCGGCTCTTCGCTGTTTCTAGTGGGTAGCGGATGAGACGGCCAGCTGGGCCGAGAAGTCCAGGCGGCCGAGCCTGAGGAATATCATCGTCTTGAAGTACTC
>CACYGL010000074.1 GCA_902773995.1 uncultured Coriobacteriaceae bacterium | reverse complement strand
CGAGTGGGTCGAGCAGTGCCCGCCCGTCGACGGCACGGTGGTGCGCCACATCGACAACCCGTACTCCCCCGACGGCGGCCTCAAGGTCATGCGCGGCACCCTCGCGCCCGACTGCGGCGTGGTCAAGAAGAGCGCCGTCGACCCCAGCATGTACAAGCACACCGGCCCCGCGCGCGTCTTCGACTCCGAGGAGGCGGCCTGCGAGGCAATCTTCGGCGGCAAGATCAACCCCGGCGACGTCGTGGTGATTCGCTACGAGGGCCCCGCCGGCGGTCCTGGCATGCGCGAGATGCTCACCCCCACCTCCGCCATCTGCGGCATGGGGCTGGCAAAGTCCGTCGCACTCATCACCGACGGCCGCTTCTCCGGCGCGAGCAAGGGCCCCTGCGTGGGCCACGTGAGCCCCGAGGCCGCAGCTGGCGGCCCCATCGCCCTGGTGCACGAGGGCGACCAGATCTCCATCGACATCGAGGCCGGTAGGCTCGACCTGCTCGTCGACGAGGACGAGCTGGCGCGCCGCCGCGCCGCCTGGGAGCCGCCCGCGCCCAAGTACACCATCTCCCGTTACGCCAAGCTCGTGACCAGCGCAGACAAGGGGGCATACCTGTCATGACGAACACCGACAGCCACGCGGCGTCCGTCGCCGAGAAGCTCGCCCGCAAGCAGACGGCCATCGAGGGAAAGCCCTTTGGCATGGGCTCCCACTCGGAGTACGAGGGCAAGACCATGACCGGCGCCCAGGCGATCATTGCAAGCCTGGAGTGCGAGGGCGTCGACACGATCTTTGGCTACCCCGGTGGCCAGGCCATCAAGATCTACGACGCGCTCTATGACTCCAAGCGCATCCACCACGTGTTGGCTAGGCACGAGCAGGGCGCCACGCACATGGCCGACGGCTATGCCCGCGCCACGGGCAAGGTGGGCGTTGTTCTCGTCACCTCTGGCCCCGGCGCCACCAATACCGTGACGGGCATCATGACCGCCTACATGGACTCCGTTCCCCTGGTGGTCATCACCGGCCAGGTCACACGCGGCGTCATTGGCACCGACTCGTTCCAGGAGTCCGACATCGTGGGCATCACCATGCCCATCGTGAAGCACTCGTTCCTGCTGCAGTCGACCGACGACCTCACGCGCACCTTCCGCGAGGCGTTCTACATCGCCTCCACCGGCCGCCCGGGCCCCGTCCTCATCGACATCCCCAGCGACCTCTCTGGCGCGCAGATGGTCTTCCACTACCCCGACTCCATTAGCATCGCCAGCTACAAGCCTACCTACCGCGGAAACGCGCGGCAGGTCAAGCAGGCCGCACAGCTCATCATGAAGGCCAAGCGCCCGCTCATCTACGCCGGCGGCGGCATTGTGACCAGCCACGCCTGCCAGGAGCTGGTCGAGCTCTCCGAGACCATGGACATCCCCGTGGTGACCTCGCTCATGGGCAAGGGCGCCATGCCCTGCTCGAACAAGCACAACCTGGGACCGGTTGGCATGCACGGCTCGAAGTACGCAAACATGGCCGTCATGGAGTGCGACCTGCTCATCGCCGTGGGTGCGCGCTTCTCGGACCGCGTGACCGGCAAGGTCTCTGAGTTCGCGCCGCACGCCAAGGTCATCCACATCGACATCGACCCGGCCGAGATAGGCAAGATCGTGAACCCCACGGTGCCCATCGTTGGCGACGCCAAGGTGGTTCTCGCCTCGCTCAACGAGCGCCTGCACAAGGAGGACGCCAAGCCCGTGGACGACGGCTGGTTTGCCGAGGTCTGTTCGTGGCGCGAGCGCTGGCCGTTCTATACCGACGACTTTGCCAGCAGCGTTGACTACCCCGACAAGATCGCGCCCGAGGTCGTGCTGTCGATGCTCTCGGACAAGCTTGACCCCGACGCCTCCATCGTCACCACCGAGGTGGGACAGCACCAGATGTGGGCGCACCAGAACATCCGCCGCGAGCATGCGCGCACGTTCCTCTCGTCCGGCGGCGCCGGCACCATGGGCTTTGGCTTCCCCGCCGCCATTGGCGCCAAAATCGGCTGCCCCGACGACGAGGTGGTCTGCATTGCCGGCGACGGCTCGTTCCAGATGAACGTGCAGGAGATGGCCACCGCCGTCCAAGAGGGCGTTCCCGTCAAGGTGATGATCATCGACAACAGCGCCCTGGGAATGGTCTACCAGTGGCAGAAGCTCTTCTACCACGAGCGCTACTCGTTCACCAAGCTGCCCGACGTGCCAGACTTTGTGAAGCTGGCAGACGCCTACGGCTGGCGCGGCCGGCGCATCTCTCGCCCCGAGGAGGTCGAGGACGCGCTGGACGAGATGCTCGCCTCCAAGGAGCCGTACCTCCTGGACGTGGTGATTCCCACGGACCAGACGGTCTACCCCATGGTGGCCCCGGGTGCGCCCATCGACGACATCATCGGTGCGCTGGACGTGACGCTTGGCGGCGTGCGCGTCTCGGGCAAGGGCTTTGGCAAGGACGGACGCCCCGCCACAGCGGGCGGCGAGAAGGACGGTGACGAATGATGAAGCACATCCTCTCCGTGCTGGTCGAGAACAAGCCGGGTGTGCTCTCGCGCGTCACCGGCATGATCAGCCGGCGCGGGTTCAACATTGGCTCGCTCACCGTTGCTCCCACCGAGGACGAGAACCTCTCGCGCATGACCATCATCGTCGAGGCCGACGACGTGGGCTTCGAGCAGATTACCAAGCAGCTGCACAAGCTCGTCTCGGTCTTCAAAATCTCCGACCTCACCGAGGACGACGCCATCGAGCGCGAGCTGGTTCTCTTCAAGGTGCAGTGCACGCCGGAGCGTCGCCATGAGATCATCGAGATCGCGGGCGTCTTCCGCGCCAACATCGTGGACGTGGGCAAGAACACGCTCACGATCGAGGCCACCGGCACCGAGAGCAAGCTCGACGCGCTTGAGGACCTCTTCCGCAGCTACGGCATTCGCCAGCTCACGCGCACCGGCAAGATCGCGATGTCGCGCGGGCACGACCAGTAGCGCCCCGCTGGCCGGCGCCTGCGCACGGCCCTACGAACACGGTTCAACCCGCCAGACGGCGGATGAACATAGAAGGAAGCGGCACAAACGAAAGGAAGTACGACATGGCCGTCACCATCTACTACGAGAAGGACTGCGATCCCTCGATCATCCAGGGCAAGAAGGTCGCCATTATCGGCTACGGCTCGCAGGGCCATGCCCACGCGCTGAACCTCATGGACTCCGGCGTCGACGTGCGCGTTGGCCTTCGCGAGGGCTCCAAGTCCGCCGAGAAGGCCCGCGAGCACGGCCTCAAGGTGACGGACATGGCGACGGCCGCCAAGGAGGCCGACGTCGTGATGATCCTGACCCCCGACGAGACCCAGCCGGCGGTCTACAAGGAGTTCATCGAGCCCAACCTCGAGCCGGGCAACACCCTGGCCTTTGCCCACGGCTTCAACATCCACTACGGCTACATCAAGGCTCCCGAGGGCGTCAACGTGATCATGGTTGCCCCCAAGGGCCCGGGCCACATCGTGCGCCGCCAGTACACTGAGGGCTCCGGCGTGCCTGACCTGGTCTGCGTTGAGACCGACGCCACCGGCGACGCGTGGCCGCTGGCCATGTCCTACGCGTGGGCACTGGGCGGCGCCCGCTCCGGCCTCATCAAGGCGACCTTCGCCGAGGAGACCGAGGAGGACCTCTTTGGTGAGCAGGCCGTTCTCTGCGGCGGCCTGGTCGAGCTGGTCAAGGCCGGCTTCGAGACCCTCACCGAGGCTGGCTACCCCGAGGAGCTTGCCTACTTCGAGTGCTATCACGAGATGAAGATGATCGTGGACCTCATGTACGAGAAGGGCATCCACTTCATGAACTACTCCATCTCCAACACGGCCGAGTACGGCGAGTACTACGCCGGTCCGCTGGTCATCAACGACAAGTCGCGCGAGGCCATGAAGTACATCCTCAAGCGCATCCAGGACGGCTCGTTTGCCCAGGAGTTCGTCGATGACTGCAACAACGGCCACAAGAAGTTGCTCGAGGAGCGCGAGAAGATCAACACGCACCCCATCGAGACCACCGGCGAGCGCGTGCGCTCCATGTTCTCCTGGCTCTCGAAGGACGAGGACTAGTC
>CACYGL010000073.1 GCA_902773995.1 uncultured Coriobacteriaceae bacterium | reverse complement strand
CGTCACGTCGACAAGCGCGCGGCAGTTGAGGTCGACCATCGTGTCGACCTCCTCGCAGGTCATGTCGGCGTAGGTGCCAAACTTCCCCAGGCCGGCCGCATTGACGAGAAGGCCAACGGAGAACTTCTCGCCACGCGCCTTGTCCTGTGCCGCTGCCTCGTCGAGAAGCACTTTGAGCTGCGTAATCGAGGCCTTGTCCGTAAGGTCGAGAGGAACTGGCCGCACGGGGGTCGAGAGCTCGGCCGCCAGCTCCTCCAGGCGCTCGCGTCTTCGGGCCACGGTCCAGATTTGGTCGTAGCCGCCGTGGCCGCTTGCCCAGCGTGCGTACTCGCGGCCCAAGCCGCTCGACGCACCGGTAATCAACGCTATGCGCATGACGCCGCCTCTCTATGAGACAAAGAGAAACTCCCTTTGTCTCACGCAAGCTTCGAAATCACCTCTGCTGCGTCTCCATCGTACAGCGCGGACCTCTCGGCGATGCGCGCAGGCGCAATCGCACCGCCCATGTTGAGCTGCACGTAGCGCGCGTTGCGGTTCTCGGCAAGCTGCTGCCAGAAGGGGTACTTGATGATGCCCGGCGTGTTTGCGCCAACGCCAATCTCCAGGTAGAGCACCTTGTCGTGGGCGTGCTCACGCACGAAGGCATCGTAGCGGCGGGCGGCTGCGTGCCAGCCGTCGTCCTCCACAAAGCGGCCATCCACCCGAAGGTTCATGGTCATAGGCTCGCCGCACACGGGGCAGCGTGGCACCAGCTCGGTGGGAATGCGAAGGTCCTGCTCAGCGTCGACCATCTGACGCACGGCGTCGTAGTTGTCATACGTGCGACGGTGACAGGGGACCGAGCACTGAAAGAGTCCGTAGTCGCCCTGCGTGTAGAAGAGCCGCTGCTTGTCAAAGCCGGCACGCTGGAACTGGTGGTCCACGTTGGTGGTGAGGACAAAGTAGTCCCGGCCGTCCACAATGCGCCGCAGGTCAAGGTATGCGTTGCCCACTGGGCCGGCGTAGCGCTCGTTCCAGATGACGCGGGACCACCACGCCCACAGCTCCTCCGGTGAGTCGTACGGGTAGAAGCCGCCGGAGTACTCGTCGTGGAAGCCGTAGCGCCGCTCGAAGTCGCCGTAGAGTCGCTCGAAGCGCTCACCGGTGTAGGCGAACTCCGGCCCGCACGCCGCCGAGAGGCCGGCGCCGGCGCCTATGAGCACGGCGTCGCTCTGGTCAAGCCATGTGGCGATTTGCTCAGCGGCTTGCGAGGAGGTCTCGATAGATGTGCTCGTCCACTGGCTTGAAGACATTGAAGATCACCTTCATCTGGGAATGGTTGGGTTGCTCGCTCTTAAAGGCTCGCACCGTGTTGATTGCCACCTGCGCCGCCTCGCGGTTGGGATAGTGAAACTCTCCGGTCGAGATACAACAAAAAGCAACGCTGCGCAGGTCGTGCGCGGCGGCAAGATCCAGGCAGTAGCGGTAGCAGCTGGCGAGAAGCTCGCGGTCGTGCGCGGAAGGGACGCCTGTGGGGACGATAGGCCCCACGGTATGGAGCACGTGTGCGGCAGGCAGGTTGAAGCCGGGCGTAAGCTTGACCGTGCCGGTTGGCTCCTCGTGTCCTTGCTCGTCCATGATGCGCTTGCAGGCAAGGCGCAGCTGGATGCCGGCATAGGTATGGATGGCATTGTCGATGCAGCGGTGGTTGGGGACAAAGCAGCCGAGCATCTGGCTGTTTGCGGCGTTCACGATGGCATCGGCGTCAAGCGTGGTGATGTCGCCGCGCCACACCGCGATGCCGTCTTCGTTGAAGGGGAGGGCCGAGACGCGCGTAACGCCCCGCTCCGTCAGGCGTTCCTCGAGGTAGGCGTCTTGGATTGCGAGAAACTCCTCGCTTGCGGGTTCCGGCATGCGGACGTTCATGAGAGCACGCAGCAGGTGGTGACGGTCATCGAGCGAGGCAGGCATGCCGATGTGGCCACCGATAGCGTAGGCGCAGGCAGGGTCTGCCAGCAGCGCGTTTATCAGGTACTCAAGCCGTTCGCTCTGAGTCATGGCCGCCTCCCTTACTGGGCGGGCGCCGGGGTGCCCGCCGTATTCACTGGTCTCAGTGTGGCTTGTTGACTCCACATAGGGAAGTACGCACTTGCAAGTAGGTTGGTTACCGCGAGGGAACTACTGTGGAAGGGTTGTTGCGCATAAAAACGCTCTAACGGACGGAGCTTCTTGAGTCAGTGCGTAAAAATGCTCTATCGAACAGTGCATTGTTGCTTGCTAAATCAATTATGAAACTAATAATGCAAATTTATGCATATTATATAAATAATACACATTGCTACGTATGCGTAGTTAATTATTTGATTCTATTAAGCAAAAGCCACTGTCCGATAGCGCACTTTTATGCGGCAGTTGCTGTTTTCCTGTCCGATAGAGCCTTTTTGCGTAATGGCCAGTGCATATTATCCGCTTGGATAGAAGGCAAAAGCCAACGGATACAAAGAGCAACTTTAGGTCAGTTCGTCGCTAATCTAGGTGTATTGCCCCGCTAGATAGAGTCTGAGACAGTCCCTCTCTCTTGTGGGGTAGCACAATCCTCCGAAACATTTGAATGAGGCCGCTCAAGTCACAATCCTCTGCTGCGAGTCGACTCGCCTCGTCATTTTCCTTTCCGGTGGCACATCTCCAGTCAATGTCATACCCGGCATTGCCGCTCATGATTGACCAGAACACCCGTTGGGTTCTGCCATTGCCTTCACGAAATGGATACACAAAGTTGTAGTTATCGTAGTGGTAGGCAAGACGCTCACAGAACTTTTCAAAACCCATTCCGCACAGGAAGTTATCTTTCTTCAACTCATTTTGTGACCACGCAATGCCTGTAGCAATGTTGGCGGATGGTAGGAAAAACTCCGAACCCTGCGAGTTTTTACGAATCTCCACTGTTCGAGGGGTTCCCGCCCAATCAAAGATATCTTGAAATAGTTCCTTGTGGATGGCGCAAAAATCCTCCAAGGATCCAGTCATGTTGCGGGGTCCACTTTCGAATAACTTGGCAGCACGATTGGAAACAAACTCTCCCTCCGCGTTTGCTAGCTCGGAATAAGAAGAAGCGCCTACCTTGTTTCGAAGGACTCCCGTCTCAGGGGCGATGTAGGGATCAATGAATGTCTCACTCATGCTTGGAACGCTTCCGTTTTGAATCCCAGCGACGCTTGGTGCGTCTCATAAGATCTTCAATGGAGATTTCACCCTGCACGTATTCATCCGCATCTCGACGAAACTCTGCGGATACATAGGCGCCCTCCATTTCTCCGGAATGGATTGCCTCTTCCATTACGCGTGCCCTGTCCATCCGCTAGTCCTCCCCGTTCCATTGGGATTCGACACGTCTTATTGTACCGAGCCCAATGGAAACCAGTTACCCGTGGCCAAGAAAAGCCCCGCCGGAACTGGGTTCCGGCGGGGCTGTCAGGCAGCAAACCCTAGCTCACGCAAGCGTGAGACTAGTCCTCGTCCTTCGAGAGCCAGGAGAACATGGAGCGCACGCGCTCGCCGGTGGTCTCGATGGGGTGCGTGTTGATCTTCTCGCGCTCCTCGAGC
>CACYGL010000072.1 GCA_902773995.1 uncultured Coriobacteriaceae bacterium | reverse complement strand
TAACGCTTCCGTCAAGCGTCACCGCCGAGATGTAATCAACCGAAGCCAGATAAGAAGCCCAATCCTCATACGAGTAGGACAATTCAGACACGTCCTCGTCGGCATCAAGGCGCCCCAGGTAGTCAGCGAGCGTAGCCGAGAAGCCTTCGGCGCCCGTGGCGTTGAGGTGCTCCCCATCGGCGAAGTCCTCGTCGGTTGGCGCGTAGCAGCTGCGCTTGAGAAGATTCGCGTCGAGAAAGACGCCGCCTGCCGCCTGAACCAGGTCACGCATGCGCGCCATCTGCTCGGGGTACGCGTCACCATAGCAAAGCACGTTGAACGCAGGCCTCGAGGTCACCACCACGACGAGCTGAGCACCATTCTCATGGCAGACGTCGGCTATCCTCTGCAGCATCCCCATGTTCTCGTCCGTGAAATCCGCAATTGCATGGCTCGTGGTGGACATGGACGCCTTGGCGTTGCTCGTGTCCAGCAGGTAGTCGTAGTTGCCGTACCCCTTGCCAACATAGGTCCAGCTAGGCTCGCGTGCCCCCGCTGCCTCGATGGGAGTCGTCCCGTCGAGGCGCATGCGCAGGTTGTTGGCAACCCCCTGAATCCCGCCCTTCTCGTGTGCAAGCGTCCACGGGAAGAGGACTTCCAGATACTTCGAGCTGGTGAGGTATCCAGAACTCGTGAGTAGCCCAACGTAGTCACCAACCGCCTTGGGCAGCGATTCGTAGGCCGCCTTGGTCTGGACGTACGTGACGTTGGCTTTGTCCCAGGTGCCAAGCGACATGGTCTCGTAGTCAAGGCCGAGAATAACCCGCCTCACCTTATGACCCGAGAGGGCTTCCCTTACGGCAAGGTAGCTGTCCTCAAGCGGTTGGGCGGGCGTCGCAAGCGTAAAGGTGCTGGTACCAAGCGTGTCATCGAGAACGTTTGGATCGATGGCACGCTGCGCCGTCGACGAGCCAACTATCACGGTGTCGATGCTTTTGTCGGCGGCCGAGAAGTACTCGGACCACACGACCTCGCTCGTGGAGCCATAGGGATAGAGCGTGTAGACGAGAAGGACGTTCAGTCCAACAACCATGGCAACGATGACCAGGGTCTCGACAATGCGGCGTAGCACGCTCCGCTGCCCCTTGGGGGCGCTCTCTCCCGCCTTTCTCGATGTCACTGAATGCCTCCTCCGGCACGTACAGACAGTGCAAGCAGCGGTGCCCGCGCACCTAGCGCGCCAACCCCTGCAAACAGTAGCGTTCGTAGTCCGCCGTGGAGCCAACCTGGCGAGCGCAGACCATCACCTGGCCGCGCGACCCCTGCGGAACGTCGCAGCTGTCCGCGCTGCTCCAGTCCTGCAGGACCGTCGTGCCGCCGTCCTCCCCAACCAGCAGGAACCGATACTCCACCTGGACGTCCGTGCCGGTGTAAGCCTGGGCGGTCACCGTGGCGGTGCCGTCATCGCCCACATCGAGCCGGGAGACAATGGCGGAGAGGTGCTTGATCGATGACAGGTACTGGTCCCAGCGATCGTAGGAATACGAAAGGGCGCCAATGTCCTGCCCAGCATCGAGCGCCTGGAGGACGCTCGCGAACGCCTGCGAGAAGCGCGTGGCGCCAGTGCGGTTGAGGTGCTCGCCGTCGCCAAAGTCGGCATCCAGGGGGCTGTAGGCCTCGGAGCGCAGCAGGTTGGCGTCAACGAAAGTGCCGCCGCCCTGCTCGACCACCCGCTGGAGGCGCGACATCTGCTCGGGGTACTTCTCGCCGTAGACCAGCACGTTGAACGCCGGACGCGGCGTCACCACCACCACGAGCTGCACGCCGCTCTCGCGGCACAGGCGGGCGATGTCCGCCACCTGGTTGAGGCAGGCCTCCTTGAAGTCGCTCGTCCCGTGGATGGCGACGGATGTCTCCTTGCGCGCGAGGGAGTAGTCGATGACGTTGTCATAGTTGCCGTAGCCGCGGCCGTAGTAGGTCCAGCCGCCGTTCACGACCTTCGCAGCCTCGAGCGTGCCGTCCCCGCTCAGGCGCTCGCGCACGTTTGCGGCGACGCTTCCGGGATCGAGCTTGACGTGGTTGTAGCCCCATGGGAACAGGGCGCACAGCGAGTCCGCCCTGCGGACGAAGGAGGGGCTCACGAGGAGCCGCCAATAGTCCGCGACGGCCTGGGGCAGGGGCTCGCCGTCCATCTTGGCTCGGGCGAAGGCAACGTGCGACCCTGCCCAGTTGTCAAACGAGAGGGACTCGTAGTCCACGCCGAGAATGACGCGGCGCACGTGGTGGTCGCGAATCGCCTGCCGGGCGGCGGCACAGGAGTCGTCCAGCTCCTGCGCGGGCGTTGCCATGGAGAAGGTGCTGGTGCCAAGCGCGGCGTCGAGGACCTGCGAGTCGAAGGCGCGCTGCGAGGTCGAGGAGCCCACCACCACGGTGTCGATGCCCTCCCCCGCCGCGGCGCGGTACTCGCTCCACATGACGCTCGAGAGCGAGCCATACTGCTCGAGGGCAAAGGAGCAGATCACGTCCATCGCCACGATGACCGCGATCACGACGAGCGTCTCGACGACCCTCCTACGCCAACCACGCGGGGAGGAGGCGTCGCCGCGGGCATGCTTCTCCCTAGAAGTTGGCATACATGAATCCCCCCGCAGCGTTCTGGGTTAGGAAGCTCGTAATCACGATGAGGCCGATGACCGCAGAGTAGAACAGGCCGCGCACCACGCAGTTCCATCCCAGGATGTGCCCATCGACGTCCACGTCGTTCTCCTGCAGGAGGCTCACCACAAAGACAAAGGCGCAGGCCACTGCCGTGAAGACCATGAACTTGAGGTCGGTGTCGCGCACGCCCGCCTGCGCGAGCCACAGGAAGAACTGCTGGGGCGCAAAGTTGGTGAACGTGTTGCGCAGGCAGAGGAGGCTGTCGCCGAAGTCGTAGATGCGGTCGAAGTACCAGCCGAGGTTGACCACGAGGAAGGTGCGGAGGACGCAGAGGAGGCGGTGGGCGCGGCCCTCCGTGTCCACGCGCAGGGCGGCGTTCGCGCGGCGGAAGGCCGGGGCGAGCAGGTCCGCCAGCGCGATCACGAGGCCGTTGTAGAGGCCCCAGGCGACGTAGTGGGGCTCCGCGCCATGCCAGAGGCCGACGATCAGGAACACCAGGACGTTGGCCGCGCAGGCGGGAAGGGTGCGACCCAGGTGCTCGCCCAGGCGCGAGGCGCGGGCGCCGAGGGCCCTCATCGGCCGCGAGACCGCGAACGGGAAGAACACGTAGTCGCGCATCCAGGCGCCGAGCGTCACGTGCCAGCGGCGCCAGAAGTCGGCGAGGCTCACCGAGAAGTACGGGCGGCGGAAGTTCTCGGCCATGTCCACGCCGAAGAGCGAGGAGGTGGCCTCCACCATGTCTATGCCGCCGGAGAAGTCGCCGTACTGCTGGGCCGAGTAGAGCAGGATGCCGAAGGCCACGACGCTGCCGGGGATGCCGGGGGTGACGTTGGAGAAGATCTTGTCGATGGTTCCAACGAGCATGTTGGCAATCGCGTACTTCTTGAGCGCGCCGTAACCAAAGCGCAAGAGCGACCGCCGCACGGGCACACCCTTGGCGGAGTGCCCCTCA
>CACYGL010000071.1 GCA_902773995.1 uncultured Coriobacteriaceae bacterium | reverse complement strand
CTGTCCCAAGGCGGGACGCGAACGCAAGCTGGGTCTAATGATACCTGCTGGACCTCGGACCTAGCGTGCGCTCGCGCACGTAAGCTCTAGGCCGAGTAGATCGAGGGCGAGAAGGTCCATGGGCAGTTCCTGGTGATTCGTGCGCATGTTCCCTCCCCTCCTGGCCGAGGCTGCTGGCTGCAGCCGGTGTTGATTACTGTGGCACAGCGGAAAAAGTTGGGCGTCGGAGTTTTGCGAGCGGTAGCCGAACGGAAACATTGCGCGGGTGTGCTGCGTTGAATGGTCTTCTCGACTGCCAGATCATCCGCGTTGCATCGAAGTGCCCTTCGTTACACGAATTCCGAGTTGTTTGCATCGAACTGGCTTTCGTTACACGTACTTTCATCAAGCTGCCGAATATGAATTCCATTATTTTGGATATCTATTATATTAAGTACATAATTATTGTATATTCTTGAGACGGCTACTTCAGCTCTGCCAAAAAGTACGTGTAACGAAGGTAAGTTCGATGCAGCAAAGGCATTTTTTGTGTAACGAAGGTAAGTTCGATGCTGCAGACAGCCGACCCCATGGCTCTTCCGTCCTCCTTCTCCATTCTTTATCGGTTGTTGAGACTCATCAGATAATCTAACTGCGGAAACGCCGGGGGATATTCTCAGAACCGATAAAGAACGGCAACACGAACTCAACTCAACGAGCAGGAACGACAAACAACTCAACATAACGACAAATATGACATCAATCCAAAGCAATTGCCTCTATCCTCCTCACGGTTTGCTCGGTGGTCGCAAGGGAGAGCATATGGATGAGGTATTTGTGGTTACTGGCGGAGGCTCGGGGATTGGGCGTGCCGTTGCGGAGGCCCTCCCCAAGAAGGCAACCGTTGTCATCACAGGCCGCACGATGGCAAAGCTGCAGCACACGGCCGACGCACTTAACGCCCAAGGCCACCATGCAATCCCCCTCACCTGCGACGTTTCGAACCGCGCAGAAGTGCGCTCCCTTGCCCAGCACGCGTCAGAGCTTGGCAAGGTCGACAAGGTGATCCACGCAGCAGGCATCTCGGGTTCCATGGCAGACGCCGAGAAGATCGTGCGCATAAACGCCCTTGGCACGGTCTACGTAAACCAGGAGTTCTACAAAGTGATGGACGGTGGCGTGATCGTCGACGTGGCTTCGAACTCTGGCTACATGCTGCCAAGCGCAATGATTCCGCGCCGCGCATACCCCCTCGCCCTCACTAACGAGGACGCCTTCGTGAAGAAGCTTGTCCGCCGCGCCTCCATCATGCACAACAAGGACGTAGACCCACAGATGGCCTACATGATCTCAAAGAACTTCGCGCGCTGGTATGCCGCAGGGTGCGCCTTCAAGTACATGCGCCGACGCGGCATCCGCGTGCTCTCTGTGAGCCCCGGCTACGTCGAGACCCCTATGACCGAGAAGGAGAAGGGTAAGGCAACGGATATCCTGCTCTCCTACTCCGGTCCAGGGCGTGGCGCCAAACCGGAAGAGCTGGCTTTTCTCATTGTGAGCCTCGCCGATGAACGCTGCGGCTACCTCATGGGCACTGACGTCCTCTGCGATGCCGGCTGTGTAAACGCTGGCTATGGCCTCACCGTGGCAACAAACGAGAAGAAGCACCCCTCCGCAGACGGCCTCTGGTAGCGCACGCGACCGCGTACCTACCCCTACAGCCCCAGCCCGGCTGCGCCCTTCGTGCGGAAGAGCTCGATCATCTCGCCGGTAAGGCTAGCGTGATCGTTGGCGCGCTCCAGCGGAATCTCGTCCGGCGAAAACCAGCGTGCCTCCGCAAGCTCCTGGTGGTCGGTGCGAATGCGCCGGCTCCCGTCCACGTGGCACCAGAACCCCATGAGCAGCGTGTCCGAGAAGGGCCAGGGCTGGCTCTTGTAGAAGCGCAGGTCGCGAACGCGCAGCCCCACCTCCTCCATGACCTCGCGGCGCACGGTGTCCTCCACGGACTCGCCAATCTCGGTGAACCCGGCAACAAGCGCCCACAGCTTGAGCGCACGCCCCTGGTAGCGCGTGAGCACGATCCTCTCGCCGTCCGTCACGGCGGCAATCACACCCGGCTGGATCTTGGGGTAGACGATCCGCGCACAGTTGGGGCACACGATCTCGCGGCTGCGCGGGGCAAGCTCCATGGCGTGTCCGCAGCGCGAGCAGAACCTGTTGTCGCGATACCAAGAGGCAAGCTGGGACCCAACGGCCGCGGCAAACGCAAGGTCGGCCGGGCCCACGCCGCGCAGCCACCCTACGCGCTCGTAGGTAAAGCCCGCCGGGGTCGCAACCTCATCGTCCAGCGCAAGGAAGAAATCATCCTCGCCAATGCGGAACGCGAACACGGTGCGCTCCGGCGGCGTGGGGTAGTCCGCCAGACGCGGCAGCTCGATCATCTCGCCCGATGAGAACTCGTCCGCGCCGCGCTCACCTGCGGCCACCACGCGCACAAGCGCCGAGCGGTCGCGGTAGTGCAGCACGTAGCTCTCGGCCTTGGGCTCCTTGGGCTCGAAGTGGTTGTCGTACGCCTTGCCCGTCTCCTGGATCACGCCAGCTCCTCCCCGATGAGACAAAGGGACAGTCCCTTTGTCTCATGTGTGCATTATCCCCACGCGCGACGGTGAATGCCCGTAGCGCGCCAACATATCCGTACAATAGCTATGAGATGCGTTGAAATATCACCACCCAGGCTGCGGAGGCAACCATGGCAGACTACATCCTTGTCACCGAGACCGGCTCCGACATCCACGAGGAGACCGCACGCCGCCACGGCATCGTGGTTGTTCCCATGCACGTGAACTTTGGCGAGGTCTCCCGCGACGACGACTCCTTCCCGCCCGAGGAGCTCTACGAGTACTACAAGACCACGGGCAAGCTGCCACAGACCTCGGGCTGCACACCTGCGGACTTCTCCGCAGCATTCGACCGCATCCACGAGAAGTACCCCACGGCCAAGATCCTCTACCTGGCCTACTCCGCCGCAACCACGGTCTCCTACCGCAGCGCGCACCTCGCCGCGGAGGGCCGCGACTACGTGACCATGATGGACACTAAGTCCGTCTCCTGCGCACTGCGCCTGGTGGTCACCAACGTCGCCCGCATGATGGAGGTCAACCCCGACGCCACGGAAGACGAGGTCAAGGCATTTGTCGAGAGCCAGGTTCGCCGCATCCGCTTTGCCTTCATCCCCGGCGACCTGGAGTACCTGCGCGCGGGCGGTCGCCTCTCCAACGTTGCATTTCTCGGCGCGACGCTCCTGCGCATCAAGCCCACGGTCGAGGTGCTCGACGGAAAACTCGTGGCCACCACAAAGCGCCGCGGCGCCATGGTCAAGTGCGTGGGCCAGCTCGTTGAGGACTTCGTGACCCGCGAGCCCATGGACCTCTCGCGCGTGAACCTCACGTACACGGTGGGCAACGCGCCCGACCCCATCATCCGCGCGCTGGTCGAGAAGATCCTGCGCGACCACGGCGCACAGGAGATCGAGTGGGTCAAGTCCGGCTGCGTGATCGCAAGCCACTCCGGCCCAGGCGCCTTTGGCATTGCGGCGGTAGCTGCCGAGTAGGACCGGCGCGCGGGGACCGCGAAGCCGTCGCGCTCCCGCACCATTCACGCCCGCTGGGCCGTGGCCCTTCTCAGCAGCATGGGCCCAAGCTCGCTCGCGAGCACGCCAAGAAACACCAGCGAGAACCCCAGGACCAGCTGGGGCGTGAGCTGCTCGTGATAGAAGATCACACTCGCAATGACCGCAAACACGCTCTCAAGCGAGAGGAGCAGCGCAGACTGAGCCGGCGGCACAACGGTCTGCCCCACGTTCTGGATGAGCGT
>CACYGL010000070.1 GCA_902773995.1 uncultured Coriobacteriaceae bacterium | reverse complement strand
CATTCTAGGGAGACGCTCGCGCGGATGTAGTCGGTATGCCGCGCGCTAAGACCAAACCGGCTGGGAGGCCAAGCGCGGGCTACCGGGTGCGCGGCCTCCAAGACTCAACCGGCAGCTGAGCCTGGAGACACCTGTCAGGGACGTGCTTTGGACCGGAGTTCGATTCTCCGCACCTCCACCAAAAGCGTAGGCCCTCACCTGCATTTTCTGCAGGCGGGGGCTCTTTTTGATACTGAGGTCCCGTTCCGCGCCTGCCGCGTTGGTTCAGCATGCTGAACCAGTGGTACATTTTGGCTTGAGGGCTAGGCTGCCGACTGCACCCTTGCTACTGGATCGGCGGATCATGCATGCCACGGCAGGACCGAAAGAGGGGATGGGCTGCATATGATAAGAAAGTGTCCCAAGTGCGGAGCCCCACTCAAGGAGAACGATAATTTTTGCGGGTCGTGCGGGGCGCCCGCGGATGCGCCTTCGGAGGAGCGCCCCACCTCGCATGGGGCTGCTGATTCCTCCGCTCCCAAGAAGAACGGCAAGGCTCGGGTGGTGATTCCGCTCGTGCTTGCCGTCCTGGCTGTTGTGGTAGTAGCTGTGGTTGTGCTTACCCAACAGGGAAACACCTCAACCTCCCCCGCGTCGGAGTCGCAGCCAATCACGCTGACCTTCGTGACTCCTAACTACAACGAGGAAACGGATTCGAAGATTCCCCTCGAAGTAAAGGGGAATACGACTGCGGGAGCAGAGTACGACGAGACGTTTTACGTCTCGCCCTCCAACCCGCAGCTCGAGGTGCCTCTGGGAACCTATGAGCTGTCACTTCCCGCGAGCCCGCTCATGGCGACGGGCGACATCTACACCCTGCCAGAGCCAGTGAGTCTTGATACAGAGAGCATGGCCAGCAACAGCGAAGATGCACCAGAGGTCACCTTCGAGGCGAAGCCTGCGCAGGACATCACCAAAGATGACATCGATACCGCAAAGGCTGCAGCCCAGGCGAGCGGCTTCGACGCCGATCGCATAGAGGCCCTCGCAAACTTGGCGGTGAGAAAACAGACCGCCAGCCTTTACGGCGGGATTCTCGACAACATCAAGAGCGTTGACTTTACCCCAAAGGGCGAGGATAAGGTTAATCCCCAGTCGTACTCGTATGCACTCCAAGACATCAATGGCGATGGGATGCCCGACCTCTTGGTCTCGGCGGACCAGGACTACGTGCAGCACTACTGCGCGTGGGTTGGTTCTCCAGATGGCGCGGGAGTGACGCAGGTCGAGGTGCCTGGGGATCTCATGACGAGGAACGGCTACGCGAGTTCCCTCCAGTTCCTTCTCTCGGGGTCCAACAAGGGCAATGGGCTCCTCCTTTCTCAAGTCTTGAATTCTGGTGCCGCCATGTCATCCACCCAGCGGTATGTCGTAAGAGATGGCGCGCTCGTTGCGGACGGAGATCCCATTCTGTCGCAGACGCCAGGCCAGCTTGCATCGGAAGTCCTGCAGGAAAGCGTTCAACTCAACTTCGTGGATACGGACGACCGCTCTCCGCTGGACGCATTCGCCAAGGGAGAGGACGCTTCCGAGACTGCCAACGACGAGGCGGCTCAGCGGCAAGGGCAGTCCTCCCAGCCGTCAGGAGAGCAGAGCGATGATGCAGTCTCTGCTGCCAAGGCAAAGGGGCTTCTCGTGCTTACCGGTACCATCCGCGTAGTGACGGGGAACGATGCGCTCGATCTCTGCGAAGGCCTCGGTGTACTGAGCGAGTCGGACGTTGACTTTTTCAGGAAGAACGATGACATATACGGCGATATGCTTGCCGCTACATACACGCTTTTTGTTCCTGACGAGCCGCAGGACCTTGCATGGATGGAGCCGGGGGAGGGGTTGTCTACCCGCAAGACCTACGTCATCAACCTGGAGGGCGACCTGAGCTCATACGACGGCCAGCACGTCACTGCCGCGTTCGACAATAGCAAGAGCGCGTGGGCTTCCGAGGCCAATCCCCTGGGTAAAAGTCCAACATGCTCGAGCGTAGAGGTGCTCAGCGTGGGGTAGGCGTCGGTCCGTCCCAGGCGCTGGTTCACCAATCGCGCTTGTGCCGAGCCCCGCAATAGGGCTCGGCGCTTTTTGTATAGTTGGGTAGCCGCGTCGCGCGCGGCAACATGACAAAACGTATTCGGAGGCGGTCTATGAGCAGCAGTGACAAGCCCGCCCTCGTGCTCGAGGGCGGCGGTTACAGGGGCATCTTCACAGCCGGCGTTCTCGACGTCCTTCTCGAGAACGGCATCTACACCAGCTCCTTCAAGAGCGTGTGGGGCGTCTCGGCTGGCGCGCTCAACGCCGTGAGCTATCGCTCGCGCCAAATTGGCCGCACCATGCGCATCATGCTTGCCTTTCGCGACGACCCTCGCATGATGTCGCTCCTCTCGCTCGTGCGCACGGGAAACCTTGCTGGGACCGACTTCATGTACGACGAGGTCCAGAACCACATTGACCCCTGTGACCTGGACGTCTTCGACAAGGATCTTACCCCCATGTTCTTTGTGGCGTCCGACGTGCTGTTTGGGGCACCCGCCTACCTGCATGTGGAAGGCGAGAAGCTCGACGCTACCAAGGCTCGGGCGTCGGCGTCTTTGCCGGGCGTCTCAACGATGGTCGAGATAGAGGGGCATCGCTACCTCGATGGCGGCACCACGGACTCCATCCCCTTCGCGGTTGCGATGGGCCTTGACGGAGCGCCCGAAGTTCCCGGCGCAGAGCCCGCAGACCGCGCGCTTGTGGTGCTCACGCAGGATCGTACCTACATCAAGGACGGCGCAACCGAGCGTGCGGTGCTGAGAACCCACCGCTATGACGCCTATCCCTACTACGAGAAGGCCCTGGCCACGCGCGCCGACCGCTACAACGCGCAGCGAGAAGAGCTTGCAGGTCTAGAGGCGGAGGGTCGCACCCTGGTGCTGAGGCCGCCCGAGCCCGTGACCATTCGCACCTCCGAGCATAACGGCGAGCCGCTCCTGCGCCTGTACCTGCAGGGGCGTCAGGAGGCTACGAGCCACCTCGACGAGATACGCGCGTTCCTGTAGGGGGTCGCTCTTTCTGCGCTATCATTGAATTCAATGAAGACATTGACGGGAGGTTGCAATGGCCTTGACCATGACTACTAAACTCACAAAAGGTGGCCAGACAACCATCCCGAAAGAGATTCGCGCCGCCTTGGGTATTGGCGATGAGGCACGCGTGTGGTGGCGGCTCGATGGCGATCACGCAACGCTCTCGTCTGAGCCGCCTGTGCCGAATGTGGTTTCTTCTCAGGAGGAGTTTTGGGAGGGGGTCGAGCTTGCCATGTCTGACGTGGCGAGCGGGAGGACGCGCGACGCCCGTGAACTGTCTCAAGAGCTAAGAGAACGACATGGGCTCCAATAACTATCAAGTGGTGGTTGCGAATGCCTTTGCCGATGACATTGAGGAGGCAGTGACCTACTACGAGACGCAGTCAGGCAAAAAGAGTGCCGCTCGTTTTCTTGAGAAGTATGATTCTTTTCTGGGGCTGGTGTCCAGGCTGCCTGGGCACGGCCCCCTCATCGGCGATTCGGGCCTGCGATGGCGTCAGCTAGGTGTGTTTATCGTCGTGTACAGAGTCGACGAAGCCAATAGCTTGGTGACCCTTCTTCGTCTCTACTACCTCTCAGCAAACTGGCATTATCGTATTTTGGGCAGTTCGGAATAAGAGAGGTCTTTGGGGTCGAATGACCCAGGGGTTTCACTAAATGCGATTATGGTCTGATCTGTACGCAGGTACCCATCCAGCAGTGCAGGGGCGGTTGTGCGTTCTGCTTACCTTGGGAGCCGTGCCTGCTTCCAGAGGCTCAAGGCAGAGCATTTGTATTGTGTTGCCCTTCTCGCTTGTCAGAATTGTGTGGAAAAAAAGCTCGCGAAACAGGGCGTTTGCGGCTGTATACTTTTAAGGCTTTTCCACCCAGAGCCCCGTAACCTCTCCAAGATGTGTGTAGGAGGAGTCAAGTGAAGAAGTCGACTCAGTTCGCCAAGACGGGCGAAGTCGAGCGCAAGTGGGTGCTCATCGACGCCGACGGCATGACGCTCGGTCGCCTCGCGACCCAGGCGGCCATGATTCTCCGTGGCAAGAACAAGCCCCAGTACACCCCCAATGCCGACACCGGTGACTTTGTGATTGTCATCAACGCCGACAAGGTTGTCCTTACCGGCAACAAGGCAAACACCAAGTCCTACTGGCGCTACTCCGGCTACCTCGGCGGACTCAAGACCGAGTCCTTCAAGGAGGCCATGGCCAAGCACCCCGAGCGCGTGATCGAGCACGCCGTCAAGGGCATGCTCCCCAAGACCACCCTTGGTCGCAAGCAGGGCATGAAGCTCAAGGTCTATGCTGGCCCCGAGCACCCGCACGCCGCTCGCGTCCGCCTCGTTCCCGGCACCGGCAAGATCGTCGTCAACGGCCGCGACGCTGCGCAGTACTTTGGCCGTCAGCAGCTCGTTGACAACGCCGCTGCACCTCTCCGTCTGACCGAGACCGCCGAGTCCTTCGACGTCCTCGCCCGCTGCGATGGCGGCGGCATCAACGGCCAGTCCGGCGCTCTGCGCCTTGGCATCGCCCGCGCGCTGCTCCAGGCCGGCGAGTACCGCGAGGAGCTCAAGAAGGCTGGCTTCCTCACCCGCGACTCTCGTGCCGTCGAGCGCAAGAAGTACGGCCTCAAGAAGGCCCGCAAGCGCCCGCAGTTCTCGAAGCGCTAGGCTTTCTCGGAACGTTGCCCCTTATCGGGACTCGCACATGCTGCGGGTCCCGATTTTTTGTGCGGGGGCAGCCCTGTCCTCTTCCGCTCCCTCGCCCCTTGCCGTTTTCACCCCTTGCCGTTCTTTAGCGGTATTTGAGAATCGTGCCGCTCGCCATCTGGGCAAACGCGGCGCCCGTTTCTCAGAAACCGCTAAAGAACGAGGAGGCCGGGAGGGGTACGGACGCGACGAGAGTTGAGAGAGCCACTCCCCACAGTGCGCCCACAGGCAACTGGTAGAATCATTCTCACTGCGCATAACCGGTACCCCGAAACAAGGAGCGAGAAATGAAGTACTTCGGAACCGACGGCTTTAGGGGCAGGGCCAACGAGGGCCTTAATGTTGACCACGCCTATAAGATCGGGCGCTTTGTGGGCTGGTACTACGGTGTCCGTCGCGGCGCCAAGGCTCGCGTGCTTATCGGCAAGGACACCCGTCGCTCGAGCTACATGTTCGAGTCTGCGCTGGTAGCAGGCCTGGTTGCAAGTGGTGCCGATGCCTACATGCTGCACGTCATCCCCACGCCCGGCGTTTCGTACGAGGTCATCGACGGCGGCTTTGACTGTGGCGTTATGATCACCGCAAGCCACAACCCCTTCACGGACAACGGCATCAAGCTCGTGAACCGCGAGGGCTACAAGATGGACGAGGACGTTCTTGAGCAGGTCGAGGACTACATCGACGGCAAGCTCGAGGTTCCTCTCGCGACCGGTGACGCCATTGGCTGCACCGTTGACTACATGCAGGGCCGCAACCGTTACATCGCGCACCTCATTGCCTCCTGCGGCTTCTCCATGCAGGGCGTCAAGGTGGGCCTGGACTGCGCAAACGGCGCCGCCTCCAGCGTTGCGCGCCCGGTCTTCGACGCTATGGGCGCCGAGACCCACGTCATCAACAATGCACCCAATGGCTTCAACATCAACGTCGACTGCGGCTCGACCCACATTCAGCGCCTGCAGGACTTTGTCGTCCGCAACGGCCTCGACGTGGGCTTTGCCTACGACGGTGACGCCGATCGCTGCCTTGCCGTAGACGAGCGTGGCCGCCTGGTCGACGGCGACCTCATCCTGTACGTGTGCGGCACCTACATGGCCAAGCACGGGCGCCTTGCCAAGAACACCGTGGTGCCCACGGTCATGAGCAACTTTGGCTTCTTCAAGGCGCTTGATGCTGCGGGCCTCTCCTACGAGAAGACCGCGGTTGGCGACAAGAACGTGTGGGCATGCATGATGGAGAACGGCTACACCCTGGGTGGAGAGCAGTCCGGCCACATCATCTTTGGCGACCTCGAGAAGACCGGCGACGGCATCATGACGAGTCTGCGCATCATGGAGGTCCTGCGTGCCGAGCGTGAGAAGCTCTCCGAGCTCACGCGCCCCGTCACGCTCTATCCACAGCAGCTCGTGAACGTGCGCGTTGCCGACAAGGACGCAGCTATGGCGGCACCCGAAGTCAAGGAGGCCGTGGCCGAGGCCGAGAAGTTCCTCGAGGGCAACGGCCGTGTCCTAGTGCGCGCCTCGGGCACCGAGCCCCTGGTCCGCGTGCTTGCTGAGGCTCCGGAGGATCGCCTGTGCCAGGAGGCCAACGCCATCGTCGGCGGCGTGGTTTCTCTCCGTCGATACCAGTTGGGTCGCGGGGGTGCTGCCCGTGGCTGATAGACTCTATGCAACGTGCGCCGTACCGGCGCAAACGCGTGATCATACCGTAACCTGCATGCAAGGGGGCAAACATGTGCGGAATCGTTGGATACACCGGCAAGAAGCAGGCGGCCCAGTTCCTGCTTGACGGTCTGGCAACGCTCGAGTACCGCGGCTACGACTCGGCTGGCGTCGAGGTGCTCTCGCCTGACGGCGAGCTCCACGGCGTGAAGTGCGCGGGTCGCGTCTCGGTCCTCGCCGACCGCTGCAAGACCGCAAACCTCACAGGCACCACGGGCATCGCCCACACGCGCTGGGCCACGCACGGCGCCCCCACCGACAAGAACGCCCACCCGCACCTGGACTGCACCGGCCGCATCGCCATCGTCCACAACGGCATCATCGAGAACTACCGCGAGCTTCGCAGCTACCTGGCCCGCAATGGCCACACCTTTGCCTCCGACACCGACTCCGAGGTCGTGGCGCACCTCGTGGAGGACGCCTGGAACGGTCCCTGCAAGGGCGACCTGGTCGCGGCCGTGAGCAACGCCGTGAGCCGCCTCGAGGGCTCCTGGGCGCTCGCCGTCGTGTGCGCCGACGCCCCCGGCCAGCTCGTGGTTGCCCGCAACGGCTCGCCGCTCGTGGTTGCCTCCACGCCCGACGGCGCCTATGCCGCCTCGGACGTCACACCCCTCGCAAGCGTGACCTCCCACGTGATCCAGCTCGAGAACAGCCAGGTCGCCCTCCTCGAGCAGTCCGGCAAGGTGACCGTCTACGACGCCGAGGGCACCACCGTCGAGCACCCGAGCACCTTCGACATCGACTGGGACGCCTCCGCGGCAACGCTCGGCGGCTACGCCGACTTCATGGAGAAGGAGATCGCCGAGCAGCCCGAGGCCATCGAGCGCCTGCTCAAGGGCCGTCTGGGCGAGAAGGGCGTCCTTCTCGACGAGCTGCGCATGAGCGAGGAGGACCTTGCGGCCGTGGACCGCATCTTCATCATCGCCTGCGGTACCTCCTACCACGTGGGCCTCATCGCCAGGACCCTCATCCAGACCTGGGCGCACGTCCCCGTTGTGTGCGAGTACGCCTCCGAGTTCAACTACGAGCAGGACGTCCTCATCACCGACCACACGCTCTGCATGATCATCACGCAGTCCGGCGAGACGGCAGACACCCTCCGCCGCGCGCGAGTCCGACGGCGTGCTCTACGTGCAGGCCGGCCCGGAGGTCTGCGTGTGCTCCACGAAGGCCTACACGGCCCAGATGGTCGCCTGCGCGCTCTTTGCGCTGCGCCTGGCACAGGCCAACGGCCACATGGACGCCACCGAGGTGAGCGGCCACTATGCCGACCTTGCCACGCTGCCAGACCTTATCCGCACCGTCCTCTCGCGCGCCTGGCAGGACAAGCAGGCCGCTGCCGTCTTCCGCCGTGCGCACTCAGCGCTGTTCCTCGGCCGCGGGGTCAACTCCACCACCGCCTACGAGGGCGCCCTCAAGCTCAAGGAGATCAGCTACCTGCACGCCGAGGCGTACCCCGCCGGCGAGATGAAGCATGGTCCTATCGCCCTGCTCGAGCCGGGCTTCCCGGTGGTGGCCATCGTCCCTGAGGACCGCGTGCACGACAAGACCGTCTCGAACATCCAGGAAGTCATCGCTCGCGGTGCCACCTGCGTGGCAGTGGCCACCGACGGTGACGAGTCTGTGGCGTCGCTCTGCGAGCACGTGCTGTGGATTCCGCC
>CACYGL010000069.1 GCA_902773995.1 uncultured Coriobacteriaceae bacterium | reverse complement strand
GTTCAAGACGCGTTCCACCAAGCCCGAGCTCGTCATCGACCTCTGCGACAAGTGCCACCCGTTCTACACCGGCCAGCAGAAGCTCGTCGACACCGGCGGTCGCGTCCAGCGCTTTGCCAACAAGTTCGGTGGCGCCGCGCAGGCCAGGCTCGATGCCGAGAAGGCCGCCAAGGCTGCCAAGGCCGCGAAGGCCGCGGAGCTCGAGGCTGCCCGCAAGGCCGCCAAGGAGGCCAAGGCTGCCGAGAAGGCCAAGCGTGCCGCTGAGTACGCCAAGAAGGCCGAGGCAGAGGCTGCCAAGGCTGCCGCCAAGGCCGCCGAGGCTCCTGCAGAGCCCGAGGCCGCTGAGGCCGCTGCCGAGGCTCCCGCAGCTGAGTAGCACTCGCTCATAGCGCAACAAAAACGGGGAGGTCGACATCGGTCGGCCTCCCCGTTGCGTTACCGCTGTCGGTGCTGGACGCGCGCTACACGAGCTTGAGCCCGGAGTCGCCGTTTGCGCCGCTGCCAGTAGGGCTGTCCTTCTCGGCCGCGTTGGCCGCCTTGCGCGCCAGCTCCTCTCGGTGCTGCATGACCGCCGCGACCTCGCCCAGGCGCTTCTTGGCTTCTGCCTCGGTCTCCTGCACGTAGGTGCAGCTGCACTCGGACACCACGGCCCCAAGTGCCTTGGTGCGGCGGGCGGCGTCGAGAAGCTGGTCCATCTGCCCGGCCGCCTTCGCGCGGGAGATGAGCGCCTGCGCGTCGGTGGGGGAGAGCTGCAGCAGGTGAGGCAGTTCGGTCTCGTCGACCTTGATCTTCTTCTCGCTTGCGTACGCGTCGAGCGCCGCTTCGTGCTCGGCCTCCTTCACGGCCTCGTTCTGGAGCATCGCGTCAAGCTGGTCTGGCCGCATGCCCATCTGTGCGAGAACCGCCTCCACCGGCTGACCGGTCGTCGCAATCTGCTGCGCAATGTCCTGGAACAGCGCGTCTTTCACCTGCGAGACCTGCGCGGCCGGTACCGACTGGCACAGGCGCTCGGCAAGTGCGTCGAGACATGCGTTGGCCTTCTGCTCCTCGGCGGAGTCCTCGCTCAGGGAGCTGAGGTATGCGCGGGTCTGCTCGCGTAGGCGCTGCTCGTTCTCGAGGCCGTCAAAGTGGCTTGCAACCCACGCGGGATTGGCAAGGTCCTTCTCGGTGCCGCCCGCCTCGCGCACCAGCGTCTGGACTGCAAGCTCGACTTCTTCGTCTGTCGTGCGAACAACGCGCACCTCAACGTCTACCGGCCCATACGAGGTAAGGGTGTAGAACGCCCTGTTCCCAATGACAAGCGGCTCGGGCTTCTGGATGGTCATGAATCCTCCTGACTGCGCGACTGACTCGTGCGCGCGGCTGACTTCTGGCCAGTATGCCCATCTTTCTAACGTCTCTACAAGAGGACGTCCCTCGGTACCAATTCCCTAGTTGATACGATCGGCTCATTCGCCTCAGCTAAAGCTTACGTTTAGCGGAGTACGGCTGGGTATAATCGTATTACAGCGAAATACGATTGGGGGAGAGCGACTATGGCAATGGAAGCAACAACAATCCGCTTCGAGCCGGAGGAGAAGTCCTGGATTCAGGCGTATGCCGACTTTGTCGGCAGGACGTTCTCTGATGTGGTGCGCGAGGCTGCTCTTGAAATGGTCGAAGACGCTGCTGACTGCCAGGCGTATGAGGACGCTCTGTCCGTAGATGATGGCATGCGCTACTCGATGGATGAAGTCAAGCGCATGGCTATGGAAGCCGAATGAGCTACGAGGTCGAGTGGTCGCGTTCCGCTGCAAAGGAGCTGCTTTCCATCGAGAAAAAACAGCGGTTAATGAGTCTCAAATGGGTCGAGGACAACCTTGCAGGTTGCGAGAACCCCAAAGCAATTCCTGGATCCAAGGCGCTCCAGGGAACGAAGAATGGCTGGAGATACAGGGTTGGTAGCTACAGGATTCTGGCGACAATCAACGAGGGGAAGCTGCTCATTGAGGTTGTTCGGGTGGGGCACAGGCAGGGTGTATACAAGAACCTGCCTAAGGAACTATAGCGCGCCAACCATTTACTAGGCACTAGGGCTTCTCGGTGGATGGCCGATTGATGCGAAGCTTGACTTTTATAGGGGCGGAGTTGCCGGACAAAGCCGAGGTTTGTCAGGGTGGCCCCGCAGCGAAGACTTCTTCCCCCAATTGGGGCAAAATGAGCACGCAAGGGATGCGCCCACGGTACGGGCCCCTTGCGGAGAGGAACAAGGGGAACATGGCGGACACAACCACAACCATCCACACAGACGTCGCGATTGTCGGCGCTGGTCCGGCTGGCATCTTCACTGCGCTGGGCCTTCTCGGCAAGGGGGACACGCGCTCCATCACCATCGTCGAGAAGGGGCTGCCTGTCGAGAAGCGCAGTTGCCCCAAGGCCAAGGTGGGCCACTGCATCCACTGCCAGCCGTGCCGCATCACCACGGGCTTCTCGGGCGCCGGCGCCTTCTCGGACGGCAAGCTCTCGCTCTCGCGCGAGGTGGGCGGCGACCTGCCCGAGCTCATCGGCCATGGCGCCGACCCGCACGTCGAGGGCCTCGGCCACGCCGACGAGGTTGCGGAGATTCGCCGCCGCGCCATTAGCGCGGGCCTCAAGCTCGTGGACTGCCCCATCCGCCACCTTGGCACCGAGAAGGCCCAGGAGCTCTACGCGCGCATCGAGAAGCACTTGCTTGACGCCGGCGTGAACATCCTCTTCGAGACCGAGTGCGAGGAGGTCGTGATCGAGGATGGCGTGTGCCGTGGCCTTGTGGTGCGCAACCGTGACGGCGAGACGCGCGTCGAGGCCGGCGAGACGATCGTCGCCACCGGCCGTCGTGGCGCCAGCTGGTTCGACTCCATGTGCGAGGAGCATGGCATTGGGCACGTGGCGGGACCGGTTGACGTGGGTGTGCGCGTGGAGGTGCGCAACGAGGTCATGGAGCGTATCCCAATCCGTATAAGAACAAGGTGCGCACCTTCTGCCAGAACCCCGGCGGCTTTGTGAGCCAGGAGAACTACGACGGTGGCCTGGCAGTGGTGAACGGCCACTCGTACAAGGACCGCAAGAGCCCCAACACCAACGTGGCGGTGCTCTGCACGCTTAACTTCAAGCACCCCTTCAACCAGCCCATCGCCTACGCGCAGCGCGTGAGCGAGCTCATCAACATGCTGGGCGCGGGCCACATCCTGGTGCAGCGCTTTGGTGACATTCTCGACGGCAAGCGCACCTGGCCCAAGGAGCTCGCCCAGTCCAACGTGGTGCCCACGCTCCCCGACGCCGAGGCCGGCGACATCACCGCAGCCATGCCCATGCGCCCCATGGTCGAGATCATTGAGTTCATCAAGGCCGTCGACAAGGTCGTGCCGGGCTTTGCCTCGTACGAGACGCTGCTCTACGCGCCGGAGGTCAAGTTCTACAGCAACCGAGTCCAGATGGACGAGAACTTCGATACTAACGTCCAGCACCTCCACTGCCTGGGCGACTCCTCCGGCTGGACCCGCGGCCTCATGATGGCCTCCGTGATGGGTCTGCTCATGGGCGAGAACCTCGCCGACAGGGACAAGTAGGTGAGGCAAAGGGAGTTTCCCCTTGTCTCATTCGCCGCTGCGTAGCCACCGCCTGCCGGTGCGCTGCGCGGCGATGTTTTTCTCATCCCAAACTGTATTAAACTAACTAGTACAGTTAGGACGGATGCAAGCGTCCGAGCACCTCGCCCGTGCTGCCGTCCGTCTGTCCACCTAGGGACGGGAGGTGCCGTGATCCATATCAGCTACCAGGACCCGCGCCCCATCTACGAGCAGGTGCGCGACGCGTACCGCCAGCAGATCCTCGCGGGCGTGCTCGCACCGGGAGAGCAACTCCCCTCTGTTCGCGAGCTCTCGTCTCGCCTTGCCGTGAATCCCAACACCATCCAGCGCGCCTACCGCGAGCTTGAGCAGGAGGGCTGCATCTCCTCGGTGCGGGGCAAGGGGAGCTTCGTCGCAGACGTGTCGGGCGCCGCGGAGGCGCGCCGGCGCGAGCTTCTGGAGCAGTTCGACCAGCTTGTCCAAGAGCTCGAGTCCCTGGGCGTGACGTCCGAGGAGCTTGGGCAAAGAGTCGGGGGAGGCGAGGGGTGATGGCATCGGCCATTGAGGTCAGAAACCTGCGGAAGGTCTTCGACGGTACGCCCGCGCTCGACGGGGTGAGTCTCACCGTCCCCGCAGGCGCAGTCTACGGGCTCGTTGGGCCCAACGGCTGCGGCAAGTCAACGCTCGTCTCGCACCTGAGCGGCGTCATGCGCCCTACCTCGGGCGACGTCCTTGTCTTGGGCGAGAAGGTCTTCGAGAATCCCGGTGTCAAGGTGCGCATCGCCTGCGTCCCCAGCGAGCCCTACTTCATTGGCTCGGAGAGCGCAGACGGCATGGCGGGCTTCTACCGCGTGATGATTCCCACCTTTGACCTTTCGCGCTACTTAGGGCTGGAGAAGCACTTCGAGGTTGACCACACAAAGCCGCTCCGCAAGCTCAGCCGCGGCATGCGGGCGCAGGCGGCCATCTGGCTTGCGCTCTCCATTCGCGCGGACGTCCTGTTGCTCGACGAGCCCATGGACGGCATCGACCCTCTCGCCAGAAGGCGCATGTGGCGCCTGGTGCTCGAAGCACCTGGGCATCATGGCCAAGGGTGCAATGCGCGAGGAGGTCGACCTCTCCCAGCCCTCGGATGGCGTCGCAAAGGTGCAGGTGGTCCTGCCCGAGGGCGTGGTCCTGCCCGCTGGTCTCAACGTTATCCGGCAATCCAACGAGGGCCGCGTGCTCACGCTGCTCGTGCGCGGGAGTGCGGGCGAGGTGCGAGAGGCGCTTGCCGCCCTGCATCCGTCCTACCTCGAGGTCCTGCCGCTCTCGCTTGAGGAGAGGTTCATCTGCGAGCTTGGAGGCGATGATGATGGCATCATGTGAGATGCACAAGGAGCGTCGCGCCCTCTCGCCGGCGTTCGGGCTCTTTCTCGACACCTGCCAGCGGTACGCGTACCTGGGGGTGAGCTACCTTATCGTCTGGCTATTCTGGCTTGTCCCGCTGGCGCTGAGAATCGCTGGGCCAACACCGCCCGCAGACCCCGCGCATGAGCTTGCAGGGTCCGGCGTGGGCGTTCTGGTTCTCTCCGCAGCTGTCTCGTTCATACAGCTCTACGGCCTGCTCCCGCTTCGGAGGGGGACCATCTTCCTGGCGCTTATCCTGGCGGGCGTGGTTCCGCTTCTGATTGCCGTGGGCATCTCCGGCTTTGTCTTTGCCGTGGTTCTCGGGTTTGGACAGGACGCGGCAGCGATTCTTCCCTGGATGGCGGGGCACGCCCTGCTCGTTGTGGCCTTCGGCGGCATCTCTGCCCTGTGCGTGCAGCTGGCCGGGAGGACCGTCTTTGCCCTGCTGTGCTATCTGCTCGTCAACTTCTACGCGTTTGCTGCGCGGCGGTTCGCGGAGGCCCTCTACAGTCTCGTTGCACCATCGGTGTCGTTGGCGTCCGTCGCAGAACTTTGGGCAAGCCCGCTCGTGCGCCTTATGCAGCTCGTCTCCTCCTGGGCGACCACGTTCCCCTTCCCCGTTTCCAATCTTGAAGCCGCCCTGACGCAAGCCCTTGTCATCTATGCAATCGTAGGCCTTGCTTGCGCGGTGCTGGCGGGATTGGCCTTCTCGCGTCGCAACCTTGAGCGAGCGGGCGACGCATACGTGAGCCCCGCCGTGCGAACCGTGGTGAACGCGTTTGTCAGCGCCCTTGTTGGGTTTGCTGCCACGGACCTTGTGCTGGCGACGTTGCTCTCGAACCGCCATGAAATCCCTGCACAGATGGCCGCGATGCTCTATGGCGTCTCTCCCCAGCTGGCATGTGTCTTGCCGGTGGTCTTCTCGGCGCTGACCTTTGCGATTGTCGAGGCCATCATGGGCCACGGCGTCAAGGCCCTGCGCAAACGCGTCCCGGCGCTTGTGGCAACAACAGGTGTCGCGCTTGTGGCGAGCATTGTCTGTGTGGGCCTCGCTGCGGATGCTGCGGCCTACGTGCCCAACCCCGTAGACGTCCAACGCGCAGCCGTCTCCTGCGTCTCCGTACCCTTCGAAGACGAGAAGGGCGTGGAGCGCGTGACCCAGCTGCACAGCACACTGATGGGCTCCCCCTGCTCCGGCGACGAGCCAGTGCCATCAAACATCTACTCAGAGATGATTTCGTACCAGATGAAGGACGGTACCAGTATTTCTCGCCAGTACGCCATTCCCCTCAACAGTGACGGCGAGCCAAGCGCTGGCAGTAAGGCTGCTCAGGCACTCATGGATTTCGCCCGCGACCCTGCAACCGAGGAGGCGCTCCGCTCCCAGGTTGACGCGGTCCTTCTCGACGCAGGCCTGTCGTCTGTGACGATTGCCTATGAGGAATACGCGCCAGATTCCCAGGAGGACGCTCCCTGGCGCAGCGAGGAGATCTTGCCTGCGGACTACGCTGCCCTCCGCAATGCGCTCAACCAGGACATTGACGAGCATGGTGCGGCATGCGCGATGCCGTTGTATCAGCTGACGACCAGCTTGTATGACTCCGCCGGCACGTATCAGTATTCGACAACCACGAGCAACTCTTTGGGGGCAACGGTGGATACCCCGTACCTTGCGAGTGTGAGCCTCTCCTCAACGACGCCCGACGAGGACTCTGCGGATACGACCATCTACCTCAGCGAGGGCGCTACGCCCCATACCGTTGCCTGGCTGCGCTCCCGCTACGGCTACGAGTTCGTCGCGCGATGAGACAAAGGGAGTTTCCCTTTGTCTCATGTGCGCCGCGCGTGTGGCGTGCGCCCGGCTGAATCGAAACACCCCTGCGGTGGTAGACTTTGCAATGCTGACTAATCATGCTGCGTCACCGCACGTCCATCGTGCGCCGCGGCCCACCTGCAAGGAGAACTGCCATGCGCGACAAGCTCGAGAAGATCATTGCCGCGTACGAGGAGCTGGAGCAGAAGATGGTCGACCCGGCCGTCGTCTCCGACCCCAAGGAGTACGCGCGCATCGCAAAGGAACACGCCGACCAGGCCGCCCTTGTGGCCAAGGCGCGCGAGTACCTCCAGGCCCTCGATGACATCGAGGCCGCAAAGGAGATGCTCCACGAGGCGTCCGACGTCGAAGAGAAGGAGATGCTCCAGGCGGACATCTCCGATAACGAGTCCAAGCTCCCAGCCCTTGAGGAAGACGTTAAGTACATGCTCATCCCCGGCGACCCCAACGACGAGAAGGACACCATCGTCGAGATTCGCGCAGGCGTGGGCGGTGACGAGGCGGCAATCTTTGCCGGCGACCTCTTTAACATGTACCAGCGCTTTGCTCAGTCTCGCGGTTGGAAGACTGAGGTTCTCGACGCCAGCCCCGGCGAGGCAGGCGGCTTCAAGACCATCGAGTTCAAGGTTACGGGCGAGAAGGTCTACTCCGTCATGAAGTACGAGAGTGGCGTCCACCGCGTCCAGCGCGTGCCCAAGACCGAGAGTCAAGGCCGCATCCACAGGGCGTCAACACGACGTACTCGGCCGTGCGCATCACGCACATCCCCACCAACACGGTGGTGCAGTCGCAGGAGCAGCGCTCCCAGATCCAGAACCGCGAGGTCTGCATGCAGATGCTGCGCGCCCGCCTCTACGAGGCCGAGCTCGAGAAGCAGCAGGCAGAGCAGGGTGCCGAGCGCCTCTCGCAGATCGGCCACGGCAACCGCTCCGAGAAGATCCGCACGTACAACCAGCCGCAGGACCGCGTCACGGACCACCGCATTGGCTTCAACTCCACGTACAACGGCGTGCTTCTCGGTGACCAGCTAGGCACCGTGATTGATGCCCTTGCTGCGGCTGACCGCGCCGAGAAGCTCGCGCAGGCGGTGTAAGGCGGAGGCTCCCACTCCCTCTGAAGTTTCGTATCAAAGAGCATCAACTTGCGTGCCAGCTGGACCGAGTCTGCTGGCGCGCTTTGTGTGTGGGGCGCATGCCCAGCACGGCCAGCAAGACCCTGTCTTTGGTCGTGTGCCTTCGCGGACAGCAGCCGGTGGGAACCTGAGCGGATAACATTGTTGCGTCCTGCTGCTCTGCCCAAAATTTGCGGTTGCCGGTCGTTTTTCAGGGTTTCGCCTAGTATCACCCCGCTAGTGCCATTTCCCTACCTGCGGTTCCGCAAAAAGTTAGAGCTATCGTACTCGGCGATTCGCCAAAAATGGACCGGCAACCGCAAATTCTGTGCACGCGCATCCTCCGTAGGCGGCAAGAGGGGTCCCCGTCTGGCCCTTTTCCTTCGTTGCGCTATGATTCGGGGACTTAACACGCGATCAGGGAGGAAGAGTGTCCCAAACTGGACAGGAGACCTGGACCGTCAAGCGCATGCTTGAGTGGACGCGCGGGTACCTCGAGCGCAAGGGCGACGAGCACCCGCGTCTCTCTGCGGAGTGGCTGATAAGCGACGTCACAGGGCTCTCTCGCGTTCAGATCTACATGAACTTCGACAAGCCGCTCACCCCGGCCGAGCTCGATGCCATGCACGATGCCGTGGTTCGACGGGGCCGCGGAGAGCCCCTGCAGTACGTGACCGGCGAGATGCCCTTCCGCCACATCGTGCTGCACTGCGAGCGCGGCGTGCTTATCCCGCGTCCCGAGACTGAGGTCCTCGTCGATGCCGCTCTCGAGGGGGTGGATGCTGCCCCGGTAACCTTCCCGGCAATTCTTGGGGAGGTCCCCGAGTCGACCAAGAACAAGGCCGTGGGCGAGGATGTCAAGGGCGCCTCGCCTTCGGGCGGCGCATCTTTCGAGAAAAGTGCCTCCGCCGAGTCGGACGCCGAGCCGGCAGAACCCACCGACCCGGCCGAACCCGCCGAGCCGGCAGAACCCACCGATCCGGCCGAACCCGCCGACCCGGCCGAACCCGCCGAGCCTCCGGTGCTGGTGGAACCCGGCTGCCGCGTGCTTGAGATTGGCACCGGTACCGGCTGCATCGCGCTCTCCATCGCGAGCGAGCGCCCCGGTACCCGCGTGGTGGCAACGGACCTCTCGTCCCAGGCCGTGGCGCTGGCAACGCGCAACCGCGATGCCCTGGGTCTCGAGAATGCGGTCACCGTGGTCGAGAGCGACCTGGCCTCCGCTGTGGACCCGGACCTCATGGGCACCTTCTCGGTGCTGGTCTCGAACCCGCCGTACATCCCCTCTGCCGTGGTGCCCACGCTTCCGCAGGAGGTCATCGGCTACGAGCCGGGTCTTGCGCTCGACGGTGGCGAGGACGGCCTGGACGTCTTCCGGCGCATCCTCGAGCTGGCGCCGCAGGCGCTGGCGCCAGGCGGCATGCTCTGCTGCGAGCTCTTCGAGGACAACGTGGGAACCGCTGCCGAGCTTGTGCGTGCCCAGGGCGGATGGGCCAGCGCCGAGGTACGAGAAGACCTCACGCACCGTCCTCGCGTCCTTGTCGCCATGCGCGAGGGGTAGGATGTCGACCTGCGGGGGGTAAAGCCGACGCCCGCCCAGACATCGCGGTGGCCTGCCGCGCGCCGGCCATTCCGGCGCAAGCCACGTCAAACAGGAGGAGAAACCATGGGTCGTGTGATGCAGGCAAGCCAGGACAACCCCTCGGCGGAGGCGCTTGACGCTGCGGCAGAGATCCTCAAGAACGGCGGCGTGATTGTCTCGCCCACGGATTCCGTTTACGGCCTCGTGTGCGCGGCGACGACAGGCAACCCCGCTCACCAGCGCATATTTGCCATCAAGAATCGCCCCGCCACCCAGACGCTCCCCCTGTTCGTGGCAGACCCCGAGGACCTTCTGCGCTTCGCGGCAACCATTCCCTCCTGGGCCTTCGCCCTCGCCCATGCCTACTGGCCGGGCGCGCTCACCCTGGTGGTCACCGCCACGGATGCCCTTCCTGCGGAGTACCTTGCGCCAACCGGCACCGTTGCGCTCCGCTGCCCCAACTCCCAGCTCGTGCGAGAGCTGGCCCGCCGCGTGGGGCCCCTTGCCCAGACCAGCGCAAACACGCACGGCGAGCCGTCGGCAACCTCCGGCGCCTCGATCGAGCCCCAGATAGTCGACGCCGTAGACCTCACCCTTGACGGCGGCCCTGCGCCCATCGCGGTGGCGTCCACCATCGTGGACTGCACGGGGTCCGTCCCCCGCGTCCTTCGCGAGGGCGCGATTGCCGAGAAGGACGTCATGCGCGTTGCGGAGGTCTAGGCCTTCTCGGCGCTAAATCCCTCTCTCCGGCAGCCAAAGAAGTGGCCGTTTTCGCAACGTTTCGCAAAGGCGTGTTTCGCATGGACGAATGGTTGCCGCGCAGCGCGTCCCCTCGCGCTATCCTCTAGACAGGGTGTCCCGCGCGGGCGTCCACGCAGAGCAGAGAGGAGCCTCCATGCGCGTTGCCATTGCCTCTGACCACGCTGGCTTCGATCAGAAGGGGCCCATCGTGCGGCACCTCCGCGAGGAGGGCTACGACGTCATCGACCTTGGCCCAAGATCGGGCGAGCGCTGCGACTACCCGGACTTTGGCGACAAGGTTGGCCGCTATGTCGCCTCCGGAAAGGCCGAGCGCGGCGTTGTCATCTGCGGCACCGGTCTTGGCATCTCGATGACGGCCGACAAGGTCCCCGGCATCCGCGCCACGCCGGTCCAGACGGTCCAGTTCGCCCAGCTTGCTCGCGAGCACAACAATGCCAACGTCATAGGCCTCTCGGGCCGCTTCGTCTCGCTCGAGACAAACGAGCAGATCGTCGACACCTTCCTCACCACCGAGTTCGCCGGCGGACGTCATGCCGCCCGCGTCGAGAAGATCATGCGCGAGGACGATCCGGCGTTCACCGGCGTCCCCGAGGAGTTCGGCCTGTAGCACGCATGTAGTAACCATCTGCCAGCCATCGTTGTCGCGGACCATCCGGCCCAAGAAGGAGAATGCCATGTACCTCGAGCACCTGAGCGCCACCGACCCCGAGCTTGCCTCCGCCATCGGCGACGAGCTCACGCGAGAGCGCAACTCCATCGAGCTCATCGCCTCCGAGAACTTCGTCTCGCTCTCTGTGATGGAGGCCGTTGGGTCCCCGCTCACCAACAAGTACGCAGAGGGCCTTCCGGGCCACCGCTACTACGGCGGCTGCTGGGCGGTCGACGAGGTCGAGAACCTCGCGCGTGACCGTGTGAAGAAGCTCTTTGGCGCTGGTTTCGCAAACGTCCAGCCTCACTCGGGCGCCCAGGCAAACTACGCCGCCGAGGCGGTCTTCGCCAAGCCGGGAGACACCATCATGGGCATGGCCCTCGACAACGGCGGCCACCTCACCCACGGCTCGCCCGCGAACTTCTCGGGCAAGCTCTACAACGTCGTCTCCTACGGCCTCGACCCCGAGACCGAGCGCATCGACTTCGACGACGTGGCGGCAAAGGCCGAGAAGTACCAGCCCAAGCTCATCATCGCCGGCGCCTCTGCCTACCCGCGCACCATCGACTTCGAGCGCTTCGCGCAGATCGCACATGACAACGGCGCGGCGCTCATGGTGGACATGGCCCACATCGCCGGCCTCGTTGCCACGGGTCGCCACCCCTCGCCCGTGCCCTACGCAGACGTTGTGACCTCCACCACGCACAAGACCCTGCGCGGCCCGCGTGGCGGCATCATCCTCTGCAACGACCCCGCCATCTCCAAGAAGATCAACTCGTCGGTCTTCCCGGGCACGCAGGGCGGACCGCTCGAGCATGTCATCGCCGGCAAGGCCGTCGCCTATTCTCGCCAACGCCAAGGCGCTTGGCCGCGGCATGGAGTCGCGCGGCCTGAGGCTCGTGACCGGCGGCACCGACAACCACCTGCTCCTCGTTGACCTCACGCCCGCCGGCGACGTTACCGGTCGCGATGCCGAGGCTGCGCTCGACGCCGTGGGCATCACGGTCAACAAGAACACCATCCCCGGCGAGCAGCGCTCGCCCTTCGTCACGAGCGGCATTCGCGTGGGCTCTGCGGCGGCAACCACCCGCGGCTTTGGCGAGGCCGAGTGCGAACGCATCGGCGAGCTCATCGGCGACGTCGTGACCAACCTCGGCGATGCCGTCGCGCAGGAGCGCGTTGCCGGCGAGGTCAAGGAGCTCCTGCAGGCCCACCCCCTCTATCCAGAGCTCTAGCGGGGCGAACGAGACAAAGGGGCAGTCCCTTTGTCTCGTTCCTAAGTGTTAAGGTCTTTCGGGGAAGACCATGAGACAAGGGGGCAGTCCCCTTGTCTCATTACGAGAAGGGACACACATGGCAGATTACGACGAGAGCAGGCTCACGGTTGTCGACCACCCCCTGGTCCAGCACAAGCTGAGCATCCTGAGGGACAAGGGGACCGGAACCAAGCAGTTCCGCGAGCTCGTGACGGAGCTCGCGATCTTCGAGGGCTATGAGGCCATGCGCGACTTCCCGCTCGAGGACGTCGAGGTGGAGACCCCGCTTGAGAAGACCACCTGCAAGCGCATTGCCGGCAAGAAGGTCGCCATCATCCCCATCCTGCGCGCTGGCCTGGGAATGGTCGACGGCATCCTCACTCTCGTTCCCTCCGCGCGCGTGGGCCACGTTGGCATGTACCGCGATCCCGAGACCCACGTCCCGCATCAGTACTACTGCAAGTTCCCGCCCGACGTCGAGAACCGCACCTGCCTCGTCGTCGACCCCATGCTTGCCACGGGCGGCTCGCTCACGGCGGCAATCCAGTTCCTTCGCGAGGCCGGCGTGAAGGACATCCGCTGCCTCACCATCGTCTCATGCCCGGAAGGCGTGAAGGCCGTTCTGGACTACGACCCCGACGTACGCCTCTTCACGTGCTCTGTCGATAGATGCCTCAACGAGAGCGCCTACATCCTGCCCGGTCTGGGTGACGCTGGCGACCGCATCTACGGCACCAAGTAGCATGACGCTCTGGGTTGCGCTGGGCGTGGCGGCGGGGCTTCTCGCCGTCACGCCTGTCCTTTACGTCCTCCATCGCGTCGCGAGGGGAGACAAGCCATCTATGGCGGCGGGCCTGGGAAGCATCCTCTCGTCGTTCTTCGGGATTCAGCTCCTCACGCTTGCCGTTCACCTGGCTCGACCGGCCGCCACCCTACCGTTCGGCGGAGCCGCCGCACTTTCTTTTCTCGTCTTCGTGACCGTTGCGGGGCTTCTCGCGTGGCGAAAGGCTCCCCACAAATAGGGCGGTCGTATCTACTCCATTGGTAGTAGTGCCGAGAAGTCCGAATTGTGTCATCCGTGCGGATTTGATGACGCGAAGGCCGTCTCGGCACAATTCCATGGCAAGCGATGATTCTGCATCATCGCAGGTAAACGCTATTGCAGAGACAACTAATTGAACCAAGTTCAAAAAAATGCAGGAACCTGATTCCCGCATACTCCCAAAGTGCTAATATCCCGTTTTGCATTTTGGACACCCGGGCATTCGCCTCGCTCGCGTGCGAAAGATGCGGCGGCGTCAGCGGGTGCAGGCTCGTTGCCGCACGGGGGAGCCGTGAATGGTTCCCTGCATAAGGCGGGTAGAATATGACCCGTGCGCACATCCGCGGGCCCCCGAGAGGGACTGCCTCGGCCACGCGGAGGCGAAGTGTGGAAGGAAGGACGAATAGTGGACGCGCTTTCCAAGTTGCCCGATGCGATGAATGAGCTGCTTGACGGCTTCATGAGCCATGCCGTGGTTGGAGACACCACGGTCGGCCTCACGCAGTACATCTTCTGGATGTTCGTCGCCATCGCGCTGCTCTTTGTCGTCATGTTCGTGTTCAAGAAGAAGCAGGCCCAGAGCCTCGTCCCGCAGGGCTTCTTCGTGAACGGCATGGAGTACCTGGTGGAGTTCACCCGGGACGACATGTGCAAGTCCATCCTCGGGGACACCTGGAAGAAGCACTTCCCGTTCATTGCGGCTCTCTTCTTCTTCATCCTCTTCAACAACATCGTGGGCATCATCCCTGGTTGCCACCCGGGCACCGGCACCATTGGCGTCACCGCCGCGCTTGCCCTCGTCTCGTTCGTCTACTTCATCGCCGTGGGCATCAAGCGCATGGGCGTGCTCGGCTACCTCATCATCGAGCTCTTCTCTACGTTCCTGCGCCTCATTACTCTGGCCGTCCGACTCTTCTGCAACATGTTCGCTGGCCACGTGGTCATGGGCACCTTTGCCATCCTGGCCTCGCTCTTCTTTGAGCCCCTGCTGCAGGGCTTCTCGGCTGCCGCGCTTGGCGGTGCCGCTGCCTCGGTCTTCTGGGTGCTCATCCTCATCGTCATCTACCTGGTCGAGATCCTGGTCGCTGTCATCCAGGCGTACGTCTTCACGCTCCTCTCGGCCGTCTATATCCAGCTCGTCGAGGAAGACGAGTAAACACCACTTTGGCAACAAGCGGAACACGACCGCTTCTGCATAGCACGACGTCAGAGTTCGCCTGGGTCCAGGCGAGTGACAAAGGAGGAATCGTGGGAGTCATTGGTTATGGTCTCGGTGTTATTGGCGCCGGCATCGGTATCGGCCTTGCTGCCTACGGCGCAACCACGTCGATGGCACGTCAGCCTGAGGTCCAGGGTCGTCTGTTCACGGTCTTTATCCTGGGCTCGGCATTCGTCGAGGCACTGGCCCTCATCGGCTTCGTCGTAACGCTGATCGCCTCCTAGTTTCATGGGACGACACGACGTACAAGCTGAGTTGGAGGGACGTATGAACAGGAACATGAAGGGGAGCGCGCGCATCGCGACCGTTGGCGGTCTCATGCTGGGCACGGTCCTCTCGCTGCCCACCGTCGCCCTCGCCGACAGCCCCAGCGGCGCCGACCTCCTTCTGCCAAAGCCCGCGGAGTTCATCCCCGCGCTCATCGCATTCCTCATCATCTGGCTCATCATGGCCAAGCTTGCCTGGCCTTCGATTCTCGGGACGATGGAGAAGCGTCAGAAGAAGATCCAGGACGATCTCGACTCTGCCGAGAAGTCCAAGGCGAAGGCCGCGGCCGAGGCGCAGAGCTACGAGGACAAGCTCGTCGAGGCCAACCGCAAGGCTGAGGAGATCATCTCCGAGGCCAAGAAGGAGGCCGAGGAGGAGCGCTCCCAGATTCTTGCCAAGGCGCAGCACGAGGCATCCGACATCATCGCTAAGGCGCATGGCGCCGTCGATTCCGAGCGCCGCAAGGCCACGATTGAGCTTTCGAGCTCTGTTGTCGACCTTTCCGTCGAGATTGCGAGCAAGATCATTGGCAACGACCTTACCGAGGACCAGCAGCGCAGGCTTGCCGAGAAGTACCTCGCGGAAGTGAGTGCCCCCAATGAGCAGTAAGCGACCCGAGGAAGACAAGGCGGAGGCCTACACCAGGGCTCTGCTCGATGCGGCCCGGCAGGAGGGGCGCGCGAACGCCGACCTGGTGCAGTGGCAGCATGCCAAGAAGTTCTCGCCCGAGGTGCTCGAAACCCTCTCGGCCATGCAGGCCGAGAACGACGCAGACCTCATTGACCAGGTTGCCAAGAGGTACAAGGAGATTCTGGACAGCGAGGACAAGACCGTGTCGGTCACTATCACCACGGCCGTCCCCATGGACGACCAGCTGCGTGACAAGGTCCGTGCGCGGGCTGAGAAGCTGCTCAACGCACCCGTCTATCTTGTCGAGCGCGTTGACCCCAGTATCCTGGGCGGCGTTCTTCTCGAGGCGCGCGGCAAGCGCATGGACGCCTCGGTGCGTGCCCAGCTCTCGCACATAAGGAAGACGCTCTCCTCAGCATTTATCGGAGGTGAAGAGCAGTGACAGAGAACGAGCAGGCTACCATTGACTCGTCGATTAGCTCTGAGCGCATCATGAGCACCCTGCGCGAGCAGCTTTCCGCCATCAACGCAACGGTCGACCGCCAGGAGGCGTCGGTCGTCACGCAGGTTGGCGATGGCATCGCGTACATCTCGGGCCTCAAGACCGCCATGGCAGGCGAGCTTCTGCAGTTCACAAGCTCTGTGACGGGCCGTAGCGTCTATGGCCTGGCGCAGAACCTCGAGGAGGACAGGGTTGGTGCCGTCCTCTTTGGCGACGTCGACTCCATCAAGGAGGGCGACGAGTGCCGTACGACCGGCCGCGTCATGGATATCCCCGTGGGGCACGCCATGCTCGGTCGCGTGGTGAACCCGCTGGGCCAGCCCATTGACGGTCTTGGCCCCATCGACTCCACGCACCGTCGACCCATCGAGTTCAAGGCCCCTGGCATCATGGCACGCCAGCCGGTCTGCGAGCCCGTGCTCACTGGCCTTCTCGCCATCGACGCCATGGTGCCCATTGGCCGTGGCCAGCGCGAGCTCATCATCGGTGACCGCAAGACGGGCAAGACCGCCATTGCCATCGATACCATTGTGAACCAGCGCGACACGGACATGCTCTGCATCTACGTGGCGATTGGCCAGAAGGCCTCTACGGTTGCCACGATCAGGGAGTCCCTGGCAAGGCATGGCGTTCTCGACAAGACGGTCATCGTGGCCGCCACCGCCGCAGACTCCGCGCCTCTTCAGTACATCGCCCCCATGGCCGGCGCGGCCATCGGCGAGTACTTCATGTACAACGACGCCAACGGCAACCCCGCAGACGCCACGCACCCCGGTGCGCACGTCCTTGTGGTCTACGATGACCTCTCCAAGCAGGCCGTGGCCTATCGTCAGATGTCGCTGACGCTGCACCGTCCGCCTGGACGCGAGGCTTATCCTGGCGACATCTTCTACCTGCACTCTCGTCTGCTCGAGCGTGCCTGCAAGCTGTCCGACGAGAACGGCGGCGGCTCGCTCACGGCGCTCCCCATCATCGAGACGCAGGAGGGCGACGTCTCCGCCTACATCCCCACCAACGTGATTTCCATCACCGACGGTCAGATCTACCTGCAGACCAACCTGTTCTTCCAGGGCCAGCGCCCCGCTGTGGACGTGGGCATCTCGGTCTCTAGGGTTGGCGGCGACGCCCAGTACAAGGCCATGAAGCAGGTTGCCGGCACGCTGCGCCTTGATCTTGCCGCATACCGTGACAAGCAGGCGTTCGCGCAGTTTGGCTCCGACCTTGATGCCACCACGCAGTACCAGCTCAACCACGGTGCTCACATGATGGAGCTCCTCAAGCAGGGACGCTTTGCGGCCCTCGCTGCGCCCGACGAGATCATCTCGGTCTTCGCCGGTAAGGAGGACTTCCTCGACGACATCGACCTCAACCACGTGAGCCTGTTCCGCGACGGGCTTGCTAAGTACATGGCCGACAAGCACCCTGCGCTGCGCGCCTCGCTCCTCGAGGGAAAGATTACCGAGGATCAGGAGCGTCGCCTCAAGGAGCACATCACGCACTACAAGGCTCAGTTCATGCTCGAGCACCCCAACAAGGCCAAGGCACGCGACGTCGAGCACGCCGCCGAGAAGACCGAGGGCCCCGAGGTTGTTGCGGTGCCCGGTCAGGACCAGGACGCGGAGAAGGGCCAGGAGTAGCGAGCGATGGCCAACCTTCGCGAAATACAGCGGCGCATGTCCTCCATCAAGAGCACCATGCAGATCACGCGAACCATGGAGATGATCTCCACGGCGCGCATTCGCTCGGCGCTCAAGAGGGCGGACGAGGCCACCCCGTACAAGGAGGCCATCACCAATATGCTCGCTAACGTTGCGAGCGCTGGCTTCGATGACTCCCAGCCCCTGCTCCGCAGTCGTTCATCAGAGAAGAACGTGCTGTTCATTCTCATCGCGTCCGACCGTGGGCTCGCGGGCGGCTTCAACCTGCTCCAGCAGCGTGCGGTCGAGCGAGAAATGGCCGAGCTCAAGGCGAAGGGCGTCTCGTCCGAGATCATCACCTGCGGCAGGAAGCCTACGGAGTACTTCACCTTCCGTAAGGTGAAGCCGGTCATGTCGTTCGTGGGAATCTCCTCCGAGCCCAACCAGGACGAGGCGGATCGCATCGCCACGTACGTAATGGACGCCTACGCCACCGGCCGCATCGACCGCGCTGTGCTGTGCTACTGGCACGCAAAGAACCGCGTCGACCAGACGCAGGTCACCGAGCAGCTCCTGCCCGTCACGCAGGAGAGGCTCATGATGCCCAACGCGCCCCGCACTAAGGAGGCCCTCTCGGAGGTTGATCACAAGTTCTACTCCGACTACTCCTTCGAGCCCTCCGCACAGGAGGTCCTGGGGTACCTGATGCCCGCCTACATCAAGACAGTCATCTTCCACGCGCTTCTCGACTCGGCCGCAGCCGAGCACGCCGCCCGTCGTCGTGCAATGCAGTCGGCCACCGACAACGCGAAAGAGGTCCTGAGCTCGCTTGGCCGCACCTATAACCGCGAGCGCCAGGGCGCCATCACCACCGAGCTGACCGAGATCATTGGCGGTGCGGCTGCATTGGAGGACAGCTACTAATGGCAG
>CACYGL010000068.1 GCA_902773995.1 uncultured Coriobacteriaceae bacterium | reverse complement strand
AGCCGTGCGCCGCAGCCGTGCAGGTCTCTCCGACCCCAACAGGCCCATTGGCAGCTTCTTCTTCCTTGGCCCCACGGGCGTGGGCAAGACCGAGCTGGCCAAGGCGCTGGCCGAGTGCCTCTTCGACGACGAGCGCGCGCTCGTGCGCATCGACATGTCCGAGTACATGGAGAAGTTCAGCGTCCAGCGGCTCATCGGCGCGCCCCCAGGATACGTGGGCTACGACGAGGGCGGCCAGCTCACCGAGGCCGTGCGCAGGCACCCGTACAGCGTCATCCTGCTGGACGAGATGGAGAAGGCGCATCCCGACGTCTTCAACATCCTGCTGCAGGTGCTCGATGACGGACGTCTCACCGACGGTCAGGGCCGTGTCGTGAGCTTCAAGAACACGATCATCATCATGACGTCCAACGTGGGCAGCCAGTTCATCGCCGGCGCCAATGCGCAGAGCGACCCCGACGAGGTGCAGCGCAAGGTTAACGACGCCCTGCGTCAGACCTTCAAGCCCGAGTTCCTCAACAGGATCGACGACGTGGTTGTCTTCCATCCGCTGGGTCTCTCCGACATCGAAAAGATCGTGGACATCCAGCTCAAGGACGTTCGCGCACGTCTTGCCCGCGAGCGCATCACGCTCGAGCTTACGCCCGAGGCCAAGCAGTCGCTTGCCCTTGACGGCCTTGACCCCGTCTACGGCGCGCGTCCGCTCAAGCGCCTGATTCAGCGCCAGGTTGTCGACAACGTCGCCAACCTCATCATCGACGGCAAGGTCGGCGAGGGCGACACCGTGAAGGTGGACGTTGGCGACGACGACAGGCTCTTCGCTGCCCGCGATGACGCGGCGAGCGAGGAGAGCCGCCGTCGCGCGGCCGAGGCGGTTGCTGCCGAGGCTAGCGCCGGTGCCGGTGAGTCCGCCTCGACGGACGAGCCCGTTGAGCCCGACTCCGTGGAGTAGGGCGAGAAGGACACCGCCGTATGGTGATGCCAGGCATGGTGTTGATGCGGTCCCGGAGCCAGCGCTCCGGGACCGCTTTTTTGTGCGCGTGGCAGCTGACTCCGCGAACGGAGTTTGCGCGGCGCGATTTTCCCTGTTGGGGCACAATGGAGACCATGCTGAGCAGATAACCGTTGGTCTGGGGAGGTCGCGACATGGAGGATCCAGAGCTTGAGGGCAACGCCACGCGAGCGAAGCGCGACGACCCGGACGCGACCCGGCTTGCAGACCCGGATGCCACCGTGCTTGCGAGCGATGACGCCACGCGCCGCATCGACCCGGACGCCACGGTGCTTGCAGACCCCGACGCGACCCAGCTTGCCGCACCGCCCTCGCCCGAGGACACCGATGATGCCGCAAGCGACGATATGCCCACCATCGTGGTGCCGCATGCCGTCTCGTCCGGCGAGGGCCCGGACGGCATCGACGCGATGGACGACCCCTACGCCCCCATCAACGACGCAGACTTCACGCGCGTGACCCCCTACGCGCCCGTGGCGATCGACTCCCCGGTCACGGCCAACGACAAGCACCGTAGCCGCGTGCGCCCGCTTGCCGTGGTCCTCGTGGTGGTCGCGCTTCTCGCCGCGGCGGCCTTCGTGGTGAAGTACACCTACGAGAACGAGTACTGGGGCGGCAAGACCCTGCCCGACGTGGTGGGCAAGACCGAGACCGAGGCCCGCTCGACCCTCTCGCCGCTTGGCTTCACCGTCAACGTGAACGAGGTCCTCTCCGATGACAACGTGGGCAAGGTCATCTCGATGGATCCCGCGGCAGGTACGCGCACCGGAGACGACCTCTCGGTGACCATCACCGTGGCCGTAGCGCGCACGATTCCCTCGGTTGTGGGCATGAGCCAGGCGGACGCAAAGACTGCCCTGTACGGCGTGGGTGCCGAGAACATCTCCATCGCATACCAGAACTCCAGCGAGGCAGAGGGCACGGTGCTTTCTGTGGACCCGGGGGAGGGCGAGGCGTTTGTCTCGTCAGACCAGATCACGCTCACGGTGGCGCAGCCCTTCAAGGTGCCGGACGTGGTGGGCCTTTCCCTCTCTGACGCCGAGAAGGCCATAGACGCGGCGGGGCTTGCCTACGCCGTCTCGTACTCGGATGACACGGGCGAGGAGAACGCAGTGGTCTCGACCTCGCCCGAGGCGGGCACCGAGGTCTCCGAGGGCTCCACGGTCACCTTGTATGTGCCGTCGCCCAAGCTGACGGACGCGTACCACCTGGCCGAGTACTTTGACATCGAACCCGCGGACCTGGACGCGTACCTCGAGAAGCAGGGCTATTCCGTCTCGTCCACGGGCGTGTTCCCCAGCGGCAACGCCTACGCGGTCTACTCCGACGGCACGGCTACCATCACCATCACGGACTACCCCGAGTCCGGCGATGCCGTTGGCGCCGGTACGGGCACCAGCTCGCTTGCGGCCGGGAAGGCCGTGGGCGGCGTGCGGCTCCAGGCCTCGGCCTCGGCGGTCTCGTCGAGCAGCGCCATCAGCTCGAGTGGCATCTCGGCCGTGATGGACGCCTGCGGCCTGAGCAACCTGGTCTCCTCGTGCACCGCCGATACGGCACAGACCACGCGCACCATCGACAAGACTGGCCTCTCGTTCATCTGCGGCTACGGCCAGCAGGGCGACTACGTGTGGATCATCCTCATCGGGAGCCTCAACGGGTCCTCGACGCACGTTATTGTGACCATTGCGCCCAAGAGCCACTACGACGGCATCGACCTGAGCGACTACGGAAACGACCTGGCGAGCTACATCGCCATCACGAACTACTACGGGAAGTGACGTGCATGGACGAGAAGAACGTTGCGCCCAAAAACGCAAAGCCGCAAAAGAGGCCCGAGCCGGCGACAAAGAGCACGGCCGAGAAAATCGATCCCGCTGACCAGCCCTTCATTCGCGCAGAGAACGAGGACGACGACGGCTATGACCCGTATTCGGACCGCCAGCCACACCCCGAGCCGCTCTTCGAGCGCGACCCGTGGGACTAGCGCGGCCATGTGGCCTCGGCGCCGGCACCGGCACTGCCGGCGGCCATGCGCCCGTCAGCTCGTGGCGCCCCAGTTTACCTGCATGTACTGCCATACGAAGAACACAATCACGCACAGCACCACAATGACGGCGATAAGCGCGACCACCGAGCGGATGCGCATCTTGCGCTCGCGCGAGGCGAAGATGTCGCGACGGCCCTTGGGAATCTCGAGGTACTGGCCATAGTGGAGGTCGCGGCGCAGCTGTGGCATCTCTGAGCGAGACTTGCGATAGGAGCGTCCGGAGAGCACCGTGCCCCTGTTAGCGTAGTCCGAGTCGTGCGTGAACCCCTCGAAGCCATCGGCGTTCGCCTGGTTGTCGAAGTCGCTGATGGGGGCGACGGTCTTGTGCGGCGTACGGGCGCGCGTATAGCGCTGCGGCCTGGGCGCTGCCTCGCGCGGCTCTGGCGTGGGCGTCTCGTCAAAGCCAGCGGCGGGGGAGTTCTTGCCAGAATAATCTGCCATGACTGTCTCGTCAGGCGATGGCATGCGCTGGCTCTGCGGATTGCCCTGTGCGGAGAAGTGCGACCCCTCGGGCGCCGCCTGCGGGCGGGGAGAAACGTTGCCTGGGTTGTCCAGGTCGTTGTAGTTGTTCATGTGTTCGTGCCTCCGATTGCGGTCTGCACGGCAATGCCAACATCATAGAGCACGCATGGTTCCCAAACCACCTGCAGCGTGTCCATTGTGTTGGTGACGTGCGCGGGAACAAAATCTAAGTCGTAGACACTGAGAAAATCTTTTCTCGTGCGTTTAATAAATCGGATGTCGGGAACATATACCACCGAACACCAAGGGCGCCGCAAAGAGGCGTCCGCTCGTCTCAAGGAGTTGAGCATCATGGCAAGCATGATTCCGTATGACAGGTACGCAAGGGCCCTCTCCAGCTGGCCGTTCGGCGCGTTTGATGACTTCTTCGCGCCGCTGGCAACCACCGATGGTGATCTTGCCTTCAAGATGAACGTCGAGGACGCGGGCGATAGCTACGTGGTCACCGCCGAGCTTCCGGGCGTCAAGAAGGACGAGGTCGACGTCGAGCTCAACGAGGGCAGGCTCTCTATCTCGGTGGACAAGAAGGAGTCCGACGAGGAGAAGGGCAAGAACTACCTCCACAAGGAGACCGGTGAGTGGAGCGCTACGCGTGGCGTCTTCCTGAAGGATGCCGCTACCACGGGCATTACGGGCAAGCTTGAGGGTGGCGTCCTTACCGTGAAGTCTCCATCGACTAGCTGCAACCAACAGTAGGGCCGGCATCCATCCCTCGCCAAGGCCCCAAGTACGCGCCCCGGTTTTGGCCGGGGCGCTTTTTTCTGGGGCATTTGGGGCGCCCGTCTAGATTGCGTCTGCTCGCAGGGCCTCCACGATGTTCAGCGCGTGGCTGCGCCGCAGCGCATAGGCCACGGAGAGCCCCAGCACCGCCACCACGCCCGCAATGGCTCCTGCCACATAGCCCCACGGCAGCTCAAACGCGACGCCCACCGCAGGCTGCAGCACGGTCCAGAAGAGCCAGACCACGCCCACCGCAAAGACCAGGCCAAACCCCAGCCCGCGCAACGCGTAGCTCGCGCACTCGGCCACCAGCATGCGACGGAACCCCTTGGGCCCCAACCCCACGCTCTGCAGCACGGCAAACTCGCGCGTGCGCAGGATGATGCTCGTGGAGAGCGTGTTGAACACGTTCGCTACGGCAATGAGCAGGCACACCACCGAGAAGATCGTCACCAGGAGCTTGAAGAGACCAGCTATCGCTTCGGTCATCTCGTTCTGGGCCACGTTGTTATTGACGAATGCCGTGGCGTTGCTGCCTACCGTGGCGGTTGCGGCCTCTTCAAGGGCGTTGCCCGCGTCAAAGGGGTCGGCGCCCTCTGCAAGCGAGAACGGCACCATGATGCTTGTTGCCGAGAAGAGATTGGGGTGCGCCTCGAGGGCCGAGCGTGGCATGATCACGGGAAGCATCGAGGTGGACGTGAGGCCCGTGTCGGCGAGCTGATCTGGCAACGAGTCGAGCGTTCCTACAAAGGTGATGGTGCCGGAATCCACGGCCGCATCCTCGATGCTAGTCTGGCGCTGCGTTCCGCTCGTTCCGCTTTCCGAGTCCCCCCATGTCTGAACCAAGGCGCCGCCGCCGGAGTCAAGGAGCAAGGTCGACTGCGCGTCGCGCAGCTCGTAGACGGTGGCGGTGGTGGGCGTGCCGTACGGGGCAACCGTCCTCACGCTGTTGGACTCCATCCACGCCAGCACATTGAGCGCAAGCGCCGGCATGCTCGTGCCGTCTGCCGCCGTGGCGCTGCTTGCTCCGGCCTTGTTGCAGAGCTCGGCCCAGGTGTTGTCATCCACAAACGAGACGAGCATAGGACCAGCGTACGAGCCATCCTCGGCGGCGCCGCTGTCGCCAGCGTAGTAGTCCGTGAGAAACATGCGACCATCCGTCGAGATGCTTCCGGCTGGCAGGGTGGCCTCGAGGGCGCCGCTCACGATGGTCGAGCCCGGAGTGAGGCCTTCCACCTGCTTGGATATGGCCTGCACGTCTCGCACGAGGCTCAGTGTTTCCGCGGACACGGTGCCCTGGTCGGCCTCCTGGCGGTTGTAGACGGCAAGCGAGATATCCGAGCGCCCAAGGGCACCGAGGTCGCTGCCAACGTCCATGGCGCGCTCCATGTAGAGCGAGATGGCGCCAGAGAGCACGATGAGTACAACCGAGAGCGTGAGCGACACCACGACGGTGCGGCCGCGCGAGCTGGAGCGAGAGAGGTTCCTACTTGCCAGGAGGCCCGGGATTCCCGCGATGCGCTCGAGCAGCGGCGTCCGCGGCGCCTTCTCGGTGGCCTGGGCCTTCTCGATTGCGCGCTCGGTCCGCTTGGATAGCCTGATGTCTTGCTGCTGGCGAATGGCGTCGATCGCCGAGACCCTGCTCGCCCGCCACGCCGGTGCCCAGGCGCTGGCGAGAAGCACAAGGAATGACGCAGCGGCCATGCCCGCCACCACGGCAGGGCTTATCACCAGAGGAATGCCCTGGGCGGTCCCCGAGAGCGAACTGCGGAACATGGCGTCAAACGCCCGCGCCGAGCTGCTGAGCATTGCCGCGACCCCGGCCAGCCCAGCTGCGAGCCCCACCGGTATACCCACAACGCCAATGGCCGCGGCCTCTATGAGCACCGTTCTTCTCAGCTGGCGCCTTGACGCGCCCAGCGAGGAGAGCAGGCCAAACTGACGCGTGCGTTCGGCCACCGAGATCGAGAACGAGTTGCCAATCATCCCGATGGCGGCCACCACGATGACCCCGCCAATCACGGCGACCATGCCGCGCAGCGACTCCATGGCGGTGCTCTCATCGCTCGCCATGCCCTGGAGCGCCAGCAGCTGGCCGTGGAGGTAGTAGTCCTCCTCGCCAAAGATGGGGGCCGCCCAGCCCTTGATCGCGTCGCGTGTGGAGAGGCCGTTCGTGCTTGCCCACACGCGCGTGAAGACGGGGCTCGAGACGTCGTTGGGCGAGACGATCGCGGTGGTACCGGCCTCCTCAAAGGCGGTGAAGTCGTTCCTCAGAAAGTGTTGTGGCACGTAGAAGCCAACCACGGTGAAACTGCGTGTGGTCGTAGGCGTGCCGAGGGAGTCGCCGTCTCCGAGCGTGGCGCCAAGCGGCAGCGTGACGGTGGACCCCAGCTCGATGGGGCCGTCGCTGATGGCGCTGGCGCCCGAGCCGTCGTCCGTGAGCGTGACGCCGGAGAACGTGACGGGCAGCATGACCTCGCCCGGTGCCTCGGGCTCGCGGCCGGAGCGTACCGTGGGCATCACGGTGAGGCTGCGCGCCTGGTCTGCGCTGCCGCGCAGTACCCGTGGCGCGGTCTGGATGGCAAGCAGCGCGGTGCTTAGAGGCAAAGCCTGCCGCCTGGGAATCCATGGCGGCCGCCACGTTTGCGTCCGTCGCCAGCCGGCCAAGGGCCGAGTCTGCCTCGGCCGGCTGGAGCTCGTCGTACACCTGCCAGGAGCCCTCGGTCTCTATGGTGCGGCCGAGAAGGGCCGCGGCGACGCTCGTGGCGGTGGCCACCACGCCCGTGAGCAGGGCAGTCGAGAGGATCACGCCAATGACGGTGACCACGGTGCGCGTGCGGTTCTTGCGCAGCGACCGCAGGGTGAAGCTCGTGAAGACTCCCACCTGGTTCACCCCCTGCGCTCGTCTGAGACCACGCGGCCGTCCTCGATGGCAATGACGCGCGGAGCCATGAGGGCCACGTCCTCGTCGTGCGTGATTACCACGAGGGTCTGGTGCAGGTCCCTGTTGGACGAGCGTAGCAGCCGCATGATCTCGGCGGAGTTCTTGGAGTCGAGGTTGCCGGTGGGCTCGTCGGCAAGCACGATGGCCGGCGAGTTCATGAGCGCCCGGCCGATGGCCACGCGCTGCTGCTGCCCGCCGGAGAGCTGGTTGGGCAGGTGGTGCTCGAAGCCTTTGAGGCCAAGAGACGAGACGAGCGCGTGCAGGCGCTGCTCGTTCACCTTCCGGCCGTCCATGCGCACGGGGAGCGTGATGTTCTCCTCCACGTCCAGCACCGGTATGAGGTTGTAGAACTGGTACACCAGCCCCACCTCGCGGCGGCGGAAGACCGCGAGCTGCTCGTCTGTGCGCTTGTAGACGTCCTCGCCGTTCATGAGGACCGTGCCCGAGGTGGGACGGTCGACCCCGCCCATAAGGTGCATGAGCGTGGACTTGCCTGACCCGGACGAGCCCACGATGGCAACGAACTCGCCGGCCGCGATGGTGAGGCTCACGTCGTCGAGTGCCCGCACGGCGGCGGGCCCCGTTCCGTAGACCTTGGTGAGGTGCTCTATGCTCAGGATGTCCATGGCACTCCCCTCGATTGCCTGTGGTTGTGCCACCATGGTGCGCCCGTGCGCCCACGCGGCCGTGACGCGCGCGTGACTAAACCGTCACCTTTGGAAAGACCAGGTCAAACCGGGCGCCTCCGGTTGGGCTTGCGTTGGAAGCCGTAATCTGGGCACCCTGGGCCACAAGCAGCGCGCGCGAGAGCGAGAGGCCAATGCCCACGCCGCTGGGGTTGCACGTGTCCTCGTCGCGGCGGGCCGGGTTGCTCGTGCCGTGGTAGAAGCGCTCGAAGACGTGGGGGAGGTCCTTCTCGGCAATGCCTGGGCCGGTGTCCTCCACACGGATGCGGCAGGCTACGGCGTCCTCGCGGGCCGTAATGCTCACGGTGCCGCCAGCGGGCGTGTGCTCCACGCAGTTCTTGAGCACGTTAGTCAGGGCCTCGCGGGTCCAGGCGGCGTCGCCCATGAAGGAGCAGCCTGGGTCTACCTTGGCCAGGAAGGCCACGCCGGCAAGGTCTGCGGCAACGGCCAGCGGCTCCTGCGCTGCCGTGACCAGCGCGGACACGTCCACGCGATGGCGCTCAAGCCGCACCACGCCGGCGTCAAGGCGCGCGAGCTTGAGCAGGGACGAGACGAGCCACTGCAGCTGCTCCAGCATGCGTCCGCAATCGCGCACGCGTTGGGCCTCCTCCGGCGTGGCCGCCGCCTTGCGCATAAGCTCCAGCTCGATGCCAAGCGACGTGAGCGGCGTGCGCAGCTGGTGCGAGATGTCGGCCAGGGCGTCGGCAAGCGCGCGCTTCTCGGCCTCGAGCTCCTCGTTTGCCACAACGAGCCGCGTCACGGTCTTGTCGAGCTGGCTGGCGAGAATGGCCAGCTCGCCCTCGCCCATGCCGCGGAAGCTCACGTCGCGCTCGCCGGAGAGTGCGCGGTCCAGACGCTCTGAGAGCTGGGCGATGCGACGGTAGCGCAGGGCGGTTGTGGCCGCGTAGAGCGCCAGCAGGGCGACGCCGCACGCAGCTGTCCACGCCGCCGCTGTCAGGCCCGCCTGCAGCCAAGCGCCCGCGCAGCAGGCTACGGTCGCCGCCGCGCCTATGCCGAGAAACGCTACGAACCGGGGGTCGCGTGGCATGGCGCTACTCCGCCGCGCGGTAGCCCATGCCGCGAACGGTGCGAATGAGCTGCGGGTTTGCGGGGTCGTCCTCAATCTTGTCGCGCAGGCG
>CACYGL010000067.1 GCA_902773995.1 uncultured Coriobacteriaceae bacterium | reverse complement strand
AATCATGCCGCCGTAGCCCTCGACGTTAAGACGCAGGTACTTCTCGGGTCCCTCGAGCACGGGCACGGATTTCACCTTGTAGGTGGGGGAGTCCGCGTGAGCTGCCGTCATCTGGAAGTGGTAGGTGCTGGGGTCAAGGGCGTCCTCGCCCACGCGAAAGGCGATGACGCTAGAGCCGTTGCGGGTGGTGTAGTACGAGCCGCCAGGCTCAACGTCCCAGGCGTCGCTCTCGGGCAGGTAGGTGAAGCCTGCCTGGTCAAGCCGAGCGCCAATGGTCGCCGCCGTGTGGAACATGCTGGGGCAGCGGTGAATAAAGTCGATAAGGCGCTCCGAGGTCTCAAGGTCCTCGGCCGTGGCGCTCTCTGTGGTTGGATTCTTCTCGTCTGGCATGCGCGTCCTCTCTGTTGGTCGTAGCGAGTTGAGCGTAGCACGCGGGCGCGCACGACGCTGGGGACGAGATTTTCGCAGCGGTCCCGTACGAAGTCGCTGCTCGGGCATCAAATCGGCGCCGGAGGGTACGTTATCGCAGGAGCTCCGTACAAAACCCACGTTCGGGCGTCTAAATATTTGCGATTATCAGACATTTTTGTACATTCGGGCCATAGATCAGGTTGCCTGCCTGCCTGCCTGCCGCTCTGCTGCCCCACCGGCCCACCGGCGGCTCGCCGGCCTACCGCCCAACCGGCGTGCGGCCGGAGCCACCGTCAAACCCTACGAAGCAACGTACGCGGCCACAGGTATCGCAAGCTCACTTATTGCTCGGGGGCGTCTCTTTGCCCTTGCTCGGCTGGCACATGCCCTCCGGGCTTCCATTCTCGTCTTCGTCGACGGCCGTGGCATCGACCGCTAGGCCAGAGCCGCACGAGGCACTCGCCAGTCCGTCCGAAGTGCCCGCAGGTCCACCTAGGGCGTTAGAGATCGTTGAGAGAATAAGGCTGCGAATGGCGGTGGATTGCCTGACAGGGATGGGTACCCGCTCGCCGTTAGTGAGGTTTATCTCGTCTCTGCCTATGCTCGACACCATGAGCGCATTGACCGCGTAGCTGCGATGTACGCGCACAAAGTAGGAGGGGAAGCGCCCCAGCGTGCTAGTCAGCGACTCACGCATCTTGAAGGGCTCGGGCGCCGTGTGAACCATGCTGTACTGGTGCCTGGCTTCAAGATAACTTGTGCGGGCGGGATCAACCACGTGATTCCTGCCACTGCTGTCTTTCATTACGAGCGGGCGTTTCTCCCACGTTGGGAGGTTAGCCAGAGCAATGGCCGATCCCATTGAGCGGCCGTAGTCGGTATCCATGAAATTGACGCCTACGGGGACGGATGTGATTAGTTGAGCCAGCTTGATGCCGGCGAGAGTGTCTTTCCATACGGCTACGCTGGTTAGCTTGGTCTCGTGCTTCGCATCATTCGATACCGAAACAACGACAAAACATATTGATGTATTTGCGTCGCGGTAGGTTACCTCGCATCGCTGCGTCTCGTACTCAAGGCGCTGGAACAGTGGCTGCAGCTTAATGCGAAGCTCGACGAATTTGGAGGCGCCAATCCCAAGAGATCCTTCAAAAGGACCCACAAAGAAAAAGTCGGTTGCCAGCATGTCCGCGCACGCACTCATGTTTCCCTTCCATAGCTGGAGGAGAAAATCCTTCGTGGAAGCGATGAGATTAAATTCCCGCACGGACAGAGCCTTTTCGTGAACCAATGGAGCCGAGAAAGAACCGGGTGCTCAACTGATGCGTCAAGCCATGGAGCAGCTTTACGGGCCCAAGCCACATATGATAATGACGCTATGATTAAGTAGCCATTATATAATGCCGAAAACGCAGGAACACAAAATGACTTGTCTGTTGAGACTCGATAAGCATCCATTCGGTCATTTTATTCGCTGCCGCCTTAGCACGTCTGTTTTCAGCGAAAGCAAGGGACTCGCACATCGGGTGCAGGCTGGCGAAAGGTGCGCTTCAGGCCAGCGCCAGGCCACTAACGAATTGCGACGGGTTCCAACATAAACGCGTGTCGCTTGAGCTTGGGATATGGGGTAGTGCGGAGAGAGAGCTGATACAAAACCGCATGGAGGAATGTCAAAGCTGCCATATAGCCGTCTGGTTGTCGTCAGATGTAAGGGCCGGAATTCGGCGATGCTCCTTCCTCAAAGCAGACGTTTACGTTTGACTTCGAGGCGCTTGATGGTGCTCCGCTTCCCGGGGGCGCCCAGAACGGCAAGCTCGTGGTGACCATCTACGGCGAGGGAACCGTCGAGCTTGGTCAGGTTAGCTTCACTAAGCCCGGCTACGTATACCGCTGTTACGAGGAGACGGGCGATGCCGAAGGCTATACCTACGACCAGACCGTGTATACCGTTACCTATGAGGTGACCGAGACCGTTGATGGCCTCGATTACACACGCACCATTACCAAGGACAACGGCGAGCAGGCAGAGGGTCTTGACTTCACGAACTCCTACAAGAAGCCCGTTGAAGTGGCAAAGAACCCTAATACCTCAGATGCAACTCCTGTTGGTACCATGCAGGTGATCGCAGCCTTGGGCGTTGCGGCTATCGCGATTGCCCTTGTCGCCCGCTTTGGAAAGCAGAAGAAGCAGAACTAGCACTAGATAACAATTTGATTCACCTGAACCACCCCTCTTGAAAGAGGGGCGGTTCTCCTTTAGGCTACCTTACGTTGTATGAAAGACGGGCTGGCCTTTGGCAAGCCGCCCGAGAGACGGGAGAGGACCTTGCGCAACTAGACGCTGCCCCATTGGGCGAGAAGTACATGCCCACCCGCCGGCGCGTTGCGCTGGCCCTGCGTCTGCGAGGTCTTTATGCAACTTAACCTTACCAACATCCACTACAGCTATGCCGGGAGTCCGCGTGAAGTGCTTCACGGCGTTACCTTAAGCCTGCCCACTGGCTGGACCGGCGTGGTTGGCGACAACGGCTGCGGCAAGTCCACGCTTGCTCGGGTTGCCACGGGCGAGCTGCGTCCTACGTCGGGGAGCGTGGGGCCAACAGGCCTTGTCGCCGCATACTGCGAGCAGGACAGCGAGCGGCCGCCGGCTGCGCTTCTCGACTTTGCCGCTGCGTGGGACCGCGATGCCGTGCGACTGCGCGACGCGCTGGGTATTGGCGACGACTGGGCGTGGCGCTTTGACGAACTTTCCTCGGGGCAGCAGAAGCGCCTTCAGGTGGCGGTGGCACTCTGGAGCCGACCGGACGTGCTGGTGCTGGATGAGCCCACAAACCACCTTGATGCGCCTACGCGCAAGGCGGTCCTGCTCGCACTGCGTTCCTTCTCTGGCGTGGGAATTCTCATCTCGCACGACCGAGACCTTCTCGACGCGCTTGTAGAGAGGTGCGTCTCCTTTGGGGGAGGAGAGGTGCTCGTACGGCCTGGCAATTACTCGCATACCTTTGAGCAGCGGCAGCGCGAGAGTGCGGCAGCCGCAGACGCTCAGGCGCGTGCGCGGCGAGAGGAGCGTCGCCTGGCGGCCGAGCGCTAGCGACGAGTGGAGGCCGCCTCGCGTGCGGACGGCCTGCGGAGCAGGCGCGGACTTGACCCTCACGACCATGACGCACGCGAGAAGATCGGGCGCGCGATTGTCTCGGGCAAGGACGGGCGCGCCACGCATCTTGCTACAACCCTTGACGCGCGTATTACGGGCGAGCGCGACCGTGTCAGGGCATCATACGTCGAGCGGCGCTATGACGGCAACGTTCCTTCGTTTGGCGAGCGGTCGAGAAGGTCGGTCATCGTGCGGTTGCCGGAGGGGACGGTGCGCTATGGCGGGATTCCGGACGCCCCAGGCGTTGCCGCGCCGGAGCTGTTCCTTGGTTCGGCAGATCACGTTGCCGTTGTTGGACCCAATGGATCAGGTAAGTCGACGCTGGTCAGAGCACTTGTTGCAGCGGTTCTCACAAAGCCGCAGCTCTTGGTGATGGACGAGCCAACGAATCATCTCGACCTGCACTCGATCGAGGCGCTAGAGCGTCTTCTCTCCGAGTTCCCCGGCGCGGTAGTTCTGGTTTCGCACGACGCGCGGGTGGTGCGGTCGAGCTGCGGGAGAATCTGGGAGCTGCTGCCGGCGAGTGGTGACTACTTTACCAGCGGTGCGGTTGTGGTGGAGCGCTGGGAAGTGGACTAGGGGGTTGGATTTAGGTCGGGGTAAGACGAGTTGCCCGAATTACGCTCAAAACCCGACTTCTGTAGAAGTGGTTCTTGCTGACGGGGTTGGAATGGGGCGCGCGATGGTCTCCAGCGGGGAGCAAAATGACCCAAAAACGGGGGCAACGCGAACCGAAGCTTAGTTCCACACGTCACGAGCCGCCAATAGGCATCTTGCGACGAGAAGCCAACCCACAGAAGTCGGTTTTTGAACGTCTTTTGGGCACTCCATCTTGCGCGAGTGGTTGTTTTTTTGGGCTTCGGGAGCTCCGGATTTGCCCTGGTACTCAAACCGCCCGGCACGCGGAGTGCCGGGCGGCCTGCGTACAACGATTCTCTCGCGCCTTACGCGATAAACTCGAGGAAGGCGTCTGCCTGGGCTGCCAGCGCGGCCTCGTCCTCGGCAGAGAGCGAGAGGGTACCCGTGGTCCAGGACTCGCCGGAGAGGGCGATTCCGGTCTCCTTCTCGGCC
>CACYGL010000066.1 GCA_902773995.1 uncultured Coriobacteriaceae bacterium | reverse complement strand
CGCGATCATCGACATGGAGCCCAACGAGGAGGGCAAGGGCTACGAGTTCGTCAACGCCATCGTCGGCGGCGTCGTGCCCAAGGAGTACATCCCCTCGATTGACAAGGGCATCCAGGAGGCCCTGGAGAGCGGCGTCATTGCCGGCTACCCCGTGGTCGACATCAAGGTGACCCTCGTCGACGGCTCCTACCACGAGGTCGACTCCTCCGAGGCCGCCTTCAAGATCGCTGGCTCCATGGCGATCAAGGACGCACTCAAGAAGTCCGATCCTGTCCTTCTCGAGCCCATCGAGGAGGTCGAGGTTGAGACCCCCGAGCAGTACATGGGTGACGTCATGGGCAACCTGTCCGCGCCAAGGTGCCCCTGGGCGAGATGTTTGGCTACGCTACCGACCTCCGCTCCCAGACGCAGGGTCGCGCGAGCTACACCATGCAGTTCAGCGCTTACGAGCCCGTTCCGAAGGCCGTCCGCGACGAGATCGTCGCCAAGGCCGGCGGCACCGCTTCCTAGTTAACGACCACGAGCGATAGCTCATTTACGGAGGTTTACAGTGTCAAGCCAGAAGATCAGGATTCGCCTCAAGGGCTACGATCACGAGGTCGTCGACCAGTCTGCCAAGCTCATCGTGGACACCGCCCAGAAGACGGGCGCCCGCGTTTCCGGCCCTATCCCCCTGCCCACCGAGCGCAACCTTTACACGGTCATCCGCTCGCCCCACAAGGACAAGGACTCCCGCGAGCAGTTTGAGATGCTCACCCACAAGCGTCTCATCGACATCCTCGACCCCAGCAGCTCCACCGTCGACTCGCTTATGCGTCTCGACCTTCCTGCGGGCGTGGACATCGAGATCAAGCTCTAGTTCGAGCGTCTTTAGCGCGTACAAAGGGGCCTGCTTCCATCCGGAGGCGGGTCCCTTTTCGTACGCGGGACTAGTTTGCTCGGCAATGGGATTGAGTTGCCCGGCAATTTAATCCCGCTTTCTTGTTTGTGGGATTGGTTTGCCCGGCAATTCGATTGCATAGGTACGGGTAGTATCTAGACTGTTGATTCTCGAGGCTAGGGGGTTGCATGTTCTGTCCTCAGTGTGGAAAGAAGCTTGCCGGCACGGAGAAGTTCTGCCCCAACTGCGGCTTTGACCTTGCGCAGCCCTCTAGGAGCGCGGCCGCCTCGGGCACTGCCACTCCTGCCGGACAGCAGGCTCAGCAACAGCTGCAACCGCAACAGGTTCCCTTTGCAGGCACCCCCGCGCACGCCCCCAAGGCTGTGACAGCGGCTGAGCTTGTTACCCTTACCGCTGCGCTTCTCATGGGCATTGCGGCCTTCCTGCCGTTCCTTATCGTCTCTGGCTCGAGCTACGACTACTCCGTTGCGCTTACTGATGCCCCGGATGGGGCCGTGCTCGTCCTTCTCGCCATTGCCACCGCCATTCTTCCCATGGTGCGCCGTCGCACTGCCGCGCTGGTACTCAGCTCAATTACCACCGCATTTGCCCTTTTCGAGATATGCTCGGTGGGCCTCATGCTGCTCAACTCCACGTACACCGTGTACTACGTCAACCTTGGTGCCGGGTTCTGCCTGCTCATCCTTGGCATCGCGATGGGGGTGCTCTCGATCGTTCTTCTCGCCCGCGACAATATGCACGAGAAGCTCGAGCGCCAGCGCGTCATGGGGTCCTTCATTCCGGCCAACGGGACCACGCCGCGCCAGCAGTAGGGTGGCGCCCGACGCCGCTTGAACCCATGGATACGCCCGACGGCGCGGAATGCGAATCCCCAGCTCCTGGGGCCAAGAAAATCTGCGAAGACATTGTGAATGCCCGGTCCTGCGTGTAAACTAGACAGGCTGCGCTAAAGGGGAGAGTTGTGTCTCGCCCCCATGCGCTGCTTCGTCCCATGACCACCGAGGGTAAGGAATGAGCATGGTCAGCACGATCCTTGGCCGCAAGCTCGGAATGACGCAGGTGTGGGATGAGGACGACAACGTCGTCCCCGTCACCGTCATCCAGGCTGGCCCCTGCACCGTCTCGCAGGTGAAGACGAAGGCGACCGACGGCTACGACGCCGTCCAGATCGGCTTCGGAGACATCAAGTCCAAGCACGTCAACAAGCCCATGGCTGGTCACTTTGCCGCCCACGGCGTCGAGCCCATGCGCTACCTGCGCGAGGTCCGCGTCGAGAACGGCGAGGAGCACCACACCGGCGACGTTGTGACCGTCGCCGACTTCGCGGACGTCAAGTCCGTCGACGTCATTGGCACCTCCAAGGGCAAGGGCTTCCAGGGCACCGTCAAGCGCTGGAACTTCTCCCGCGGCCCTATGACCCACGGCTGCCGTAACCAGCGTAAGCCTGGCTCCATTGGCCAGTGCGCCTACCCCGCTCGCGTCCGCAAGGGCCTGCACATGTACGGCCACATGGGCGACGAGCGCGTCACCGTCAAGAACCTCAAGCTCGTCCGCGTCGATGCCGAGCAGAACCTCATGCTCATCAAGGGTGCCGTGCCCGGCGGCAAGAACGCCCTGGTCCAGGTCCGCATGGCCTAGGGGCCCACGCGAGTAGGCACACACTTAGGCTAACAAGGAGGACTCATGTCCAAGTACGACATCAAGAACGTCGAGGGGCAGGCGGCCGGCCAGGCCGACCTCTCCGACGACGTCTTCGGCATCGAGCCGAACATCCCGGTCATCCATCAGGTTGTGGTCTGCCAGGACGCCTGCCTGCGTCAGGGCACCCACTCCACCAAGAACCGTCACGAGGTCTCCGGCGGCGGCCGCAAGCCTTGGCGCCAGAAGGGCACCGGTCGTGCCCGCCAGGGCTCCATCCGCGCTGCCCAGTGGACCGGCGGCGGCGTTGTCTTTGGCCCCACCCCGCGCGACCACTCCAAGCGCATCAACAAGAAGATGGTCAAGCTCGCTATGAGGTCCGTGCTCTCCGGCAAGGTCGCCGATTCCGAGCTCGTCCTCGTTGATGCTCTCTCCTTCGAGAAGCCCTCGACCAAGCAGGCCAAGGCCGTTCTCGACGCCCTGGGCGTCTCGGGCAAGCGCGTCACCGTGGTCATCCCCGATGACGACGTCAACAGCTACCTCTCCTTCCGCAACCTGGAGAAGGTCAACTGCATCGCCGTCTCCGAGGCCAACACCCGCAACCTCATCGACAACGGTGCCCTCGTCATGACCACCGACATCGCGAAGCAGCTCGAGGAGGTGCTTGCATAATGCAGTCCGCATACGACGTCATCATCCGCCCCGTGGTCTCCGAGCGTTCTTACGACCTCATGGAGCAGGGCAAGTACACCTTCGAGGTTGCCAAGAAGGCCCCCAAGGAGGAGATCGCCGAGGCCGTTGAGAAGCTCTTCAACGTCCACGTGGTCAAGGTCAACACCATCAACGTGCGCGGCAAGGCCAAGCGCGTCCGCTACCAGGTTGGCATGACCCGCAGCTGGAAGAAGGCCATCGTGACGCTCGCCCCCGGTGAGCAGATCGAGATCTTCGCTACCCAGCAGCAGGCCGACGCCGAGTAGCAATCCTGCCCGGCCCCTTCGGGGGTCCGGGCTGTCATGCCGCGCATGATGGATACGCGCGGTACCGTGGTAATCCGGTGTCACCCCGCCAATCCCTGAGCAGGGTGGCCAACGGAAACAGAAGGGAAAGAAGTAATGGCAGTCAAGCACCTCAAGCCTACGAGCGCTGGCAGGCGCTTCCAGACGGTCTCGGACTTCTCCGAGATTACCGCCTCCAAGCCCGAGAAGTCGCTCACTGAGCCGCTGCGCAAGAAGGGTGGCCGCAACAACAACGGCCGCGTCACCGTCCGTCACCAGGGCGGCGGCAACAAGCGCATGTATCGTCGCATCGACTTCAAGCGTCTGAAGGACGACGTGCCGGCCAAGGTCGCGACCATCGAGTACGACCCCAACCGCTCCGCTCGCATCGCGCTTCTCCACTATGTCGATGGCGCCAAGGCCTATATCCTCGCTCCCGAGGGCCTCAAGGTCGGCGACACCGTCATCTCCGGCAAGACCGGTGTGGACATCAAGCCCGGCAACTGCATGCCGCTCTCCGAGATCCCCGTTGGTACGCTCGTTCACAACGTGGAGTTCCAGCCCGGTAAGGGCGCGGCCATGGCCCGCTCCGCCGGCACCTCGGTCCAGCTCATGGGCAAGGACAACGGCTACGCGATTCTGCGCCTCCCGTCCTCTGAGCTTCGCCGCGTGCTCCTCACCTGCCGCGCCACCATCGGCGAGGTTGGTAACGCCGAGCACTCCAACATCGTCATCGGCAAGGCCGGTCGTCACCGTTGGGCCGGCGTCCGTCCCACCGTCCGTGGTACGGTCATGAACCCTGTCGACCACCCGCACGGCGGCGGCGAGGGCAAGAACCACACCTCTGGCCGTCCTTCCGTGACGCCCTGGGGCAAGCCCACCAAGGGTTACAAGACGCGCGACCCGAAGAAGGCCTCCAACAGGCTCATCATCCGTCGTCGCAAGTCCAAGTAACGGTACACGAGTAGTAGGAGAAAGAAAGCATGAGCAGAAGTCTCAAGAAGGGTCCGTTCGTGGAGACTCGCCTCCTCGCGCGTGTCACCGCTATGAACGAGGCTGGCAAGAAGGACGTCATCAAGACCTGGTCCCGCTCCTCCACCATCTACCCGGAGATGGTCGGCCACACGATCGCGGTTCACGATGGTCGCAAGCACGTTCCCGTGTACATCACCGAGTCCATGGTCGGTCACAAGCTGGGCGAGTTCGCTCCCACCCGCACCTTCCGTGGCCACAAGGCTAACTAGGGGGTAAGCTCGAATGGCTAACACCGATTCCAACGAGGTCAGGGCCGTCGCACGTTACGTGCGCATCGCCCCGCGCAAGGCTCGCGCCGTCGTGGACCTCATCCGCAACAAGCCCGTCGACAAGGCCCTCGAGATCCTGCAGTTCACCAAGCGTGCGGCTGCGTATGACGTCTCGAAGGTCCTCCGTTCCGCCATCGCCAACGCCGAGAACAACAACGGCCTGCGCGGCGACGACCTGTATGTGAAGTACTGCTACGTCGACGAGGGTCCCACGCTCAAGCGCATCCGTCCTCGCGCCAAGGGCTCCGCGTCGCGCATCAACAAGCGCACGAGCCACATCACCGTCATCGTCGCTCCTCGAAAGGAGGCGTAGGGAAAGCATGGGTCAGAAGGTTCAGCCTACAGGCTTCCGTCTCGCGATCTCGAGATCCGCAAGTTCCTCGAGAAGCGCCTTGAGAAGGCAGCCCTTTCCCGCGTCGACATCGAGCGCGCTGGCGACAAGGTGAAGGTCACCCTGTACACCGCCCGTCCGGGTATCGTGATTGGCAAGAAGGGCGCCGAGATCGACGTCCTGCGCTCCGAGCTTGAGAAGGTCGCCAAGGTCGGCAAGGGCCAGGTCGCCGTCGACGTCATCGAGGTCAAGCGCCCCGAGCTCGACGCCAACCTCGTCGCTCAGTCCATCGCCGAGCAGCTCGAGCAGCGCGTTGCCTTCCGCCGTGCCATGCGCAAGGCGGTCCAGTCCGCCCGCAAGGCTGGCGCCAAGGGTATTCGTATCCAGTGCTCCGGCCGCCTGAACGGCGCCGAGATGGGCCGTCGCGAGTGGTACCGCGAGGGTCGCGTGCCCCTGCACACCCTGCGTGCCGTCATCGACTACGGCACCGCAACCGCCCGCACCACCATGGGTGCCTGCGGCATCAAGGTTTGGATCTATCAGGGCGAGAAGCTGCCTGGCCAGCCTAAGCCCACGCCGGCTCTCGAGGGCTCTTCTCGTCCCCGTCGTGCCCGCAATGAGAGGAGGAGCCGTTAATGCTCGCACCTAAGCGCGTTCTTCACCGCAAGGTCCAGCGCGGTTCCATGAAGGGCCACGCCAAGGGCAACACCAAGCTCTATTTTGGCGAGTACGGCCTGAGGGCCGAGGAGGCTCACTGGATCACCAACCGCCAGATCGAGGCCGCTCGTGTCGCCATCACCCGTGAGATGAAGCGTGGCGGCAAGATCTGGATCACCATCTTCCCGGACAAGCCCATCACCAAGAAGCCGGCAGAGACCCGCATGGGTTCCGGTAAGGGCAACCCCGAGGAGTGGGTGGCCGTCGTGAAACCGGGCCGCATCATGTTCGAGATCGCTGGTGTCGACGAGGCTACCGCCAAGGAGGCCCTGCGTCTCGCCCAGCACAAGCTGCCCATCAAGACCAAGATCGTCACCCGCGCCGACCAGGACGGGGAGGAATAGTCACCATGAAGTACAAGGACATCCAGGCCCTCTCGGACGAGGAGCTTGCCAAGAAGCTGGACGACAGCAGGGCCGAGCTCTTTAACCTCCGTTTTCAGATGGCCACCAGCCAGCTGGACAATACCGCTCGCGTCAAGCTCGTGAAGCGCGACATTGCTCGCGTTCAGACCGAGATTCGCGCCCGTCAGATCGCCGCGGAGAAGTCCGCTGCACAGAAGTAGCAGGAGAGAGATAAGACATGGCAGAGACCGAAAGCAGGAACGCGCGTAAGGTTCGCACCGGAACCGTCGTCTCGCTCTCCGGCGACAAGACTGTGACGGTGAAGATCAGCTACCGCAAGCACCACCCCAAGTACGGCAAGATGATGACCATCTCCAAGAAGCTTCACTGCCACGACGAGAACAATGAGTGTGGCCTGGGCGACACGGTGAAGGTCATGGAGACCCGCCCGCTGTCCAAGACCAAGCGTTGGCGCGTCGTCGAGATTGTCGAGAAGGCCAAGTAAGTAGCGAACACCCAGGATTCCCCATGTGCGCCGCTCGCGTGGGCGCACCTCTGGCGGGATATAGGTTCGGAGGAACATCACATGATTCAGATGGAGACCATGCTCAACGTCGCTGACAACAGCGGCGCCAGGCGCGTCAAGTGCGTCAAGGTCCTCGGTGGCTCCAAGCGCCGCTACGCTGGCCTCGGTGACGTCATCATCGGCGCAGTCCAGGAGGCAACTCCTGGCTCTGGCGTCAAGAAGGGCGACATCGTGCGCTGCGTCATCGTGCGCACCAAGAAGGAGGCCCGCCGCAAGGACGGCAGCTACATCCGCTTTGACCAGAACGCGTGCGTCCTGGTCGACAAGGAGGGCGAGCCCAAGGGCACGCGTATCTTCGGGCCCGTCGCCCGCGAGCTGCGCGATCGCAAGTATATGAAGATCGTCTCGCTCGCACCCGAGACGCTGTAAGGAGGCCTGGACACATGCCTAAGATGAACGTGAGGAAGGGCGACAAGGTCGAGGTCATCACCGGCAAGGACAAGGGCAAGCAGGGCGAGGTTCTGCGTGCCATGCCGAAGGATTCCAAGGTCATTGTCGATGGCGCTGCCATTGTGAAGCGTCACACCAAGCCTAACGCCATGAACCAGCAGGGCGGCATCATCGAGAAGCCCGCCCCCATCCACGTCTCCAACGTCATGCTCGTTTGCCCCGTCTGCGGCAAGCGTACGCGCGTTGGCCACGACGTCGATGACAATGGCCGCAGGGTTCGCGTTTGCAAGAAGTGCGGCGCGAAGTTCTAAACCATTGCGCTAAGACATGCTTTACTCTCGAACCCGGCTGTCGCGATTGCGGCAGTCGGGTTCGTTCTAACTTGCCCGCGGGGACAGTAGGGGAGAGACATGCGTGAGGTCAATAATGTGCTGGTGAAGATACCCGTTACCGGGGAGGAGGCTGCGGCGATGAGGGCTGCTGCGCCAGGGGCATCCTTTGACTTTGCGGCACCGGTGGGCGATACGAGCCAGCTCCCCAAGACGTCAAAGCTGGACATCAGCCCCGCGCGGGTTGCCCAGGCGGATGTCATTCTCGGCAACGTGGCACCGGAGCTTATCGACGCTTCCTCGCGGCTCCGGTGGATTCAGCTGGGGTCGGCTGGGTTTGAGGCGTACCTCGCGCCCGGTGTGCTTGCGCCATCAACCATCGTGACCAACTGCACGGGGGCCTACGGACCAGCTGTTGCAGAGCACACGTTTGCCATGCTCCTCTCGCTCATGAAGCGTCTGCCGGCCTACCGGGACGACCAACGCGCCCACGTGTGGTCAGACGAGGGAATGGTTTCGACCCTGTCGGGTGCACGCGTTCTGGTTCTTGGTGCGGGTGACATTGGTCGCAGCTTTGGGCGGCTCTGCACGGCAGTTGGAGCTACGTGCGTGGGGGTGAGAAGGCATGTAGCGAGAAGCACATCCCCAGCGGACTCACTTGCCTTCGAGCGTGTTGTGACCATGGACGAGCTTGCGCGGGAGCTGCCCCAGGCAGACGTGGTTGCCAGCTTCCTGCCTAGCTCGGATGAGACGCAGGCCCTTGTGGGCGCTGAGTTTCTCGGCAGCATGAAGAACGGTGCGTACCTGGTGAACGCCGGCCGAGGTGACCTCATTGACCAGGAGGCATTGCGTGCGGCCTTGGAGGATGGCAGGCTTGCGGGTGCAGCACTGGACGTCACAACGCCTGAGCCGCTCCCAGTCAATGATCCCCTGTGGGATGCGCCCAACCTCATCATCACGCCGCACGTAGCCGGTTTCTGGCACCTGCACTCAACACTCGAGCGCGTGGTGGCCCTGGCGACTGAGAACCTTAATCGCTACGTAAGGGGCGAGAGCCTCAAGAACGTCGTTCGTGGCTGATCCAATGCCCTGTATTACCATGAGAGAAGCCCAAAGGGCCGTGCCCCATTACCCACGGGGCGCGCAGGCATCGGGCGAACGACGCTCGACCAACCGAAAGGAGCGCCATGTACGGATATGGGTACGGGTACGATAACTACGGCTACGGCAGCCCAAGTTTTGGCATTGGTGCGGCAGGCGAGATTTTTGTAACTCTGCTCATCATTGGCTTCATTGCCGCCATTGTGCTTGCCGTGGTCGTATATCGCAAGTACGCAAGCGATGGCAACGAGCAGCCCCTGAGCTTTAAGGACAAGAGCACATGGGGACCGTTCCTGCGCTTTGACAAGCTCGTGATAGACAAGATCCTGAGGGCGCTCTATATCTTCTGCGCCATCTTCACCGCGTTCTTCTTCCTGGCGCTGGTGCTGGCAAGCTTGGCGGATGGTATCGGGGCGTTTCTCATCACGCTTATCATGTGCGTCATCCTCTGCCTGATTATCGAGTTGCTCGAGCGCGTGTCCTTTGAGTCCGTGATGCTGAGCGTCATCATCACGCGCAACACCAGCGACATAAAGGGCATGCTGGGCAGCCGACCCACATCTGAGCTGCCTCCTGCCGGTCCCGCGCCGCAGGCGCCGTTCCAGCCTGCGCCCGAGGCGCCAGCCCAGCCCGCGCCTGAGCCGCCCGTGGCACCCGCACAGCCCCAGGCCACTCCAGACCAGCCGGCGCCTGCCCCTGCACCGGAGACAGCCAGCACCGAGCAGGCAGCCCCTGCCGCAGGTGGGTTCTGCCCCGTGTGCGGTGCGCCCGTACAGCCAGGCTCTCACTTCTGCCCCGAGTGTGGCAAGAAGCTCGATTAGCCAGACGGTCCGGACGTACAGGCCTCACTAGTACAAGGGCCCCTTTCCGCCACGCGGGGAGGGGTCCTCTCGTGTTGATACTGAGGAGAATTTCTCAGCACAAAAGCCAGCAAACTTGAGGGCTGGCAGAAAATCGCCGGAAACACTATGATTTGACCTTGCGTCGCTAGGCAGGGACTATGCTGTCTCGCGGTGTGGAAACTGGCTCCTGGGACTGCCACCCCAGGGGGTGCGAGAAAGAAAGCCCCGCCTCAAGCAGAAGTACTACGACGAGGTCCGCGACGAGCTGCAGAAGCAGTTCAACTACGGCAACGTCATGCAGATCCCTCGCTTCGAGAAGATTGTCGTGAACATGGGCGTTGGCGAGGCCGCAACCGATTCCAAGGCAATCGACGGCGCCATCGCCGACCTGCGTGCCATCACCGGCCAGCAGCCGCTCGTCACGCACGCCCGCAAGTCCATCGCAACCTTCCACCTGCGCGCCGGCCAGGCCATTGGCGCCAAGGTCACCCTTCGTGGCGACCGTATGTGGGAGTTCCTCGACCGCCTCATCGCAGTCGCCATCCCGCGTATCCGCGACTTCCGTGGTCTCTCGCCCAAGAGCTTCGACGGCCGCGGCAACTACTCCATGGGCGTCACCGAGCGACTTCGACAAGATCGACCGCACGCGCGGCATGGACATCACCATCGTGACCACCGCTCCCACCGACGAGGAGGGCAAGGCGCTTCTCGACGCCTTCCACTTCCCGTTCAAGGCGGAGTAGGCCAAACCATCGCAATGACCTCGCCCGGGATGTCCCCGGGCGGTCAAGATGCACTATGAAGGAGGATTTGTGGCTAAGACATCGATGATCGTCAAGGCGAACCGCGAGCCGAAGTTCTCGACGCGCAAGCAGAACCGCTGCCAGCGTTGTGGGCGTCCCCACTCCGTCTATCGCAAGTTCGGTCTCTGCCGTGTCTGCTTCCGCGAGCTGGCGAGCAAGGGCGAGCTTCCTGGCGTCCGCAAGGCAAGCTGGTAGGACGCAGGGCTCTGGCGTCCAGGCGCCCATGCCATGGGTTTGGGCGAACCGGACACGCAGTTTCATCATGACGAAGGAGAAGGATCAATGAAGATTACCGATCCCATTTCAGACATGCTGACGCGCATCCGCAACGCGAACTCAGCGGGCAAGGCCGAGGTCTCCATGCCCTCGACCAAGGTGCTCGTAGAGATCGCTCGCGTCATCAAGGAGGAGGGCTACATCGAGGGCTATGAGGTGGAGGACACCAAGCCCCAGAAGACCCTTCACATCACGCTTAAGTACGGCAACAGGCGCGCCCGCGTCATCCGCGGTATCCGCCGCATCTCCAAGCCGGGCCTTCGCATCTACTCCCAGGCGGACAAGCTTCCCCGCGTCCTGGGTGGCCTCGGCACTGCCGTTATCTCTACTTCCAAGGGCATGATGTGCGACCGCGACGCCCGCAAGCTCGGCGTCGGCGGCGAGGTCATCGCCTACATCTGGTAAAACTCCCGCTGAATCAAGATAGGAGGAGACAATGTCTCGTATTGGTAAGAAGCCTGTCCAGATTCCGGCTGGAGTCACGGTGACCATCGACGGCACCACCGTCTCGGCCAAGGGCAGCAAGGGTGAGCTCACCCGCACCTTCTCTGAGCTTGTGAGCATCGCCCTGGACGGTGACGTCCTCACGGTCTCCCGCGTCGACGAGTCCAAGGAGTCCAACGCTCAGCAGGGCCTCGTCCGCACCCTCATCCACAACATGGTCGTTGGCGTCTCCGAGGGCTTCGAGAAGAAGCTCGAGCTCACGGGCGTTGGCTATCGTGCTGCGCTCAAGGGCAAGGATCTCGACCTCTCCCTCGGCTACTCGCACCCCGTCATCTTCGCTTGCCCCGAGAACATCTCGTTCGAGGTGCCCGACAACACCCACATAACGGTGAAGGGCATCTCCAAGGAGCAGGTTGGCCAGGTTGCCGCCGAGATCCGCGAGAAGCGTCCGCCCGAGCCGTACAAGGGCAAGGGTATCCACTACGAGGGCGAGCACATCCGCCGCAAGCTCGGCAAGGCCGCCAAGTAGTAATAGGACCAGGCACAAGACCATCACCCCGTCAGGTGGTGGCGTGACTAAGGAGAAGGAATGAACAAGTATCAGAAGAAGGCAGCTGGCCTCGCGCGTCGCAAGCGTCGCGTCCGCGCCAAGATCTTCGGTACCCCAGAGCGTCCCCGCCTCTGCGTGCACCGCACCAACGCCAACATCTATGCACAGGTCATCGATGACACCGAGGGCAAGACGCTCTGCTCTGCCTCGACCCTCGACCCCGAGTTCCGCGCTACCGGAAAGGTGGGCTCCAACAAGGAGGCCGCCGCGTTCGTGGGCGAGCTCGTTGGCAAGCGCGCCATCGAGAAGGGCATCACCACGGTGAGGTTCGACCGTGGCGGCCGTATCTATCACGGCCGTGTCCAGGCTCTGGCAGACGGTGCCCGCAGCGCGGGCCTGAAGTTCTAGGAGGATTCAATGGCACGTGATCGTAAGCGCCAGCAGGACACGGACCTTCAGGAGCGCGTCGTCTACATCCACCGCGTCTCCAAGACCGTCAAGGGCGGCCGTCGCATGTCCCTCGTGGCTCTCGTCGTCGTTGGTGACGGCAAGGGTACCGTGGGCCTGGGCATGGGTCGCTCCACTGAGGTGCCCCTGGCAATCCAGAAGGGCGTCGAGGACGCCAAGAAGAACATGTTCAAGGTTCCCGTTACCGCCGAGGGCAGCGTGCCCCACACGGTCGAGGGCCACTACGGCGCCGGCCGCGTTCTCATCAAGCCGGCTATCGAGGGTACCGGCGTCATCGGCTGCCGAGGGCCTGAAGGAGCTCTCCAGCCCCCAGGAGACCGCTGAGCGCCGTGGCATCACCGTCTCCGAGATGTTCGTCGGGAAGGAGAACTAGCGATGGCAGAGAAGAAGCTCACCGTCACCCTCGTCCGCAGCGCCGTGACGCAGGTGAAGAAGGACCAGACGGCCACCTGCCGTGCCATGGGCCTTCGCAAGATCGGCGACGTCGCCGTCCTGCCCGACAACCCCAGCGTCCGAGGCATGATCTTCAAGGTCAAGCACCTCGTGACCGTTGAAGAGAACTAGGAGTCACCCAAATGCAGCTCAATGATCTGCGCCCCGCAGAGGGCTCCAGGAAGAACCGCAAGCGCATTGGTCGCGGCAACTCTTCCGGCCACGGCACCACCGCCGGCCGCGGCACCAAGGGCCAGCTCTCCCGCTCTGGCGGCGGCAAGGGCGCCGGCTTCGAGGGCGGCCAGCAGCCGCTCGCTATGCGTCTTCCTAAGCTCCCTGGCTTTAGGAACCCCAATCGCGTCGAGTACGCGCCCGTCAACGTTGACCGTCTCCAGGAGGTCTTCGAGGATGGCGACACTGTCGACGCCGAGTCCCTGGTCGCCAAGGGCGTCATCAAGCACACGTATGTTCCTGTGAAGGTCCTCGGTGACGGCGAGCTCACCAAGAAGCTCACTGTCAAGGTGGACAAGGTTTCCGCCTCGGCCAAGACCAAGATCGAGGCGGCCGGAGGAAAGGTCGAGCCGGCGTGCTAAACGGAATCGCCAACGCTTTCCGAGTGCCGGAACTGAGGAAGAAGATCCTCCTTACTGTGGGGATCCTCGTCCTCTACCGCTTCGGTGCGTACCTTCCCGTGCCTGGTGCCCCGTTCCAGGAGATGCTGAGCGCGTACGCCTCCGGTGTCTCCTCGAGCGGTGCCATGGCGGTGCTCAACCTGTTCTCGGGCGGCGCTCTCTCGCGCATGTCCGTCTTCAGCCTGGGCATCATGCCCTACATCACTGCCCAGATCATCCTCCAGATGTTCCAGGCAGTGGTTCCCTCGCTGGGTGAGCTTGCCAAGGAGGGGGAGTCGGGTCAGCGCAAGATCACGCAGTACACCCGTTACCTCACCATTGGCCTCGCTCTTCTCAACGCCATTGCCTACCTCTTCTACTTCAAGAGCTATGGCGTGACGTTCTCCCAGATGGGCATACCCGAGGCACTCGAGAACGTCATTGTGGTCTTCACGATGCTCGTGGGCGCAGTGATCATCATGTGGCTGGGCGAGGTCATCACCCAGCGCGGCGTTGGCAACGGCATGTCGCTCATCATCTTTGCAAACATCATGTCCGGCCTGCCGTCGGCGCTCATCTCTTCGGTGACCACCAACGGCAACGCACTGCTCACGGTCATCACGCTCATCGTGATCGTTGCGATCGTGCCGCTCATCGTGTACGTGGAGCGCGGCCAGCGCCGCATTCCCGTGCAGTACGCCAAGCGCGTGGTGGGCCGCAGGGTCATGGGCGGTCAGAACACCTACCTGCCCATCAAGGTCAACACGGCTGGCGTCGTGCCCATCATCTTCGCCTCCGCCGTGCTTTACTTCCCGGCCCAGATCGCCGTGTTCTTCCCAGGCGTGGGATGGATACAGGCGGTTGCCAACGCTCTTTCCTCTGGTTGGCTCAACTGGGTCCTCTCCGTGGTGCTCATCGTGTTCTTCGCGTACTTCTACACGTCGATGGTCTTCAACCCCGAGGAGACGGCCGACCAGCTCCGCAAGCAGGGCGGCTTCATCCCGGGCGTGAGGCCGGGTGCGGCAACGGCGGCCTACATCAAGAGCACCATCGACCATGTCACGCTTCCTGGCGCACTCTTCATGGCAGTCCTTGCCGTGGTGCCCACTATCATCTTCTGGTTCACAAACGACTCCCTCATCCAGTCGTTTGGCGGGACCTCGGTGCTCATCATGGTCGGTGTGGCCATGGACACCATCGCGTCACTCGAGAGCCAACTCAAGATGCACAACTACGAAGGCTTCTTCAAGTAGGCAATCTGTAACGCTGGGTGCCGGTCGTTGGGCCGGCACCCTTTTTTGAAGGGGGATGCACATGAACATCGTTTTGCTCGGTGCCCCGGGTGCAGGAAAGGGGACGCAGGCACAGAAGCTCGTGGAGGAGTTTGGGCTCGTCCACATCTCAACCGGCGACCTTCTCCGCGCTGCCGTCAAGGCACAGTCCAAGCTCGGCATCGAGGCCAAGTCCTACATGGACGCCGGTAAGCTCGTGCCTGACCAGCTCGTCATCAACCTCGTGAAGGAGCGTCTCCAGGCCGACGATGCGCAGGCGGGCTTCATCCTGGACGGCTTTCCTCGCAACACCGCCCAGGCCGTTACGCTTGACTCCGAGCTTGCGTCCATGGAGCGCAACCTCGACGCCGCCCTTCTCGTGGACGTGAAGCCCGACGTCATCGTCAAGCGCCTGAGCTCGCGCAGGACCTGCCGCTCGTGCGGTTACACAGCTCCAGCCGGCGTCGACGTGTGCCCGCGCTGCGGTGGCGAGATGTACCAGCGCGACGATGACAAGCCCGAGACCATCCAGAAGCGCCTGGACGTGTACCAGACGCAGACGGCTCCTCTCGTCGAGTACTATCGCGGTCACTCGATTCTCAAGGAGGTCGATGGAGACAGGCCGGTCGACGAGGTCTATGCCGACGTCAAGGCTCTCCTTACCGCATGATCCACATCAAGAAGCCTGAGCAAATCGAGCAGATGAAGGCCGCCGGGGCAGTGTCCAAGGCGGCCCTTCGTCGTGCTGGGGCTATGGTTCGCCCTGGCATCACCACCAGGGAAATTGACCAGGTTGTCGAGAGCTACATCCGTCTGCATGGCGCTACCCCTACCTTCAAGGGGTATGGCGGCTTCCCCGCCAGCATCTGCTCCTCGGTCAACGAGCAGATAGTCCATGGTATTCCGTCTCCCGCCGTTGCCCTCAAGGAGGGCGACATTATCTCGATTGACACGGGCGCCACGCTTGGCGGCTGGGTGGGAGATAACGCCTGGACCTTCTACGTTGGTGAGGTATCAGACGAGGTCAAAGGCCTCTGCGAGGTTACGCGCGACTGCCTGAAGGCGGGCATCGAGCAGGCGGTCCCCGGTAATCGCCTTGGCGATGTTGGCGCGGCTATTCAGGAGCTTGCGGAGTCCCACGGCTACGGAGTGGTTCGCGACTACGTTGGTCACGGCGTGGGCCACGTGATGCACGAGGATCCCAACGTACCCAACTACGGCAAGCGGGGTCGCGGCGTTCGCCTGCAGGTGGGCATGGTCATCGCCATCGAGCCCATGATTACCATGGGTGGCTATGACTCCCACACGCTCTCGAACGGCTGGACCGTCGTCACCAACGACAACCTCCCTGCAGCCCACTACGAGAACACCATTGCCATCACTAAGGACGGCCCCGTCATTCTCACCGCCGATGAGGTTGGCCCTTGGTGCAACATGCAAGGTGGCGAGAAGGACGCCTAGCGCCCCTCTCGCACATAATGTGCGTCCACGTTGTGCGAATTAAGTGCAACGTGGACGTTTGTGATGATTTTAGGTAAGATATTTGGTCGCTGTCACAGCGTTGAGAGGGTCGAATTTGAGCAAACAGGATGCAATCGAGCTTGAAGGCAAGGTCATCGAGCCCCTGCCTAACGCTATGTTCAACGTCGAGCTTGAGAACGGTAAGACCATCCTCTGCACCATCTCGGGAAAGATCCGGATGAACTACATCAGGATTCTTCCCGGTGACAAGGTTGTGGTAGAGATTTCGCCGTATGACCTCACGAGGGGCCGCATCACCTACCGCTACAAGTAGGCGCTGCGCACACAGCTGGTTATTCACGCCTGCGGCTGGGCGATGAGATAGAGAGCCAGGCAGCACCACCTGCCAGGCCACATGTACTACCAGTACAGGTACTGTCTACTGGAAGGAAAGACACATGAAGGTACGTCGGCAAGGTATACGTAATCTGCGAGAACCCGCGCCACAAGCAGCGTCAGGGCTAGATAACTGAGAGGAGACTCACGTTGGCCCGTATCAATGGCGTCGACCTTCCGCGTGACAAGCGTGTCGAGGTCGGACTTACCTACCTTTACGGCATCGGCCAGACCACCGCGACCAAGATTTGCGCGGCGACCGGTGTTGACCCCTCCACTCGCGTCAAGGACCTGACGGAGGACGAGGTCACCAAGATTCGTGACTACATCGATGCTAACTACACCACCGAGGGCGACCTTCGCCGCGAGGTGAGGCAGAACATTGCCCGTCTGATGGAGATTGGCTGCTACCGTGGCCTTCGCCACCGCAAGGGCCTCCCCGTTCGCGGTCAGCGCACCCACACCAACGCTCGCACCCGCAAGGGCAAGAAGCGTCAGATCGGTGCAAAGAAGAAGGCGTAAGGGGATAACACAATGCCGCAGAAGAAGAATGCCCGTACCACCCGCGTGCGCCGCTCCGAGCGCAAGAACATCGCGGTGGGCCAGGCTCACATCAAGAGCACCTTCAACAACACCATCGTCTCCATCACCGACCCCCAGGGCAACGTGATCTCCTGGCAGTCCGGCGGCACCGTTGGCTTCAAGGGCTCCCGCAAGTCCACTCCGTTCGCGGCGCAGCTTGCCGCCGAGGCCGCTGCTAAGGCAGCCATGGAGCACGGCCTGCACAAGGTTGCCGTGTTCGTCAAGGGCCCCGGCTCCGGCCGCGAGACGGCTATCCGCTCCCTCCAGGCTGCTGGCCTCGAGGTTTCGGGCATCCAGGACAAGACCCCCATTCCGCACAACGGTTGCCGTCCGTGCAAGCGTCGTCGCGTGTAGCTAGGAAGGACACCACTAATGGCAGTTGACAGGACGCCTGTCCTTAAGCGGTGCCGTCAGCTCGGCATCGATCCCGTCGTCATGGGAATCAACAAGGAATCTCACCGTCAGCCCAAGCAGCGTCGCCGCCAGGAGAGCGAGTACGGCACGCAGCTCCGCGAGAAGCAGAAGGCCAAGTTCATCTATGGCGTTCTCGAGAAGCAGTTCCGCAGCTACTACAAGCTGGCTCTCAAGCGCGAGGGCATCACGGGCGACAACCTCATGACCATCCTTGAGTCCAGGCTCGACAACGTCGTGTTCCGTCTCGGCTTTGCGCGCACCCGCAAGGAGGCCCGCCAGACCGTCCTTCACGGTCACATCACCGTGAACGGCCACCGCGTGGACATCCCCAAGGAGGCCCTCATCTCCTCCGAGCACATGGCTGTGCCGGCCTGGCTTGAGGTCGACATCGAGAAGCTCCAGGGCACCGTGCTCCAGCTTCCCAACCGTGACCAGATCGACCTCGACATCGATGCCCAGCTCATCGTCGAGCTTTACTCCAAGTAAGCCCGACTCAGTTTGGAGGTAGCAATGTCCGAGTTCATCCGGCCCACCGTGTCGGTAGAAGAGATCAGCGACAACCTCGCGCGCGTGAGCGCGGAGCCGCTCGAGCGTGGCTATGGTGACACGCTCGGCAACTCCCTGCGTCGCGTCCTGCTGTCCTCCCTCGAGGGCGCAGCCGTCGAGGCCATCCAGATTGATGGCGTGCAGCACGAGTTCACCACCGTGCCGGGTGTCTACGAGGACGTCACCGATATCGTCCTCAACGTGAAGGGCCTGGTGTTCCGCTCCATGGGCACCGGCGATGAGGCCACCGCCTCCATCAACGTCGACGGCCCTATGACGGTCACCGGTGGGGACTTTGACATCCCTGCGGAGTTCACGCTTGTGAACCCCGACCACGTGATTTGCACCCTCGGCGCCGACGCGCACCTCTCTATGAAGATGCGCATTGGCGTTGGCCGCGGTTACGTCTCTGGTGACGACAACGAGCGTGAGAGCGACCCCATCGGCATCATCCACGTGGACTCGCTCTACTCGCCCGTGCGTCGCTGCGCTAAGTCCGTCGAGCCCTGCCGTGTTGGTCGCCACACCGACTACGACCGCCTGCTGCTCGAGGTCGAGACCAACGGCTCCATCAGCCCGCGTGACGCTATCGTCGAGGCCGCCAACATTATCAACCAGCACATGACGGCCTTCATGGGCCTCGCGGACGTCGACGAGCCCCAGGAGGACGAGTCGATCTTCGCGACGGGCACCGAGGAGGACAACGCCGAGCTCGACAAGCAGATTGAGGACCTGGACCTCTCCGTCCGCTCCTACAACTGCCTGAAGCGCGCCGGCATCCACTCCGTGC
>CACYGL010000065.1 GCA_902773995.1 uncultured Coriobacteriaceae bacterium | reverse complement strand
GGACACAAATAGTATCAATCCAGTATCAAGAGCAGTATGGACGGGCAAAAAAGCCTGTATTCATGCGGGTTTTCGCCGTTTCGAGCGTCATTCCCACTCGATCGTAGCTGGTGGCTTGGGCGTGACGTCGTACACCACGCGGTTCACGCCGTCGACCTCATCCACGATGCGACTGGAGATGCGGCCAATCACGTCGTAGGGCAGCTTGGCCCAGTCGGCGGTCATGGCGTCGGTAGACTCAACCGCACGCACGATGATGGGACGGCGGTACGTACGCTCGTCTCCCATAACGCCAACGCTCTTGATGTCGGGCAGCACGGCGAAGTACTGCCAGCAGGCGTGCTCGGAGTTGCGGTCTCCCGTCTCCTCGAAGAGCCGCTGGTTGTAGGCGTCAAGCTCCTCTCGCACGATGGCATCGGCATCCTTCAGGATGGCGAGCTTCTCGGACGTCACCTCACCAATGATGCGAATGGCAAGGCCGGGGCCCGGGAACGGCTGACGCCACACCATCTTGGCGGGCAGCCCAAGCGCAATGCCCAGCTCGCGCACCTCGTCCTTGAAGAAGTGGTCGAGAGGCTCGATAAGGTCGAAGTGCACGCCCTCGGGGAACGGAATCAGGTTGTGGTGGCTCTTGATGGTTGCCGCCTTGCCGCCGGTCTTTCGTGCACCGGACTCAATGATGTCCGGATAGATGGTGCCCTGCGCGAGCATCTCCACGTCCCCAAACTTCTGGGCCTCGTCGAAGAAGACCTTCCAGAACTCGGTGCCAATGAGCTGGCGCTTCTTCTCGGGATTGGTCACGCCGGCGAGCATCTTGGCGTAGCGCTCCTCGGCGTGCACGTGCACGAGCGGCATGTGGAACTGCTCGCGGAAGACCTCCTCGACCATCTCGGGCTCACCCTTGCGCAGCATCCCGTGGTTCACGAAGACGCAGGTGAGCTGGTCGCCAATGGCGCGGTGCACCAGCGCGGCCACCACGGAGGAGTCCACGCCGCCAGAGAGGGCGAGAATGACCTTGCGCGAGCCAACCTGCTGGCGGATCTCCTCGACCTTCTGGTCGATGATGCCCTCCATGGTCCAGTTCTTCTCGAGGTGGCACACGCCAAACAGGAAATTCTCGAGCATGCGCGTGCCATACTCGGTGTGGCGCACCTCGGGGTGGAACTGCGTGGCGAAGAGGCGGCGGCGTGGGCATTCCATAACGGCAACGGGGCAGGTGTCCGTGCGGCCGGTGACCATGAAGCCCTCGGGCGCGCGGCTCACGGAGTCGCGGTGGCTCATCCACACCGTCTGGCCACCCTCAGGCGTGCCGTCGAGAAGCACCGAGGAGCCAAGGCGCGTGAGCGTAGCCGGACCGTACTCGCCCTTGTCGGTGTGCGCGACCTCGCCGCCAAGCTTGACGGCCATGATCTGCTCGCCATAGCAGAAGCCCAGGATGGGGATGCCGAGCTCGAAGACGCGGGCGTCCATGTCGGGCGCGCCCTCGGCGTAGACGGAGGCGGGGCCACCAGAAAGGATGATCGCGGATGGAGCCATCTTCGCAAGCTCGTCCGCCGAGATGTCGCAGGGGACAATCTCCGAATAGACGTGCAGGTCACGGACCCTACGAGCAATGAGCTGCCCGTACTGGGCACCAAAGTCGAAGACCGCCACGAACTGCTTGGGCCTTGCCTCGGACATGCGCGTCTCCCATCTCCGGCCTCTGCCGGGCAAAATGCGTATACGTGATAGAGGATACTACCGATTGCTCGCCATAAGGCCCCCCAAGGATTGAGGACACCGTATGTACGCCGGCGCTGCACAGCCCTCTTCATCGAGCATTCACGCACGTCACGTATGATGTGGCGATTGTGGCGACGCCCCAAGCGGCACCGCCTTCAAACAAGAATCACACGATGTCCTCCTGGACACGGTTAGGGGGCCCCTTGGCCGAGAGAAGAAGGCACCACCGTCGCATGTCATCCGAGGAGCAGGACCGTCTCTCCTCGGAGCGCTATGGAACCAGCAACCGCAGCACCGCCAGCTCTGAAGCGAGGGGGCTCCACAGCACTCCCCTCGTACAGGGTCGCCACGCCGACGCTAGCGCCTACTCGCGTACCAGCCACACGGCTGCAGACGCTCACGCCGCCCACCTTCGCGGTGGCGAAATCAACGAGATGGACCACGCGGCATCCCGCGCGGACGGCGTCGACTACTATGTCTCCAAGCGCAAGCAGGCAAAGCGCAGCCATCGCGTGCTCAAGGTCGTGGTGATCTCGCTTGTCGCCGTCCTTGCCGTCGCGGGCGCCGCGTTCGCATGGTATGTGAACAACATCAACAGCAAGCTCTCCGAGGGCATCGACTCGAGCCTCCTCAACCAGCTCGTCGCCCCCACAAAGACCGACGACCCCTTCTACATGCTGCTGCTTGGGGTCGACCAGGACGAGGAGCGCACGGAGGAGTGGGGCGCCGACCAGTCGAACTATCGCACGGACTCGATCATCCTCGCGCGCATTGACCCGCCCAACAAGAAGGTCACGCTCATCTCGATCCCACGAGACACCATGGTGGACATGGGCGAGCACGGGACGCAGAAGATCAACGCTGCATACTCCTTTGGCGGCGCTGCCTACATGGTCGAGCAGGTCTCCAAGCTCGCGGGGGTGAACATCTCGCACTACGCGGAGCTCAACTTCGAGGAGTTCACCTCCATCGTCGACACCCTCGGCGGCGTGGAGGTAACCCTGCCCGTCGCGGTGTCCGACATGGAGTATGCCGACATCGACCTTCCTGCCGGCACGCAGACGCTCAACGGTGCCGAGGCGCTTGGCCTCTGCCGGAGCCGCCACGCCTACGACGCCTATGGCGGCGGCGACTTCTACCGCTCCGCCAACCAGCGCATGGTCATCGCGGCAATCATCCGCAAGGTCCTGTCAAGCGACGCGTCCACGTGGCCGAGCCTCATCTCCAAGCTCGCAGACAGCGTGACCACGGACCTCTCCGCAACGGACATTCTCTCCCTTGCCAACCAGTTCAAGGACCTCGACACCGAGAACGACATCTACTCCGGCTCGGTGCCCACGACCTCCACGTACACGAACAACCTCTGGTACGAGGTCGTCGACGAGGACGCCTGGAAGACCATGATGGAGCGCACCGACGCAGGCGAGACGCCCTATTCGGACTCCTCGCAGGACTTCACCTCCGGCGTCGCCGGTTCCGTGAGCACGAGCGCCGGCAGCTCGGAGTCCTCGGAGGATGCGACGACCAGCTCAGACCCCGTCTACTCCGGGGCAGTCCTGGTGCTCAACGGGACCCCGACCCAGGGGCTTGCCTCGAGCGCAGCCAACGTGCTCACGCAGGCGGGCTTCTCTGCCATCGCCGGCAATGCGGACTCGACGAGTCACACGAGCACGACCATCGTGTACAACACCAGCAAGACCTCCTCGGCCTTGGGCGAGGCGAAGGGCGTTGCCGAGAAGCTCGGGCTCTCCGTGACGCCCACCGAGAACCCCGGGACGTACTCCGACAACTACGACGTGGTCGTGGTTCTCGGCACCGACTACAAGGGCAAGTAGCCACATCCGCACCCGAATCGATGAGGGGCTCCCGACGATGCCGGGAGCCCCTCTCTTTTCTCGTCACATCCGCGCTCGCACCTGCGCTCGCACCCGCGCTCGCGTCCGCATTCTTTATCGGTATCTGTGAAGTTGGGTGCGCGCCAACTGCGGAAACGTCGAGCCCGTTTCACGGAAACCGATAAAGAACGGGAGAAGGGGGGGCACCTAGACGTTGAAGCGGAAGACCATCACGTCGCCGTCCTGGACCACGTAGTCCTTGCCCTCCATGCGCAGGCGGCCGGCATCGCGCGCGCCGGACTCGCCGCCCAGCGTGACGTAGTCCTCGTAGCTGATCGTCTCTGCCTTGATGAAGCCCTTCTCGAAGTCGGAGTGGATAACGCCGGCGGCCTCGGGGGCCTTGGCGCCAATGCGCACCGTCCAGGCACGGACCTCCTTGGGACCCGCAGTGAAGAAGCTCTGGAGGCCCAGCAGGTGATACGCCGCGCGGGCGAGCGTCTCCAGGCCGGAGTGCTCGAGTCCCATGGACGCCAGGTACTCGGCCGCCTCCTCGGGGTCGAGGTCGGCCAGCTCAGCCTCCACCTCGGCGCAGATAGGGATGGCGTCCTGGCCGTTGATCTGGGGCTTCTCGCCCAGCTGGTCCTCGTCGCAGTTGGCCACATAGAGGATGGGCTTCATGGTGAGAAGGAAGAGGTCGTGGGCTGCCGCGCGCTCGTCGTCGGTCATGTCCATCTCGGCCGCGCGGTGCCCCTCATTGAGCCACGCCTGCAGGCGCTTAGCCACCTCAAGGCGCGGTGCCATCTCCTTGTCGCGCTTGGCCTCCTTCTCCAGCTTGGGGATGGAGCGCTCGAGCGAGCCCAGGTCGGCGAGGACGAGCTCGGTCTGGATGGTGTCGGCGTCGGCCGCTGGGTCAACAAACGCACCGGTACGGCCGGTCTCGCGCATGACGTTGGGGTCCTTGAAGTAGCGCACGACCTCGCAGATGGCATCGCAGTTGCGGATGTTCGCCAGGAACTGGTTGCCCAGGCCCTCGCCCTCGTTGGCACCCTTCACCAGGCCCGCGATGTCGACGAACTCGACAGACGCCGGGACGATCTTTGCGGGATGCACCATCTCGGCGAGCTTGTTCAGGCGCTCGTCGGGAACGTCGACCACGCCCACGTTGGGGTCGATGGTGGCAAACGGGTAGTTTGCCGCGAGCCCGCCCTTGCGGGTGAGCGCGGTGAAC
>CACYGL010000064.1 GCA_902773995.1 uncultured Coriobacteriaceae bacterium | reverse complement strand
CCCGCCTGGCTGATGCCCTGGTAGAAGTTGATGCAGGAGTTGGCATCAACGGTACCGGAGCCAGCCCCGCCATAGACCGGGTCGGCCGCGTAGCGGCCGAGCATACTCACTGTCTCGGACGTGGAGAGCGGCAGCGCGGCGTTATCGTTCTTCATGAGGACGATGCCCTCGCCCTCGATCTCGGTAACCAGCTCGTTTGCGGCCTCGGTTGCCTGGTTGCGGCCACGGTAGTCCGCGGTGTAGTACTCCGCGTCCCAGCCCTCAGAGCCCTCGACCTTCTCGACCGTAGCGGGCCGTCCGCCAACGTAGTGGTCGAGCAGCGAGCTGAACTTGTTCGCCGCCACGTTGGCAGCAGCGGTGACGCCCAAGAGGCCCACCGACGCAATCGTAGAGCCGATGAACTTCCTTCTCGTAGTGTTCTTAGCCATTCCCACTCCCCTAACGTTCCCTCCGGCCCGAGGGCCGCTTGTTCGACGATAAGGGTAGGCAGTAGGCGTGCGCGACACCAAAGAGGGTCGCATCCGGTCATTTATTCGTCGCAAATTGCAGTTGCTCGCCAGCAGCGGCACCCACTGGCAGCGGCGTCATTGGTCAATCTGGAACTCCGAGCCTATGACCTCGCTGGTCTTGGAGCGAATCCACTCTCCTGGATTGTCGAGGTCGGCCAGCAGCTCGTTTGCAGACGCCATGTCATCGGTGTAGTCACGCGCCAGGTAGACCGTATCTACGTCACCCTCCGCGTGCTCGATAAGTGTGTGCCACACCACGTTCTGAATACCCACCGAGCCATCCTCGTTGCGGACAAAGTCGCAGCTAAACATGCCCGAAAGTACACACTCAGGCCTGTGGTAGCCCGAGACAAAGTCCCCCAGTCCATATGCTACGAGCGTGGAGCCAGAGCCGTCCGAGCGCTGGAGCCACGCCATGGGCTGAATCACGTGCGCGTGGCTGCACAGGACCAGCCCCGCGCCCGCATCCGCGCATGCCTGCGCGGCCTCTACCTGCTGTTCGTTTGGCGTGTTGGTGTACTCGGTCCCCATGTGGAGATAGACAATCACAAAGTCTGCCTTCTCCTTGGCGCGGGCCATGTCTTCCCTCATGGCTTCTTCGTCCCAGGGGACGGCGTAGTAGTCGTTTGGCAGCTGGCTCTGCGTGTAGCCGTTCTGGCCGTAACTGTACGAGAGAAACGCCAGCGTGATGCCGTTTTTTTCGACCGTCCGCATGTTCTGGCGGTCCTGCTCGCTGGCATAGGAGCCAATGACCGTAATGTTGGGGTAGCTTGCCCAAACCTTCTGCGCATTGAGGATGGAGTCCGTCCAGGTGTCATACGTGTGGTTGGAGTTGGTGTTCACCACGTCAAACCCCGCGTCCGACACCGCCTGCGCCATGGAGTCCGGCATGTTGTAGCTGGGATAGCCCGCGTAGCCATGCCCTTGGTAGACGCCAAGGGTTGTCTCTTGGTTCACAAAGGCAATGTTATAGCCGGAAATCGCATCGCGCACGTGGTCGTACAGCGGACCAAAGTCATAGCTGAGGTCGTCCGTGATGCCCGACCACGAGTCCGCGTAGGCGAGGGTGTTCTCGTTGGCAAGGTTGTCGCCAACGGCACAGAAACTCACGCTATCCGCGGGTTGCGTGGAGGCCTGGTCATCCGCAGCCTGTTGGGCACCGGCTTCCATCTGGCCTGACGTGTTATCCGTGGCGCAGCCCCGCGCAACGAGAGCGAGAACAACCACCACAACGGCTGCCAGGACAAGTGCGAGCAGGGCTATGGGCTGCAGCCTGCCGTGGCGGGCAGCCTGACGGGCGCGTGGTGCGTCGCTGCGCGATGTAGCAGCGCGTGCATGCGGCTGGCGTGACCGCGGGTCCTTGCGGCCATGATGATCGGGGTGGTCGGGACTCATGGGCTCCCTCTGTAATGCCTGTGGCTGCAGCTGTCACACCGTAATGTAGCGCTTCTTCGGATGTACGGCGCGCGGGCGCACTCTTGAGCAAGATAAGAAAAGTGGGGCCCGGATGCGCGGTCGGGCCCCACTTGCTCTGGTGCGTCCGGGCCGCTAGACGGGAGGGAGAGCCCCGGACGTTGGTGCAAGACGGCATAGGGAGGTTGTCGTCGAGCCATACAATACGGTCCTGCAGGCGGCAGTTCTCGCATTTGGCGCAAGTGGTCGTCTGCTTGTCACCATTGGCGATGGACGTGGTTCCCGGCCAATGCTCGCGGCCGCCTGCCAGCCGGCGCCAGACACCCACCCGCCGGCACCAGCCACCCATGCCGGCTGGTGCTCTGGGGAAGAAATTCGACGGATAACGGAGTTCTCAGAGGCCAGAATGGCGAATTACTTCCCGTTAGCACCTGGGACTCGTTAGCGCCGGGGACTACGCCTTGTCGGACTTCGCCTTGTCGGCCTGTCCCGTCTCGGCCTCTTCCTCCTCGGCCTTGCGCAGGCGGCTGTCCTTCCACCGGGCCAGCGCCACTCCACCAACGAGCAGCACGTCAACGCCTCCAAGCAGGTACTTCCAGTACGGTGTGTAGTCGCGCGTCGTGGTCATGGCGTTGGAGTTGCAGTAGACGTAGAGGATGCGCTTGCACATGTCGTGCATCATCTCGCGACCCTTTTCAGACCCGGTCGTACGCTCGGAGAGTCCATTGGTGCCGTCATAGCCCATGATGTTGAGCAGCTGGCCTCCACCGGCTCGAATCTGCAGGTCGGGGTTCTCGTACTTGTCGCAGCCAATCATCGTCGCGTATCCGTCCGTAAGGCAGTGGGCGTGACTGCCCCATTCGCCATGCAGGACATCGGTGATGAGAGCGCGGTTCACGGCGTTCTCGACGGTGCCGATGCGGTTGTAGCCCATCATCGCCGCCTTGGCTCCGCCCTCCTTGAAGCCAATCTCGAAGCCGCGCAGGTAGATCTCGCGCATGGACCGCTCGTTGGCCCACCCCCGTCGGCAACGTAAGCCTGCGCTGGAGCTAACGAGAAGAAACTGGACGTTTTGCACTGCCCAATGCTTCCCGAATGGCGAATTTCTTCTCGTTAGCCCCACGCGCCCGCGCGCAAGCCCCATGCACAAGAAAATGGGACCCAGCCTCAGCGCCAGGCCCCTCGCGGGATGCATCCGGAGGGAATGGGAGGAGAGAACCGGATGCCACTGCGGCGCCATGGGATGTGGGAGAGGTGCCGCTACAGCCTGAGAATAGGGCCGGCCGAGCCGGTTCACGCCCTCTCGTCACAAGATGCACTTCAAATGGCACAAACTGCACTCTGGCCTCGCTGACCGGCAACGCGACTGTCATCGGCCGGCCGGAGGTGACCGTCAGGATGGAGCTGGGGCATTAGACTCTGGCCCTTTTCGACTAATGTGTACAATTTGGCGAGACCGCGAGAATCGCAACTGGGATTTTCAGGAAATTGAACGTCTAATTGTACACATTCAATGCCGAAAGTCGCCACGCCACTGCCCGCGACGCGGGATTTCGCCGGTTAGAGGGTCGTAACCGTCCGAGAGGGACGTCGCGGTCGCCGCCCGCCGGACGCGCCGCCGCCCGCCGTCAGCCGTCAGCCGCCACCGGTCCGCCGCGCTACTCCGCGTCGGCCGCCTTCTTTGCGCCCATCCGCGCACGAATCGCCCCTGCAACAGCCGGAATCACGGACACCAGGATAATTCCAACAACCACCAGCTCGAAGTGCTCCTGCACTGCAGGAATCCCACCAAAGAAGTACCCCAGCAGCGTGAAGAGCGTGGACCACGTGATGCCGCCCAGCACGTTAAACACCACAAAGTTGCGCCAGTGCATGCCGCCCATGCCGGCGATAAACGGCACAAACGTGCGGATGAACGGGAAGAAGCGGCCCAGGAAGATGGCTAGGTGCCCCCACTTGTCCAGGAATTTCTCGCTCTTCTCCATGCGCTCGGGTGTCATTGCCTTAACCTTGCCCGACTTCACAATCCGCGTGCCAAAGAAGTGCCCAATCATGAAGTTGCACTGGTCGCCCAGGATGGCTGCCGCCCAAGCCACGCCGAGAAGCGCAAAAATGTTGAACCCGCCGCCCTGGGCAAAGAACCCGGAGGCAAACAGCAGGGAATCACCCGGTAGAAACGGGAAGAACACCACGCCCGTCTCGATGAAGATGATGAGAAACACAAAGCCATATGCCGTAACGGGTCCCGCAGCAATCCAGCCAGCAATGGCCGCGCGAGGATCGCGGAGCAGGTTAGCAATGAAGTCGACAAATCCCATGAAGGCTCCCAGTTCAGGCGAGAATGACAGGCGGCAGGCTACAAAAAAGCCCCAGCGGCCGTGGCGAGCGCGGCCCATGGGGCAAATCAAATAGAGGCCCCTTATGGCTGCTGCCTCCCGGCCCTGACCAGGTTCGAGGTGTTGCGTCACCCGCACCCATCCAACGCGCTGGAGAACACTGTACCAAAGAAGGGGCCGCGTCACTCTCACGCCACGAAAACGCGACAAAGAGCGAGGGGCGAGAAGGCAGACGACGACGCCCGCCACGGCCCCCGCCGCACAAAAAGGCACCCGCCAGTGAGGGGACTGGCGGGCGCAAAGAGGGAGGGGCAATTTCTGGGCTCTCCCGGGTTAGTTCTTAGACTCGATCTTCTCGTACACGTCGATGAAGTCCTCGGCAATGATGCGGAACGATTCGGCCTGCATGAGCTGGTCCTCCGCGTGAACAAGGATGAGCGAGAAGGTCACGTTCTTGTTGTCGATGGCAGACTGCTGGAGAAGCGACAGGTGCGCGGTGTGCCCCTCGTTGAAGTCCTTGTTGCCACTCTCGATAAGGGCCTTGGCACCTGCGATGTCACCGTCCTTGGCCTTCTGGATTGCCTCGATGTACTGAGACTTTGCCGAGCCAACGGTGGCGATAATCTGGAACGCCGTCTCCTGGTTAGCCTCGAGGGTTTCTTCTTCGGTGGCCATGCTGTCCCTTTCTGCGCGCAGGCGCGCCTGTTTGTCATTGAGTGCCATGCCTGAAGCCGTAGTAATGCGCAGGGCGATGCCCTACTCGCCCATGAGCTTCATGGCGTCGTCGAGAATCTTCTTGGCGTTCATGCGGCCGTAGTCGACCATCGCGATGACGGCAACGGGCTTGTCACCTGCAGCCTCGACGGCCTCCTTCTTGGCATAGGCGATCTGGGGACCAAGGAGCAGGCAATCTGCCTGGTCGATCATCTCGAGTGCCTTGTTCAGCGGGTTAGCCTTGATCTGGACGTCCAGGCCCTGGGCCTGCGCCTCCTTCTGCATCTTCTGGACGAGGAGGCTGGTGGACATACCGGCATTGCAAGCGAGCAGAATGGTCTTCATGGTGAAACTCCCTCTTCTTTGGCCCCGTCGCCCTCGCAACGGGGCAACTTCCCTATCCCTCTCTTGGTGCGCCTTGCCCGCAGAGGTTTGGCGCGGGGCGCCGCACCCGCCACAGCGAATCTGGCGCCCAACCGGCCGGCGCGAGCCGTGGCACAACCTCGCGCCGGCCGGGAAGATCACGGTAGAACGTAGCCCTTCGCTAGGCCTCCGCGTTGGCAAGCTCGGCCTGCTTGGCCTGAGCGCGCTCGGAAACCTTCATGAACGGCAGGTAGATAAGCATGCCAAGCGCAAACTCGATGACCTGCCAGATGATTGCAACCACGCCAGCGGTGCCACCGCCCACAGCCAGGAAGCCGGAGATGAAGACCGGGGTGGTCCAGGGAACCATGACTACGCAGGGAGCCAGGATGCCGGCGCAAGTAAGTGCGTAGGTCAGGCCAATGAACAGGTCGGGGATGAGCACGAACGGGATGATCAGGGGCAGGTTGTACACGATGGGGTAGCCGTAGATGACGGGCTCGTTGATGTTGAAGATGCCGGGGAGCAGGGCCAGCTTGGCAATGTCCTTCGACGCCTTGTTCTTGGAGAACAGGAACGTGTCGGCAAGGAGCATGAGCGTGCAGCCAGAGCCGCCGATAAGGGCGAAGGTGTTGATGATCTGCATGTTCATGTAGTGGTCCGCGGGGATGGGCTCGCCGGCGGCAAACATGGCCATGTTCTCGGTGATGAGGATGGTGAGGATGGGCTCAGCAAGCACGCCAGAGATCGTGGACTGGTGAATGCCCAGGCAGAAAAGCAGGTTGGCCAGCGTGTAAACCAGGATGACAAACCAAGGACCGGCGTTCACGAAGCCCTTGAGCGGGGCGGCGATGCAGGTGTTGATCAGCGTCATGAGGTCGGTTGCCCAGATGCCATGGAGCAGCGCGGCGATAAGGCCAAAGATCGCGAGCGTGATGAGCATGGGAATCATGGTGTTGAAGGAGTCGGCGACCGCAGGCGGGATCCCCTCGCCAAGGTTCACGCGGAGCTTCTCGTTCTGAGAGAACTTGATGAACACGGTAGTGGCAACAAGGCCAATGATGATGGCGCCAAACAGGCCGTTGGTGCCGGTGTAGGTCTTGGTGAACACGTTGGAGACGCTGCTGGAGCCAACGGAGGAAATCTCGTAGCCCTCGGGGATAGCGAGGCCGGACTCAACTTCCTCGCGCGTCACGGTGTAGGGTTCTGCGTCCTTGTCGGTGGTGCTCTTGTAGGTGAGCTCGGTGAAGTCCTGGATGGATGCCGCGGCGCTGTTCACGCTCTGGGGCATCATGATGCACAGGGCCGCGATGCCAATGACCACGCAGGCGATGGCGTTCTCAAAGCGCTTGTTCTTGGCGAGGCAGTATCCAATGATGCCCGCAAGCACAATCGTGGCCACGTTGAGCGTGCCCTGGATAACTGCATTGCCCCAGTACTGGGCGTTGGCAAGTGCGTCTCCCGTAAGGAACAGCGGGAACACAACGTTGTTGATAAGAACTGCGATGCCCGCCAAGATGTAGATGGGCATGACGGTCGCGAATGCGTCGCGCAGGCTCCTCAGATGAACCTGGTTGCCTATCTTTGCAGAGACTTCCGCAAAGCTGTCGAGAAATGACTTTTTCTCGGCGGTGTCCTCGGCCATATTCTCTCCCCTTTCCTATCTTTCTACCAGACAAAAGCTAGTCGACCACGTGGGTCGTAGCTACCTGCTTTAGCCAGGCGGCAGACTTCTTGGGCCGCCTGTTGTACCCGTCCTCAAGGTCGACCTCGACAAAGCCGTAGCGGTTCTTGAACGCGTTGGCCCAAGACCAGTTGTCGATGACGGCCCAGTAGTGATAGCCGCGGCACTTGGCCCCGTCCTGGATTGCGCGAGCAATCCACTCGAGGTGACGGCGGACAAAGTCCACGCGATAGTCGTCCTGGATGACGCCGCTCTCGTCCTTCTTGAGGTCCTCGCGCTCGATGCCAATGCCGTTCTCGGAGACAAACCACTCCAGCTCGGGGTACTCATCGCGCGCCTTCATGGCAAAGTCGTAGAGGCCCTTGGGGTAGATCTCCCAGCCGCGGCTCTTGTTCATCTCGGCCTCGGGCCACACATACGGGTCTGCAAACCTGGGGATGCCGTTCTCGTCCGTGTCCTGGGCGGGAGCCTGGACGCGCTCGGGGTGGTAGTAGTTGCAGCCAAGCCAGTCCACCTTCCCGTCGGCCAGGATGAGCTTGTCCTCCGGGCGGGCGGGCAGCTCGATGTCGCGCGAGGCCAGCGTGTCGATGACGTCCTGGGGCAGCTCGCCCTTGGTCACCAGGTCAAGCCACCAGCGGTTGCACACGCCGTCGGTCATGCGCACGGCCTCAAGGTCTGCCGCGCTGGGGTTCTCGCGCGTGTAGGGCGGCGTGAAGCAGTTGATGAGGCCAATGCGCGAGTCATCGAGAAGGTAGCCCTCCTCCTTTGCCGCGCGGTACTCGCGGACGGCAAGCGCATGCGCCAGCGAGATGTTGTACTGCACCGCACGGGCACGCGCGTAGTTCTTAATAAACGGGTACCACACGCCGTTGGTGTAGCGCTGGTCGGGCTCGACGATGGGCTCGTTGAACGTGAACCAGTAGCGAATCTCCTTACCAAAGGCGCGGAACGCCTTGCCCGCGTAGTGCGCGTACGCCTCGACAACCTCGCGGTTCTCCCAGCCACCGCGCCTAAAGAGGTACGTGGGCATGTCAAAGTGGTAGAGGTTCACGAACATTTCGATGCCCACCTCGCGGGCATCGGCGAAGAGCTCGTGGTAGTACTTCTCGCCCTCGGGGTTGATGTTGCCGTCCGCGTCAAGAAGACGGCTCCACTGGATGGACGTGCGCACCGAGGTGAGCCCCAGGGACTTGAGAAGCACCAGGTCATCGTGACGACGGTTGGTGAAGTCGTTCCCCGCGTAGGAGCCAACGCGGTTGTGGAAGTCCTCGATTCTGAGGTTTGACCAGGTGTCCCACAGGTTCTCAATCTTGCCGCCGTCACGCCAGTGTCCCTCGGTCTGCGGGCCAGACATCGCAGCGCCAAAGAAAAAGTCATCCGGCAGCTTGTAGGTCTGCTGTGCCACCGCTTGCTTACCCCCTTCCCTTCCGGCCTTGGCCGGATGTTGAGTGACAGGTTAACATGTGCTTGTTCTTAACCTCACATGTCAGATTATCTTTACATGGCTGTTTTGTCTAGATTGAAAGCAGGTTCACTTTTAGCGGTAGATATTTAGCGGTGGACGGTTGTCCCACCCGCTAGAAGCAGGTACTCGGTTTACAGTTGACATGTCTATTACCGAGAGGGGCGAGAACGTGCTCAAGTATCAAATCGTCATCGATGACCTGCGCCTGGCAATTAAGAACGGGACGTACCCGGCGTATTCTCAGCTTCCCTCGGTAAGCAAGCTGTGCGAGCAGTACGACGTGAGCAAGATCACCATCAACAAGGCGCTGGGCGAACTAGAGGCGCAGGGCCTCATCTCGCGCAGGCGTGGGTCTGGCTCGTTCGTCAAGAAAGTTGAGACCTCAACCTCCGCTGCCGACGCCAACGACACTTCCGGCCAGATGACGGGCTTCCTCGCCGAGCACCAGGCGCGCGGTGAGTCCGTGAAAACCGTGGTCTACGACTTCTCCGTTGTGCGCCCGCCCCACCACGTGGCCGAGGCGCTCGACGTGGATGACGATTCCTTCACCTACCACGTATGCCGCGTGAGGTGCGCAAACGAGAAGCCCCGCGTCATCGAGTACACCTACATGCCGTGCAGACCTCGATCTACTCGTTTATCGAGAAGGACCTTGGCCTCAGGATTGCCAGCGCGCACCGCATCATTCGTGCCGTGATGCCCTCGGCCGAGGAACGCAAGCGGTTGAACGTGCCCGAGGGCGAACCCCTGCTCGAAGTCGAGCAGGTGGGATACCTCGATGACGGCCGGCCGTTCGAGTACTCCGTCTCGAGGCACGTGAGCGACTACGAGTTCCACTCGATCTCGACGAAGTAGGGCGCGGGCTCTCGTCACCGCGGCGCTTCTCCACGCCGCGGCGCTTCTCGGGGCGATACACATTCGCACTCCGAATCTGTGACATCCTGCACGGGTCACAGATTCGGTGCCGAATGTGTATCGGGCAGCCCGGCACAAGCCATGCGTGGGCGGGACAGCGTCATCCGGCGCGCTTCTCAACCCAGTATCTCGCCCAAGAAAATGGACGAGGGCCCACGGACTGATCAGATCCGAAGGCCCCCACTTTTGGCAGCTGCCAAGCTGTTTAAAGCTCACGCAGGTCGCAGCGCAAGGCCATTGCCAGTCACGCCGCGCTCTCTGCTCGGTGTATATGATTCCCCACCCAACGCGTCTCAACCATGCCACGGGGGCGAGCGGTCCATTTCATCGGAGAAGCACACGCCGCAGACAATTCGCCCACAACCCGGGCTCGCGGCATTCCGCACGCCGGCGCCCGCCTCGCATGCTCCGATGCGCTACCATGCTGCACGTATGCGATGGCAGCAAGGAGGACCCATGGCTAAGAAGCCCAGCGCAAAGGCTCGCAAGGCGGCCGAGGAGGCCGTTCGCCAGTCAAAGCTCGACGAGAAGTACGGCAAGCCGCTCTTCTCGCTCACGTACGACATGAACGAGTACGAGCTGGCCCGCGCGGCTAACCTCTATGGTCCCGACCGCATGAAGGACATCTTCAACGGAGCCGCCATTCTCTCGCTTGCCCTGCTCATCCTGGCCCTGGTAACCATGGGCGACAACATCCCGCTCACCATGATTTTGCTGGTGATTGCCGTGGTCACCTCCTCCATCACCACCAACTGGAGCCGCTTCGCGACCTTCCTCGCCCGAAAGAGCACGCTGGGACTTGTGGGCGAGAACAACCGACACCACATCGTGGTGACCGAGGACAAGGTGGTCGAGGAGGGACCGGATGACCGCGTTGTCGAGTATCCCCTCTCCGAGCTCAGGCATTCCCGCTCCAGCGACGAGGCCACCGTTGTCGACTTTGGCGACAAGCGCTGCGTCTACATCCCGCGCGCACCCATGAGCGAGGGACGCTACCAGGCGCTTGTTCGCTTCTTCCTCGACCACGAGCCCAAGAAGGGCAAGCGCTAGGCGGGAGCGCTCCCGCATTCGAACACGCGTGACGGCAGGCGACCCCCGAACGCCGAAACCGGTGATCGTCCCCCGCTCCAACGGGTATTGACTCTGGTAGCGACCAAGGAGGTCCTGCCATGAGCATTGTTGCCGCATTCGCCGTTCCGCATCCGCCACTCATCATCCCGGGCGTAGGCTCCGGCAAGGAGAAGATCGCCTCCACCATCGCCGCGTATGACGAGGTGGGGCGCCGCGTTGCCGAGCTTGCGCCAGACACCGTGGTGATCTCGAGCCCCCACGCCGTGATGTACGCGGACTACATCCACATCTCCCCCGGGCGCGGCGCCCAAGGCGGCTTCTCCATGTTTGGGGCGCCGCAGGCCCGCTACGAGGCCGTCTATGACCAGGAGTTTGTTCGCGCGCTCGCACACGCGTGCGCGCAGGAGGGCCTCTCCGCCGGCTGCGAGGGCGAGCGCGACCCCACGCTCGACCACGGGACCATGATTCCGCTTCACTTCATCCAGCGCCACACCAAGGACTTCCAGGTGGTGCGCATGGGGATCTCGGGCCTCTCGCCAGAGGACCACTACCGCATGGGCATCCTGGTCCAGCGCGTCGCCCGCGAGCTTGGCAGGCGCGTGGCCTACGTGGCGTCCGGCGACCTTTCCCACAAGCTGCTCAAGAGCGGTCCTTACGGCTTTGCGCCCGAGGGGCCACAGTTTGACGAGAAGGTCACGCATGCCTTCTCGACCGGCGACCTCCTGCCCCTGCTCACGATGGACCGCGGCTTTGCCGAGCGCGCCGCTGAATGCGGGCTGCGCAGCTTCCAGATCATGGCGGGCGCGCTTGACCGCACCGCCATCAAGCCCGAGCTCCTCTCTTACGAGGGGCCCTTTGGCGTGGGCTATGGCGTGGCAGCATTCACGCCCGTGGGCGAGGAGGGCGCGGACGAGAGCCGCGCGCTTCTCGAGCAGTACGAGGCATTCCATAAGGCAGACCTCGCGCGCCGAAGGGCGTCGGAGGACCCGTACGTCTCTTTGGCACGCCTCTCGCTCGAGACCTATGTGCGCGAGCGCCGGCGCATTACGCCGGACGAGAAGCCCGGTCTGCCCGCCGAGTTGCTCTCGATCCGCGCCGGCGCGTTTGTCTCGCTCAAGAAGGACGGCGAGCTGCGCGGCTGCATTGGCACCATTGCGCCCACGCAGGACAACCTTGCCGAGGAGATCTGCGCGAACGCCATCTCCGCCGGTCGACACGACCCACGCTTCCCGCCGGTCACGGCAGGCGAGATGGACGAGCTCGTCTACGACGTGGACGTGCTTGGCGCGCCGGAGGCCGTGAAGTCCGCTGACCAGCTGGACCCCGAGCGCTATGGCGTCATCGTGAGCTGTGCGGATGGCCGGCGCGGGCTTCTCCTGCCAGACCTGGACGGC
>CACYGL010000063.1 GCA_902773995.1 uncultured Coriobacteriaceae bacterium | reverse complement strand
CTACGCCGCACGTGCACCCTTCTTGGTCAGCGTCCTCACGGGATGCAGTATCAGCAGCAGCGCAATCAGACACACGCAGTTAAGCCCGAGGCTGATGGGATAGATGTTCATGATGGTCTGGAACGTGTGGCTGACGGGAAACACGGCCGCAATCCAGAAGAAGCGCAGACCACAAATTACGATCATGGTGGTCAGCGCAGGCGGCGTGGACTTGCCAAAGCCGCGCAGGTAGCCGCTTATGGCCTCGTAGACCATGCTGAACGCGTAGGCCGGAAATATGGTGCACAGACGCATGTAGCCGTACTGAACCACGGCGGGATCCGGGTTTATGAGCCCCAGCACCCGCCGGCCCAAAAACACCGCGAAGGCTATCAGCAAGGCTGCCGCGATGGCGCCCTCCCCCAGGCACACGCCCATGGTCTTCCGGCACCGCCCGTAGTTGCGTGCGCCTCGGTTCTGCCCCACAAACGTGGTGCATGCCTGGCTGAACGAGTTCAGCAGGCTGTAGCACACGAACTCGATGTTCATGCCGGCGCTGGAGGCGGCCATGACCTCGGTGCCCAGGCTGTTGATGGCGCCTTGGATCACGATGTTGGCGATGGAGAACACGGCGCTCTGGATGCCGGCGGGAAGGCCTATATGCACGATGGTGCGCAGGCTCTTCCGGTCCACGCGCAGGCGGTGCGGGTCTATGCGCACCGGCGAGTCCAGATGCAGCAGACGAACGAACAGCAGCACCGCGATGGTGGTGTAGCACAGGTCCGTCGCGATGGCCGAGCCCACGACGCCCCAACCGAAGACCCCAATAAAGAGCAGGTCGAGAAGGACGTTCAACGCGGCCGAGAGGCCCAGCGCCTGCATGGGGAGCCGCGCGTCGCCGTCCGCGCGAAGTATCGCCGCCTCGAAGTTGTACAGCAGGATTGACGGCATGCCAAGCAGGAACACCCGCAGGAAGAGGACCGCGTCGGGCAGCGTCTCGGGCGGAACCTGCAAAAGAACCAGCACCGGCTGCGCCACCAGCTCGCCCAACACGATTACCGCCAGGCCCGCCAGCGCCATCAGGATGGAGGTGTGCGCCGCCCTCGACGCGGCGTCGTAGTTGCCCGCACCCAGGGCGCTCGCCACCGTGACGTTGGTGCCGAGCGAAACCCCCACGAACAGCACGATGATCAGACTCGTGACCTGGGTGTTCGCTCCCACCGCAGCCATGCCTATGGTGCCCTCGGGACCCATCAGGCGGCCAATCATCACGGTGTCTATCAGGCTGCTGAGCTGCTCCAGGATGCTCGTAAGGGCGACCGGTATGGCGAAGCGCAGCACGTTCGTCCAGAGGTTTCCCGTCAGGAACTGTATCTCGTGATGCTTTCTTGCCAAGGCATTCCCTCCACACAGCCGGGACCACCCGCGTTGCGGATGGTCCCGTCCGTCTCAAATGTATCGAGTCGCCCCATATTACGCCTGCTGGGAGTAGTCGTTGGGGCCCCAGACCCACGCCGGCGCCTCGTCGGGAACGGTGTAGTACGGCTTCTGGGGAATCCGGTTGATTGCGGCCATCTCGTCGTCCGTGAGCTTGAAGTCGAAGATGTCCGCGTTGTCCGCCATGTGTTGCGGGTTCAGCGTCTTCGGGAACACGACGTTGCCCTCCTGCATGTGCCAGCGCAGGATGATCTGCGCGGCAGTCTTGCCGTACTTCTCGCCCAGCTCCTTGAAGACGGGCATCGCCAGCAGCTCCTTGTCGCCGTGACCCAACGGGTACCAGCCCTCCCACACGAAGCGCTCGTCGGCAAAGGCAGCCTTGAGCGGGTGCTGGTTCCAGCGCGGGTTGATCTCCACCTGGATGACGGCGGGCTTGATGGTCGCGACGTCCAGGATCTGGCGAATCTTGCGCTCGTTGAAGTTCGACAGGCCAATGCTGCGGACCTTGCCCTCGCGCACGGCCTCCTCCATGGCGCGCCAGCCGTCGACGTACTCGCCGTAGGGCTGGTGGAAGAGGAGAAGATCGAGGTAGTCCATGTCCAGGCGCTCCAAGGTCGCGTCGATGGCTGCCTTGCACTTCTGGTACGGGTAGTCCTGCGGGAACAGCTTGGACGTCACGAAGAGGTCCTCGCGCTTGGCGCCAGAGGCCTTGATGGCCTTGCCCACGGCCACCTCGTTGTAGTAGGCGTTCGCGGTATCGATGTGGGTGTAGCCGGCGGCGATGGCCTCGGGCAGGTGCTTCTCGACGTCGGCCGAGCTCATCTGGAACACGCCATAGCCGAGCTGGGGAATCTTGTTGCCGTCGTTCATGGTCAGGTACTGCATGGATGCCTCCACCTAGGAAGTTACTTCTTTTATTGTGTGCTACGCCTGCTTGGGCTCGTTCGCAAAGAGGCCCATGAGCCAGGCGACGGTCTTGGGGTCACGGTGGTCCAGGACGACCGACTTGTCCGCGTCCATCCGCGCGATCCTGTCCCTGTCCTCGTCCGTCAGCTCAAAGTCGAACACGTCGAAGTTCTGCTCCATACGCTCCTTGTGGACGGACTTGGGGATAACGATGACGCCCAGGTCCATGAGGTAGCGAAGCGCCACCTGTGCCACGGTCTTGCCGTGCCCCTGGCTGATGGCCGTCAGGATCGGATCCCTAAAGAAGCCGTTCGCGCCCTCCGCGAATGGGCTCCACGCCTCGTGCGCGATGTCCAGGTCCTCCATGACCTGATGGTTCTGGCGCTGCCGCCAGTACACGTGCGTCTCGACCTGGTTCACCATGGGCTTGATGCGAGCGAACGTACTGAGGTCCAGGATGCGGTTGAAGTCGAAGTTGCTGACGCCGATGGCGCGGACCTTGCCCTGCTCGTATGCCTTCTCGAGGTCGCGGTAGGCGCCGTAGTAGTCGCCATAGGCCTGATGCAACAGCATGAGGTCCAGGTAGTCCGTCCCCAGCCTGCGCAGCGACTCGTCGATCGAGCGCATCGTGTTGCCCTCGCCGAAGTTCGTGACCCACACCTTGCTCGTGATGAACATCTCGTCACGCGGCACGCCGGATTTCGCGACGGCGGAGCCGACGCCTTCCTCGTTGCCGTAGGCCTGCGCCGTGTCGATCAGCCGGTATCCGCAGTCGATGGCGTCCAGGACGCAGCGTTCCGTCTGGGAGCTGTCGATCTGGTACACGCCGTAGCCCAGCATGGGCATCCGGACCCCGTTGTATAGCTGCCTGTACTCCATGCCCTTCTCACCCAATCCCTTCGCCCGAACGAAGCGTCGCCCGCTTGTTAGAAGTCGGTGCCGTCACTGATGTCCTTCCAGCGTTTGATCTCGGTCATGCGGTCCTCGAGCGTCTTGCACTCGACCTCGACCATGCCCTTGCCCAGCACCAGCACGCGAGGCGGCTCGGCCATGCTGACGGCCTCGTAGATGGCCTCGCCCGCCTTCGCGGGATCTCCCGGCTGACTGTAGGGGTTGTCCGCGAGACTCTTCCTTGATGCACCGGCGGTCTTCTCGTGGGCGGCCATCTGCGCGTCCTCGTGCCGTATGGCGGCGACCCGGAACTCGGTGCGAAACGCGCCCGGCTCCAGCACCATCACCCGAATGCCCAGCGGCTCGACGCGCCCGTGATAAGCCATGTCCTCATTGCGCTACCAACCCTCTCGCCGTTGCGCCTCTCTGTGTTCGCTATACAGATTACGGATTGAAAGCCTAGGAGTACAATGCCGAGAAGAGCAGTTAATATTCGTGGCATGCATAGTATGGAGAAGAACGTGGAACTCGAGCAGCTGCGCCAGCTCGTCGCCATCGCGCAGACGGGCACCATGTCGAAGGCCGCGGAGGCGCTGCACGTCTCGCAGCCCTCCATCAGCAGGGGCATGCACGCCCTGGAGACCGAGCTCAGGCAGGAGCTCTTCACCCACACGCGCAACCGCGTCACGCTGAACGACGCCGGCGCCATCGCACTCGACGGGGCGCGCAAGGTGCTTGCGGACGTGGACGTGATGCGGGGCAACCTGGACGAGCATGCCAAGCGCATGCGGACCATCCGGCTGGGCACCGTGGCCCCGGCGCCGATGTGGCTGCTCACCCAACGCACCGTCACGGCTTACCCGGGCACGATCTTCTCGACCGAATACATGGCGGAGCAGGACCTCGAGCGCGCGCTGCTCGACCGCAGCGTGGACGTTGCAGTCCTGATTCGCCCCCTGGGTTTGCCGAGCATCAGGACGCAGCAGCTGATGACGGAGAGCCTTTCGGTCGAGATGCCCCCCGACTGCAATCTGGCGAGGCGCGACCACGTGACCTGGGACGACCTGAACGGCCTCCCCTTCCTGGTGCTGGAGTCCATCGGCTTCTGGATGGACGTCGTGCGAGAGAAGCTGCCCGACTCGCAGGTCATCGTGCAACAGGACCCGCAGGTCCTGGACCAGCTGATTGGCTCGTCGGACCTGTTCAACTTCGTGACGGAGGCCTCGCAGGCGATACATCCCGAGCGAAATCGCGCGCGCGTCCCCATCTGGGACACCGGCGCCAGCGCCACGTACTTTGCCGCGTGCCTAAGCGATTCCAGCGAGCAGGTCACGCGCGTACTCGACCTGTTTAAAGAATAGAGAGAACCCGCCACGCCTCCGTGCATGGAGGTGCGACGGGCTCGATATTTTGGGAGTCTATATGGGCGGCCGGCAGCGAGTGTCGCCGAAGGCTTTAGCCCAACTGCTCGTACGTCTGGGCGTCGACGGGCTCCAGCCACTCGGCGCTGGCGCCCTCTGCGGGCACGGCCAGCGCGATGTGCTGGAACCACGAGTCCGCCGCTGCGCCGTGCCAGTACCCGGCAATGCAGATGAGCACCTGGCCGCCCTTGTGGTGGATGTGCCAGTTGTTGCGGCAGCCTGGCTCGAAGGTCACGTTGGCGGCACCCAGCTGAGGGTCGCCCAGCGGGGCCAGCCAGCTGTTCCCCACGAAGTACTGCGCGTAGGCAGTGTTGGGCTCGCCCTTGGGGAAATCCTTGGAAAGGCCCGACGGGTCGGCAATACGCACGTCATCCTGAGCCACGGGCTCGTCGTCCTTCCAGACCTCCTTGGCCAGGTTGAAGGCTGCCCAGCCCTTGGGCCAGCCACTGTACATGGTGGCATGCGTGATGATGGCTGCCGCCTCGGCGCGCGTGACACCGTGGTTACGCGCGTTCTCCAGGTGGTAGCGCAGCGAGCTGTCGGTGATGCCCTGCGAGATCAGGGCCACGATGGTGACGATGCACTTGGTCTTGGTGGAGATGGCCTCCTGGTCCCACACCTCGCCAAAGAGCACGTCGTCGTTGAGGTGCGCGAACATGGGGGCGAACTCGCCCAGCGCGTCCCTGCCTGCCGTCTGCTTCATGTCAGTTCCTCCTCATGCCAGGGCTGCCACGCGGCCAGCCCAATCCAAGACCTTACGCGGGTCCGTCACCATGCGGTCGCCGCCGTCGGACCCAAACGTGACCGTGAGCGGCTCGGCCACCCGCGCGCCCCCTGCCAGCGCCGCCATATCGTCCAGGGCGGTGCCCTCCCAGCCGGCGCAGGTCGAGAAGGGCACGACGACCTTGCCGCGCCAGTCCCCCGCGTGCAGCAGCGTGCGGACGGCGGGCGCCATGGTGTACCACCAGGTGGGCGTGCCCACGGCAATCACGTCGTAGTCCGCCGGGTCGTGCTCCAGCGGCTGCAGCTCGGGCTCGAAGCCCGCCTCGACCTCGCGCTTGCCCTGGTCGACGGTCGCGTCGTAGTCCTCAGGGTAGAGCTCGGCGGTCTCGATGCGCTCAACATCGGCGTCGCAGGCATCCGCAAGCTCCTGCGCCACGCGCTCCGTGTTGCCGTTCGACCAGCTGTAGTACAGGACCAAAACCCGTCGTCCCATGGGCACCTCCGTTGTGACTACGTCCTCGGGCGCACAGCCCTTCTTGCTAGCTACTACGGTAGTGACAAGAGCTGGAAATGTGAAATGCCTATGTATGTGATTTTGTCATACGCTCTATTTATTTCTACTGATAAGAATCTAGTACCTAGACTGGTAGCCAGACGAGGCAACTACTCGGCCGATGCCATAGGGAGACCTGTCACGACACCAGCATTGACCTCCAAGATGCACCCAATAGACATACAATGGGTATACATTGTACTGAGAATAGTTGATGGGAGGAATCATGTCGGAAGCAAGGCTAAGCATACGAACGGACCCTAACCTTAAGAAGCAGGCGCAGGAACTTTTCAACCAGATGGGATTCGATATCTCTACGGCGGTCAACATCTTCCTCCGCCAGTCGGTTCATGACCAGGCCCTTCCCTTCAGGCCTTCAGTCGAGGACCCCGACAGCATAGAGGCTCGCCGCCAGGCTGAAGCCGGTGAGGGCAAGCGTTACGCATCCGTATCCGACCTGATGGCAGACTTGGATGCTTAGGTCCATCCGTGCATTGCCCATATTCGAGCGAGACATAAAGAAACTTCGCAAGAAGCATTTCGACATGGCACTGCTCCAGGATGCAATCACAGCACTGTTCGAGGAGGACGAGTCCACGCTCGTTAGGCTGCGAGACCATGCGCTCAAGGGCAACTGGAAGGGTTACCGAGAGCTGCACATTGATGCCGATTGGCTGCTCATCTACCAGGTCGAGAGAGAAGAATTGGAGCTCGTTTTGGTCAGGTCGGGCTCACACGATAGTCTCCTGTAGGTGCTTTCTCTTGTTGGCATCGGCCTTCGAAGGACCCCGGCTAGCGAAACAATCCCTCTATCTACTTTTAAATTGAGGCATTGCCATGGAGCTACGAACCCTGAAATACTTCCTCGCCGTCGCGCGCGAGCAAAACATGACCGAGGCCGCCAACGTCCTGCACGTGACGCAGCCCACGCTGTCACGTCAGATGGCCGACCTGGAGCGCGAGCTGGGGTGCGCCCTCTTTGTGCGCACGAACCGCGCGACCATGCTGACTGCGGACGGCATGCGCCTGCGCCAGCGTGCCGAGGAGATCCTGCAGCTGGTGCAGCAGACCGAGGACGAGATGGGCACCCAGCACGAGGTCGCGGGCGTCGTGCGCATAGGCGCGGGCGAGACCCAGGCCATGCGTGTGCTGACCGACACCTTTGCCGAGCTGCGTCGCAACTACCCGCGCGTGACCTGCCAGCTCTACACTGGCAACGCCGACGCCGTGGAGGAGCGCCTGGAGCGCGGTCTTGTGGACTTCGCCCTGATGATCGAACCCGTAAGCGTGGAGAAGTACGACCACCTGGCGCTGCCGGCGCACGACACCGTGGGGGTCGTGGTGGGAACGCACAGCCCGTGGGCCACGCGCACCACGCACCAAACGTTTGATCTTGCAACCTGGTCAGACGGCCTCGTCAAACCGGGACAGCTGAACGTCGTGGGCACCTTCGACCTGATTGGAAACGCCGCGCTCCTGGCAGAGGCGGGCACCGCATGCGTGCTGGGCATCGACCACCTGCCGGAGCTGCAGACCAGCAGACTGCGCTTCCTACCGCTGGAGCCTACGCTCACCACGGGATCTGTGGTTGCGTGGAAGAGGCACAGAATCTTCTCGCCCGCGTGCGGGGCGTTTCTGGAGCAGCTGCGAGCAACGCTGCAACAGTAATTATGCCCCGTAGCGCGCCAGGATGTCCGCACGGTGCTGCAGCAAGTACTCCCGCATGAACGGAATGGAGAACGCAACAAATCCCGGCGCTGTGCTCTCGATGATTTGTCGCTCAATCAGAATCCTGCGGTACGTGTTGGCGCTTGATGCCGGCATACCCATGCGCCGGGCAATCTCTGCCGTAGACGACGAATTCTCGTCCTCGGTCATGGCCAGCAGGTAGTCCACTGCGGGCTTCGTCAAGCCGGATATGGCCGTCTCCAAAACCGATGAGCCGAACTCCCGCGCCGCGACCTCGGAACCACGCTTGGCGTCCGCCAACGTGATGGTTACGGACTCCCGAGAGTGCCGACGTCCTTCTCGCCAAACGTAGTAGCCGACCAGCTGGATCAGGTACGCGTAACCATGCGTCTGCCCGGCTGCATAGGACAGTGCATCATCGTCAACTAGCAGGCCAGACGTCTCGATTGTCTTTCTGAGCGCACGGGCAACCTCATACGTTGGGATACTGGCAAGTTCCTCCGCCTTCGCACGGCGCAGAAACGTGATCCCCTTTCCGTTCAGGAGGTCGAGCACTCCCGTCGTGATGCCTGCAAACAGCAGGCTGATGTTCTGCTGTTGCCGAATCATGTACTGGACGCTCGTGGCTATGGTGGCCATCTCGTCGCGGGAGGCATCCTGCACCTCGTCCACGGTTATCAACAGCCCCGAACCGTGACTCGTAAGTGAGCGCGTTGCGCGGGTCAGCACCTCTCGGAACGACAGCTCCTCCGCCGGCCCGCCCAGATGTGCCTCTGCGGAGACGACGGGCAGCGAGATTCTTATGTCGAGCGACCTGATGCGCGTGTCATGCGCGAGCTGCTCCTGGATAGAGGCGCAGAGCGGTTCCCTACCCGAGACGTTCACCACCGTCCAGCCACGGTCGTTGGCAATGTCACCCAGCTGGGTGAGAAGAACGGTCTTTCCCGATCCGCGTGGTCCCGTGATTCTCATCAGGCGCCCAGGTGCGCCAGGCCCCTCGTCCAGACCATCCATGAAGTCGTCGATCACGGTCTCGCGGCCAATGAGCACGGGAGGTGTCATGCCCGCCGTAGGCTTAAACGGATTGACGAGTCTTTGCTGCTCCGACATGGACCCTCCCCCTGCACTCGCTAGTAGAAATTATAGAGGATATAGAAAATTTAGAAAAAATAGAAACCGTAGAAACTCTTGGAACTTCAAATGGGACCATTCTTAGAACCTGGGGGTGATCTTCTCGCCCGCGTGCGGGGCGTTTCTGGAGCAGCTGCGAGCAACGCTGGCAAAGTGACCGCATAACGCGGCTGTTGACGAACCCAATTGGTGTCGCAACAATGAGCACGGAGAACGAGCTCGGAAAGGAGTCAACCATGGCGACACAGATTCAGGCACTCACGATTGCGGGTAACGCAGCGGAGGGAATTGTCGTGCCGGAGCTCGCAGGAGAGGGGCATGCCTCCCTCATCGTGATTCGCTTGAAGCGAGGCTTCCTGATGTGCGGGTACCTTAGCCTCGAGAAGGCAGAGCAGCTCGGCGATGTGGCAGTACGCGTTGCCGGTGCAGGCATCGACGAGGTCCTTGCCAACCCCATCACCGGCATAACGAAAAAGGCACAGGAGCTCGGCATCGCTGACGGCATGACCGGTGCCGAAGCGGCCGCCATCCTTAACCGCTAGGTCTCAGGCCTTCCGTGACAAGAATCTACATCGACGCCGACGCGTGTCCTGTAATTCGCGAGGCCCTTGCCTGCGCACGCGCGCGAAACATCCCCTGCGTCATCACCGGAAACAGCACCCAGAATCTAGAGCGGCGGCTGAGGCCGCATGACCCGCGCAGTCCGAAGGACCCATGCCATCCCGACCGCGGCTTCTGGGTCGAAATCCTACAGGTTGGCGTCGGAGCCGATTCTGCAGACTTCGCAATCGCGTCCGCCGTCACGCAAGCGGATGTGGTCGTGACGCAGGACATCGGACTGGCCGATATCGTCTTGGGCAGAGGGGCCCGTGCCATCGGGGTGCGAGGGCGCGTCTACAACCCGCTTACGATTGACTCTGCGATGTTCATCAGGCACGAGGAGAAGAAGCTCCGGCGCGCCGGCGGGAGGACGTCAGGACCCGCAGCGTTCACGGACGAGGATCGCGAGCGTTTCAGGAGGAACCTTGCCAGCCTCGTGACGCAGGCATTAAAAGGACCGGAGGCCCCGGCACCACAAGCGGAGTTACCCAACCGATACTGAAGAAACTCTTCGGACTAGTAGGACTATTCCCGGGAACTCAAAGCGGCATCCTAGTGAGGTCCCTGCTGCCAAAAAGGAAGCGGCGAACCTCCATCACGTTGTCCGTAACAACGTAAAACACCATATAGTTCCCAACTGGGAACCAGTAATATGCCTGCCTCCCGCCCGAGCGACGGCACGCGGTTCCAAAGGTAGGCCGCTTGGCGTGCTCCAGGATTGCCCGCTCAGTCTGGTCCAACAGGTTCTCCGCAGCCGCTGGGTTTTTCAACTGGGTCGCGATATACGTCACAGCCGAGTTGAGGTCGTCCCAGAAAAGGGGCAGGTATCT
>CACYGL010000062.1 GCA_902773995.1 uncultured Coriobacteriaceae bacterium | reverse complement strand
GGCAGGTCGATGGGCCGGCCGGCGCGGTTCTCGCCCTCGATGTAGGTGATCACGGCCGTCTTGAGGCCAGACAGCGAGAACTGATAGTCGCCGCTGTGCATCATGGCACGCGGGAAGTGGATGGCGCGCGGGTTGCCCTTTGCGGCAAGCCTGCTAATCACCGGGCCACCGGGATACCCCAGACCCAGTGCCTTGGCAACCTTGTCGAAGGCCTCGCCCACGGCGTCGTCGATGGTGGTGCCCAGAATCTGGTAGTCGCCCCATCCGCGCACGTAGACCAGCATGGTGTTACCACCAGAGACCAGACTCGCCACAAAGGGCGGCTTCAGGTCCGGAGTCTCACCGCAATGAGCGGCAGGCCCGTTGAGGCGCAGAGACCCTTGGCAAACGCAACGCCCACCACAAGAGCTCCCACAAGGCCCGGACCGGCGGTGACGCCCACGGCCGAGAGGTCCGCGGCGGTGAGGGTGTCGCAGCCAAAGTGCGCGCCCGCCTGCGCCATGGCCTCCTCGTAGACGCCCACGATGGCCTCGACGTGCTTGCGGCTGGCAATCTCGGGCACCACGCCGCCAAAGCGCGCGTGGAAGTCGATGGAGGTGGCAACCACGCTCGCGCACACGGCGCCATGGGAGTCCACCACGGCCACGGCCGTCTCGTCGCAGGAGGATTCTATCGAGAGAACCAGGTCGCCTGCGGCAGCCAGCGCCTCCTTGCACGCAGCGTCACGCGGGCCAGCAAGGATGGGCCACGGGCGGATGGAGGCGTGCGGCTCCGGACGCTTGCCCAGGGCCTCGACGTCACCCGCAAGCGGCAGTTCCGCGCGCAGGATGAGGGCGTCGTGGCCGGGCGCGTAGTAGCCCGGACGACGGCCGACCTCAGCAAAGCCCAGGTGGTCATAGGTAGCCCGCGCAGGCTCGTTCTTCTCGTCCACCTCGAGCGAGGCGGTCTTGGCGTTGAGCACGTGCGCGTCATAGCACAGGCGCGCCACCAGGCGAGAGGCAACGCCCTGGCGGCGGTGCCCCTCCTCCACGGCAACGTCGCAGACCTCGAAGTCGTCGCCGGCCATCATGCCGCCCGCAAAGCCGATGATGCGGCCCAGGTCGTGCGCCACCCACCAGCTGCGGCCCGGTTGCGAGAGTTCCTCGTAGAAGAGCTTCTCGGTCCAGGGCGTGTGAGAGGAGCCCGAGAAGGCCGCGGCCTCCAGCGCCGCAACGGCAGGCAGGTCGTTCACCGACATGGGACGCAGCTGCAGGTGCCTGTCGGCAAGGGCGTCGTCCACGCCCGTGACCTTCACGCTTGCGGGCGCCTTGAGACCAAGCCGCTTGCGCTCGTTCTCCTCGGCATCCGAGAGGCGCGTGTAGATGGGAAGCACCAGCGCCGGGTCGCCCGAGTCGAGGGGCTGCGCCGCGGCTGCGAGAGCCAGGCCCTCCCCCGTGGGGTACCACAGGGCCTCATCCAGGATGTTCGTGAAGCCCGCCGCCTCGAAGCGCGCGCGGTACTTCTTGAGTCCGTTGCCGGTGAGAACGAGCCGGGACGCATCCTCGCGCGCGGACCACGCAGCCACGCACTCGTCGGCCTTGCAGACGGTCTCGGTGGCGAAGGTGCGATGGGCACCGTTGTCATCCAGCAGGTAGATGCCGGGGTAGACCTCTCCGCGCATGGCGTCGTCCGCCACGGCGAGAAGCCCGCGCACGCCGGCCTTCCAGGCGCCCCATGCCGTGGCGTCGAGCACCGAGACGCCGTGGAGCGGCTTCGAGAGGCCGCACGAGAGCCCCTTGGCGGTCGCTATGCCAATGCGCACGCCCGTGAAGCTGCCGGGGCCACGACCCACGAGCACGCGATCGAGGTCTGCCATGGTGTGGCCGCAGTCCTCAAGCGTCGCGAGGGCCGTGGTGACCAGCTCGACGTTGGCCTGGCGGCGGCACATGTGGTCGCGTGCGGCAAGGACGCGCGGGGCCGCGCCGGGCTCCCAGTATCGATTGCAAGGGCGAGGCCCTTGGTGTTGGCGTTGCTCGTCATTCTCATCTGGCTCCAGAGACGTGGCATTATCACGAGGGATAGTGTAGCGCGGGGACAAGGACTTGCGCCGCAGCGCCTTGGGGCGCCATGCGGCGCACGTCGAGGAGCGCCGGCGATTTCGTCGAGAGCGAGCCGTTACGCCGTTTTCGGACAAAATCACCTCGTTGGGCGTCGTTGGGCATCCAAAAAGTTCTCAACAGCCGCAGCAGCAGCTGAAGGCTCCAGCAGCCCGGAGATGCCGGCAGCGCCACGGCACCTACGCCGTTGCCGCCACCAGCGCGTCCACCAGCTCCTCGCCGCGGGCGTCGTGCGCAACGAAGCGCACCTCGCGCGGGGGCTCCTCGCCCGGCGCTGCCTCGGCATCCAGACGTGTGACGAACACGTCCACGCGCGCGTCGCCAATCTCGTCGGCGAACTGCTCGCCCCACTCGATCACGCAGACGCCGTCGGCACCAAGCACATCGAAGAGGCCCGTGTCCTCGAGCTGCTCCGCCCGGTCGAGCCGGTAGAGGTCAAAGTGGTCGAGGTCCATCTCGCGCCCGCGGTAGACCATCTCGATGGTGAAGGTGGGGCTGGTGACGTCGGCCGTGACGCCCATCCCCGCAGCGATGCCCTTTGTGAGCTGGGTCTTCCCCGCGCCGAGGTCTCCCGTGAGCACCAGCACGTCACCCTCGCGGAGAAGGCCGCCCAACACGCGGCCAAGCGCGATCGTCTCCTCCTGGGAGGCGGTCCTGAACGAAGCCTCTCGTGCCACGGCTACTCCTTCCCTGGCCCGGGCGGGTTGTCCCGCAGCCACTGGCCCACCATCGCAAGGTCGCTCTCGAGGAGCGGCTGCCAATCGGAGTGGTAGATGCAGGCGGCCGGGTGAAACGTGGGGCACACCACGAAGTGCCCCGTCTGGTACAGCTTGCCGCGCAGCGACGTGACGCCCGCCTCGGTGCGCAGCACAAACTGGGAGGCAAAGTTGCCCAGGCAGACAAGCACATCTGGCCACACGGAACGAATCTGCTCGCGCAGGAAGGGCGAGCAGGCCGCAATCTCCTCGGGCTTGGGGTTGCGGTTTCCAGGCGGGCGGCACTTCACCACGTTGGCGATGTAGATCTGGTCGCGGGTGAGGCCGGCCACCGAGAGGAGTGAGTCGAGCTTGTGTCCGGCGGCACCCACGAAGGGCTCGCCCTGCAGGTCCTCGTTTCTACCGGGGCCCTCGCCCACGAACATCACGCGCGCGTTGGGGTTGCCCACGCCAAACACGAGGTTCGTGCGCGTCTGCCCGAGGGGGCAGAGCTGGCAGTTGCCCATGACGGAGCGGATCTCCTCGAGCGTGACCTCCTGCGGCCCCTGATGCTCGTGACCGGGGATGTGCATCACCGACATCTCTCCATCGCCCTCCAAGAGGCTGGCGCGCTCACGCCGGCGCCTAGACATAGACCTTCTCGAGACGCATGCCAAAGCCGCAGACGACCTCGTAGTTTATGGTGTCGCGAAGCTTGGCCATCTCGTCTGCGGTGATCTCCTCGTCGCCGTCGCGGCCGATGACGGTGACCACGTCGCCCATCTGCACGGGCTTTGCCGGACGGTACGCGCGGGCGTTGTTCACGTCGACCGCGAACATGAACTGGTCCATGCAGATGCGGCCAACCTGGCGGCAGCGCGCGCCGTTCACGATGACGTCCATGTTGTTCGAGAGCGTGCGGGCAAGGCCGTCCGCGTACCCGATGGGAACGGTTGCGACCTGCATGTTCTGCTTGGGGACGCGCCAGGTGAAACCGTAGCCCACGCCGTCGCCCACGCTGGGGTAGATGGCCCGGGTGACGCGTCCGCGCACGCTCATGACCGGCTCGAGCTGGATGCGCGGGGCCGTGGTCTCGGCCGGCTGCAGGCCGTAGAGGCCGATGCCAACGCGGCACATGTCGTACTGGCACTCGGGGTGAAGGACCGTGCCCGGCGTGTTGTCGCAGTGTACGAGGCCCGTCTCGAGCCCCGCCTCGCGCACGATCTGAACCGCCTCGTTGAAGCGGTTGAGCTGCAGCGCAAAGTCCCAGTCATCGATGGCGTCGGCGGTTGCGAAGTGCGTGAACATGCCCGCGCACTCAAGCCCACGGTGAAAGTCGATGGTGCGCCTCAGCTCGAGCACGTCCTCGCGGCGCACGCCAATGCGCGTCATGCCGGTGTCGACTGCCAGGTGGTAGCGGGCCACCTTGCCCGACGCGGCGGCGCACTCGCCCAGCGCGAGGGCGAACTCCGACGTGTAGACCGAGGGCATGATGTCGTAGTCCACAAGCGTCTGCACGCACTCCATGGGCGGCTCGGAGAGCAGGAGAATCGGCCACTCGATGCCCGCCTTGCGAAGCTTCACGCCCTCCTCGACGGTGGCCACGGCAAACTGGTCGGCACCGGCGGAGTGCATGGCACGCACGCAGCGCTCGGCCCCGTGACCATAGGCGTCGGACTTCACGACGCACATCATCTTCACGCCAGGCGCGAGAAGCGCCTTGAACTTCCGCGTGTTCCTCTTGAGGGCAGAGAGATCGACCTCGACCCACGCCCACCTGTCCGCAGGGCTCTGAACTGCCATGCCTTAGCTCCCTAGTCGTTCTCGTCGCCGTTGTCGGCGTCGGGGAAGGTCACGCGCTCCCCCAGGGCGTCGTCCGCAATGCCCAGCTCGTCAATGATGTCCGAGGCCATGACGCCCCTCGAGCCCATCCGCTCGGCAGCAAGCGTTGCCGCGTAGCCATGGAGCTCGCACGAGAGGGCGCAGAGAAGGGGCAGGCTGTCCACGCGCCCGTAGGACTGTGCCAGCTTGGACACGATGATGCCCCCCAGGACGTCACCGGAGCCCGCGGTGGCAAGCGCCGCCGGGCCGGGCTTGGGAAGGGTGGCCTGCTCGACGCCCACGCAGCCGGTCGCCGTGCCCTTGGTAACGACGACCAGCTCGGAGCCACCGTCCGACCACACGATCTTGCGCGCGTCCTCGAGCTGGTCCACGAGCGAGGCGGGCGGGTTGTCCTCCCTGCCCACGAGGCGGCCAAGCTCGCGACGGTGAGGCGTGAGCACGAGCGGGGTGTTGCGGCGGAGGATCTCCGGGAAGTCGGGCAGCTTGCCCGAGGTGAGGCGGGCGATGCAGTTGAGGGCGTCCGCATCAAGCACGAGGGGAACCGGGGACGCAAGGAGCGCCGAGACCACGGCCACGGTCCCGCCCGAGACGCGCATGCCGGGGCCCGCGAGAACGGCCGAGCGCTTCTCGGCAAGTCTGGTCACGAGGGGCACGGCCTCCTTGGAGATGGTGCCGTCCTCGTCGCAGGGAAGCCCCACCACTGGGATCTCGAGCACGTGGGCCTGCACCTGCGGCACGATGCACGAGGGGACGGCGAGCGTGACGTAGCCGGCACCGGCGCGCGCTGCAGCACGAGCCGCGAGGATGGGCGCACCAACAAAGCGAGAAGACCCGCCAACCACCAGCACCGAGCCGCGCGAGAACTTGTCGACGGCATTCGTCGGCGGCACCATCACGTCGAGGTAGTCCTCGAGGTCGGTGCGCCAGGCAACTGGGTCCGCCTCGATCACGATCTGCTCGGTCTGCTCGGCAAGCGGAGCCACCACGATGGAGCCGCACACGTCGCGGCCGTCATCGGAGAGAAGGCCGGGCTTCAGGGCAAGCATGGTGACCGTCAGGTCTGCCACCACGCAGGCGCCGGGGGCATGCCCCGTCTGGGCCGAGAGGCCGCTCGGCACGTCGACCGCCACCACGCGAACGCCGGAGCTGTTCACGCAGTCGATCCAGATGTCGAACGGCGCGCGGACGTCTCCGTGGAAGCCCGTGCCCAACATGCAGTCGAGCGCCACGTCGGAGGCCGAGAGAAGCCCCTCGAGCTCGTCGCGAGACGGCCCCACCAGCGTCGAGACCCCCGCACGCACGGCGCGCTGCGCAACCTGGCGCGCCAGGTCTCCAGAGAGCTGGTCGGGCTCGACGGGCGTGACCACCTTGACGTTCACGCCGTGGGCGAGCAGGGCCTCGGCGGCAACCCAGCCGTCTCCCCCGTTGTTGCCCATGCCGGCGAGAACCACGGCATTCTGAACGTCGCCCAGGGCAAGGGCCTCCTGGGCGGCGGCGCATCCGGCGCGGTGCATGAGCTCGGAGATGCTCACGCCCACGCGGGTGAGTGCGACCTCGACGCGCTTGACGTCTTCGACGTTGAGTACGGGCTGCATTTCGTTCTACTCCTTGGCTGGCTCGACCGGCACGGATGCGTCCGCGGCTCCCCCGGCCTCGCCTTGCTCTTGTGTTGTCTGGGTGTCGGCGACGGAACGCTCTCCCGACACGTCAGCCATTATCCCATCTTGCGCACGTTCGAGCTCGTCCAACACGGAACGCGCCTCACGAAAAGAGGCCTCAAGCTCGCGCTCGGGATCAGGGCGGTCGTCGGGCTGGGGCCGGACCTCGTCCGTCACGGCAACGGCGTTGGCAACCGCCACCTCGCGCGTGTACGAGAGCGAGAGCGCGACCTCGCGCACCCCGTCCTCGCGGGCGATCTGGGCGGCACGACCGGTGAGCAGCGCGCGCGGGCGCCCCTGGGCGTCCATGGTCACCGAGACGTCCGAGAAGCCCACGCCGTTCGAGAAGCCCGTGCCCAGTGCCTTGACCACGGCCTCGCGCGCCGCGAAGCGCGCGGCGTAGTGCTCCGCGGGGCGTGCGCACGCGTCGCAGTAGGCGCGTTCCTCCTCCGTGAACACGCGGCGGAGGAACGACGGCCTACGGCGCATGGTGCGCTCCATGCGCGCGATCTCGAGCATGTCGACGCCGATGCCAGCCAGGGCCATGCGCTACTCCACCGTGACGGACTTGGCGAGGTTCCTGGGCTTGTCCACGTCGCACCCACGCGAGCGGGCGACGTAGCGGGCGAGCACCTGCAGGTGCACGACGGCGACGATGGGCACGAGAAGCTCGTCCTCGACGGGCGG
>CACYGL010000061.1 GCA_902773995.1 uncultured Coriobacteriaceae bacterium | reverse complement strand
CATCTCCAACGGATCGGTCATCGCCGTGAACGAGGGCCAGTACATGATCATCGTGGAGCAGGGCGCGGTGGTCGAGGCGTGCGGCGAGCCCGGCGAGTTCGTGTTCGACAGCTCAACGGAGCCGAGCCTCCTCTTTGGCGAGGGCGGCTCGCTCGGCGAGAGGATACTGGCGTCATTCGATCGCGTGGGCACGCGCTTCTCGTTTGGCGGAGACACCGGCAAGGACCAGCGGATCTACTTCTTCAACGCCAAGGAGATCGTGGGCAACAAGTACGGGACGGCGGCGCCGGTGCCCTTCCGCGTGGTGGACAACAACATCGGGCTGGACGTAGACATCTCTGTGCGGTGCAACGGAGAGTACTCGTACCGGATCGTCGACCCGCTCATGTTCTACAAGAACGTGTCCGGCAACGTCGAGGAGCCGTACACGCGCGACAAGATCGACTCCCAGCTCAAGAGCGAACTGCTGACTGCGCTGCAGCCGGCGTTTGCGCGCATCTCGGCGATGGGCGTGCGCTACTCGGCGGTCCCCGCGCACACGAAGGAGCTGGCACAGGCGCTCAACGAGGAGCTCTCCGAGTCCTGGGGGCAGATGCGCGGCATCGAGGTGGCGGCGTTTGGCGTGAACTCGATCGTCGCTTCGCCCGAGGACGAGGCTATGATCAAGGACCTGCAGAAGGCCGCGGTAATGAGAGACCCCACGATGGCGGCGGCCAACCTGGCGGCCTCGCAGGCGGACGCCATGCGCATGGCGGCGTCCAACACCGCAGGCGCGGCCGTTGGGTTCATGGGCATGGGAATGGCAAACGCCATGGGCGGCGGCATGAACATGCAGGGGCTCTACGGCATGGGTGCCGGAGGCGGGGCGACGCCGGCGGCGGGCGGCGGGGCGCCGACAGCAGCCTCGGCGCCAACCGCAGCGCCCGACACCTGGACCTGCTCGTGCGGAGCACAGAACACGGGACGCTTCTGCAGCAACTGCGGAAGTCCGCGCCCGTAGGCCACAAAGGGTGCGGTCGCGTTGCGACGACGGCGCTGCAACGAAGGCGCTGCGACGACGGCGCGGCCGCCTGCAATGAGCCCTCCGGCGAGATTCTGACGCCGGAGGGCTTCCTTTGGACGTGATTGCTGCGGGAACCCATCTTCCGGCGAGCTTTTGTCGCCGGAGGGGCCCTTTTGTACGCGATTGCTGCGGTAACGCATGCTTCGGCGCCGAAATGGCGCCGGAGCGGGGGCACCGTACGCCGCGGCCGCGGGAACGCGCCCTCCGGCGAGAGGCCCCCAGCGCGAGGACCCAGGGCGATACGCATTCGTGCCCGCACGAACGTGTATCGGTGGGGGCTCGGGCTGGGGTCGGAAGGCGCGGTGCGAGAGCCTCAGGAGCCTCCGCGTTCCCCTGCGGCCGCGGAAACGCGCCCTCCGGCGAGAAATCGACGCCGGAGGGCTCACTTTGGACGGGATTGCTGCGGGAACCCGTCTCCCGGCGAGTATTTCTCGCCGGAGGGTCCCTTATGGACGTAATTGCTGCGATAACGCGATCTTCGGCGCCGAAATGGCGCCGGAGCGGGAACTCCGTACGCTGCGGCCGCGGGAACGCGCCCTCCGGCGAGAGGCCCCTGGCGAGAAAAAGCGCGGACCCGCACCCGCGAGTCCGCGCAAAAGGTCAAGCATGCACGAGCCGGTTGGTTCTCTACTCCTCGGGAGTGTGGTTGATAACCGGGCTCTTGGTCTTGATGAAGTTGGGGATGAAGGCCACAACCAGCAGGATGGCAAGGATAACGTAGACGCCGGTGGGTCCGAAGGCGGCAGCGGTGCGGCCAAGGGTGATGCCAATCACACCAAAGTCGAAGTCACCGAAGGTGGTGTTCTGGAAACCGAAGACGCTCAGAACGGGAAGCAGCAGGGCCGGGGCAAAGGTGATAAGCAGGCCGTTGACGAAGGCGCCAAGCGCTGCACCCTTGCGACCACCGGTCGCGTTGCCAAAGATGCCGGCAGTTGCGCCGCAGAAGAAGTGGGGAACCATGCCGGGGATGATGAAGACGCCCATGGTGGCACCCACGATGAACATGCCAACCACGCCGCCGATGAAGGAGGCAACAAAGCCGAGAATGACAGCCGTGGGGGCATACGGGAAGAACACGGCGCAGTCGACGGCGGGAATGGCGCCGGGGATGAGCTTGTTCGAGATGCCCTGGAAGGCGGGCACAAGGTCGGCGAGGATCATGCGGACGCCGTTGTAGACGATGGTGACGCCAACGGCGAAGGAGAGCGCGCAGGTAAGGGCGTAGACGATGAAGTTGTCGCCACCAGCAAGCTCGTCAACCACGGCAGGATCGGCAACCCAGGCGACAATACCGGTGAGCAGGTAGAAGAATGCCATGGTCAGGCCGGTAGAGATGGTGGTGTCGCGCAGGAAGGCAAGGCTCTCGGGAACCTCGATCTTCTCGGTGCTGTTCTCCTCAGCATCCTTCTTGAAGATGCTGCCCACAGCAGCGGAGATGTAGTACGCGAGGGAGCCAAAGTGGCCCATGGCAATCTCGTCGCCCTCGGTGACCTTCTCGGTGAAGTGCTGGCCAACGGCGGGAAGCATTGCGCTCACAAGGCCGAGGAACAGGCCGCCCGTGATGACCAGAGGAACATCGGTGAAGCCAGAAGCCTGGAGCACAGCGGAGAGCAGGCAGGCCATGAAGAGGCTGTGGTGACCAGTGAGGAAGATGTACTTAAACTTGGTGAAGCGGGCAATCAGGATGTTGACCACGTAGCCAAGGATCAGGATGACCATGGTCTGGACGCCCAGAACCGTCTGTGCCATGGAGACGATGACCTCGTTGTTGGGGACGACGCCCTGGATGTGGAATCCGGTCTCGATGAAGGTGCCGAGAGGGGCGAGGTTGGTCTGAATGAGTCCGGCACCCGCAGAGAGCATGAGGTAGCCGAGGATGGGCTTAAGGGTGCCGGTCATGATCTTGTGGGCGGGACGCTTGAGTGCCACGAGGCCCACAAACGAGAACAGACCCATAATCCACGCCGGCTTGGTGAGAATAGACTCAAAGAACTTGAGTATGACGAGAACTGCGTCCATATACATCTCCTTCGATAGTTACTGCTCGCACCTGGCTGCTGTCCCCAGGCGCAACGTCACTGCTACTGGGCCTTCGCCGCAGCGGCCTTAATCGCCTCGAGGGCGTCTTCGCGGATCTTCTTCTTGTTCACATAGCTGCGAACAATCACGATGTTGCCGTGGAGCTCGGGCGCCAGCTCCTTGACCGTGATGAAGAGGTCCGGATTTGAGGAGGAGGCGCCGTTCAGGTCCATGGACTCGACGTCGGCGGCAATACCCTCCTCGTCACAAATCTCCTGCACCTTGCCGGCGAGCATCAGGCTCGAGCCGATGCCGTTGCCGCAAACCGTAATGATGTGCATGTTCCTTCCTTTCATCCTCAGCCCGCATTCTCGCGGGCGTCGTTCCGAATGCGCGCCGTTGGAGCGACCTCTCGGGGTCGCCCTTCTCGGCGCCAAGCCCTACTCGAAGAACGAGTCCATCGTGGCGATGACGTCTTCCGGGGTCGCACAGGCCGCGAGCTTAGGGAGGGCGTCCTCGTCGTCGAAGATCTTCGCCAGCTCAGCCAGGCAGTCGAGGTGCTCGCGGGGGTTGGGAGCGCAGATGCCGATAAGCACGCTCACCGGGTCGTACTCGTCGTGGCCAAACCTCACGGGCTCGTCGAGCGTGAGGATGCAGATGCCCTCCTCGGAAACGTTACCGTTGGACTGGGCGTGAGGCATTGCCACGCCCTCCTCGAGCACCACGTATGGCCCGAACTTCTCGATGGAGGCAATCATCGACTCGGTGTAGCTGTGGTCGCACTTCCCGGCGGCCTCGAGCAGCGCCCCCGCCTGGGTAACCGCGTCGCGCCAGTCCGTCGCGTGGACGTGGCAGCGAATCACTGCGGGGGTGAGGAGATCCTTAAGCATCCCCATCACCTACGGCAGGATGTGGAAGCCCAGGGCCTGGGCGTCCTTGTTGAAGCCACGCACGGTGTCGAGCGAGTACTCGAAGAGGTCCTTGCCCACGTTCTTGCGCTTGGCGAGGATAGAGTTCTGCACGGTGATGATCTGGCAGCCCACCGACTCTGCCTGGAAGATGTTGAGCAGCTCGCGCGTGCTTGCCCAGAGAATCTCGCACTGGGGCTTGGGAGCAGCGAGCTTCACGGCGTCCGCAACCACCGGCAGGGGATCGACGCCGGTGTCGGCGATGCGACCGGCAAAGATGGAGATGATTGACGGCACGTCGGGCGAGACGGCATCGATGAAGTCGGCGATCTGCTCGTTGGTGAAGAGGGTCGTGACATTGATCTTGATGCCATCATGCGAGAGCTTGCGCACCAGATCCTTAGTGGACTCGCCCTTGGTATTGAGCGCGGGAATCTTCACGTAGACGTTCTCAGCCCACGTTGCGATTTCACGCGCCTCGGCCTCCATGCCCTCGAAATCATCGGCAAAGACCTCGAACGAGACGGGCAAATCCTTGATCTGGGAGAGAACCTCCTTGGCGAAGGCACGGTAATCCGTAACCCCACCCTTCTTCATGAGTGAGGGGTTGGTCGTGAACCCCTGGACATTCCCCTCACGGTACATGTCGAGCATGCCCTCGATGTCGGCGCCGTCTGCAAATACCTTGATGCTCATTCCTCCGCCCTCCACGAAAGGATTCATAAAGTTCAGATTTATGTTCATAAGTTAATATCTTATGTTCTGAACTTCATTTACATGGAGGTAGTGTACACACGTGGAGACTATGTGGTTGATTTACCTCATTCGATTCTGTGAGCGGCCGATTATCAACCGCGAGCGGCCAATACCCAACACCTGACGAATTATTCGTATTTCTTTCGTTATCAGAACTCTAAGATGAACGTAAGAGTGCTTTTCGCAAGCAAGCACGCCGGTTTTCGAAAGGGATGGCAGCAGGTGTCCTCCGAGGAATCATCTCCCGCAGATCGACAGGCGTTTATTCTCGAGTGGCTTGACAGCAACCCCAGCATCGCGGTCTCTGACGTGCAGAAGAGGTTTGGGGTATCAGACGTAACGGTACGTCACGACCTCATTGCCCTTGAATCCGCCGGGAAGGTTCGACGCGTTCGCGGCGGCGCGGTCTCTCTCGCTCGCACCATGCTCATGAGCTACCCGGAGGAGCGAATCAACTTCAATGTCGCAGCAAAGGACCGCATCGCCCATGCTGCAGCGGAACTCGTCGAAGATGGAGACGTCATCATTGCCGATATCGGAACCACTGCATACCAGTTTGTGCGTCAACTCGAGGACAAGAAGGGCATCACCATCATCACCGGAGATCTCTCGATTGCGCACTTTGCGAGCTTCAATCTTCCTGGCGCAGAGGTAATGCTCCTTGGAGGCAAGGTACGAAAAGAGCACCTGTATCTTGCCGGTGCCATGACACTCGACGCAATGTCAAAGCTCTATGCCGACAAAGCATTCTTGAGCTGCGACGGTTTCCACCATGATCACGGATTTACGGTCGAGCACGACTTCAGCACGACCATCAAGCGCGCCTACATCGCAAACTCCCGCCAGAGCGTCATGATGATTGACTCGAGCAAGCTTGGGCGAACAAGTTTCTATCGCTTCTCAACCATGGATGACTTTGACTATGTCATCACGGATGACGACCCCGACGGCTACCTCGCCGAGTCCATCGCGCACACCAAGCATGCCCCTCAGCTGGTGATTGCGAGCTAGCGAGCAAAGCGCGAGCGCGCGGTCGCGACGACGTGGCGACGACGGCGCTGCAACGAAGGCGCTGCGACAACGGCCTGCGACGACGGCGTGGCCGCCTGCAAGAATGAGCCCTCCGGCGAGATTCTGACGCCGGAGGGCTTACTTTGGACGTGATTGCTGCGGGAACCCGTCTTCCGGCGAGCTTTTCTCGCCGGAGGGCTCACTTTGGACGAGATTCCCGCGGTGGCGCACCTTCCGGCGCTGAAATGGCGCCGGAGCGGGGACTCCGTTCGCCGCAGCCGCGGTAACGCGCCCTCCGGCTAGAAACCACCGCCGCAGCGGTCCCGGAGCGATACAGATTCGTGCCCGAATGTGCATCGCGCGCAGGTCGATACAGATTCGGTGCACGAATGTGTATCGGCGGGGAGCCTCATCGCCGAGAGCCGTATCGGCGGGAGCTGTATCGCCAGGGACCGCATCGGCGGGGACTCGAGCAGCCGCTCCGGACCTTGCCCCTTCTTCGCGGGGATAATCTCGATCCACTGGCCCTCGGGGTCGGCGATGAAGTAGAGCCCCATCGCGTGGTTCTCGAAGACGATGCAGCCCATCTCCTCATGCAGACGGTGGAAGGCATCGTAGTCGTCGACCTCAAACGCAATGTGGGTGTCATCGCCGCCATTGGCGTAGGGCTCAGTGCGCCCGCGGTTCCACGTGAGCTCCAGCTGGAACGGCGACGCGTCGTTCTCCATGAACGTGTTGGTCCAGGAGCCGTCCTCGGGGCCCATTTCCCTCACCACGTGAAAGCCAAGCGCCTTCTCGTAAAACGCAATGGTCTTCTCCTTGTCCAGCACATGCGTGCAGCGATGAACGAACTTTGCCTTCATGGTTGCCTCCTTCGAAAAACACGGACGCGAGCGCCGGCCCGCGTCCGCCCGCCTGCCATGCACTCGGTTTAGGATACCAGCGGTGCGCACCGCGCACGCACGCTATCGGTTGGCGAGCCGCTTGCTAAACGACGTGTCGGAGTGGCGAGCCCACACCACGTAGACGATCACGCTCAGAACGCAGGCGAGAGACACGATCGACCACATGGCCGAGTAGCCCAGCCCCGTGATGAGCGAGCCCGCGATGCCTCCGCCCAGGCCATAGCCAATGTCGTAGCCGCAAAGAAACGTCGAGTTGGCGGAGCCGCGCGTCTCCTCCGTCGAGGTGTGCACGGCCATCGACTGCAGCGACGGCTCGAGGCCACCAAAGGCGTAGCCCGCGAGCACTGCCGAGAGGATATACGTCACGGCGTTGGGCACAAATGCCAAAAGCAGGAACGCCGCGAGCATGGCTGCGTTGCAGGAGTAGACGAAGAACGCCTCACCCCGCTGGTCAACCAGCTTGCCCAGCGTAATGCGCACCAGAAGCAGCATCGCGGACATCACGAGAAAGTAGATCGAGCCCGAAGGCAGCGAGGCCTCGGAGGCAAAGATCGCCACGAAGTTCTCGAGCGCACCAAAGGTGAACATGAAGATGAGCATGGTCACCGTGGCAGGCAGCGAGTCACGGTTGATGATGGTGCGCAGGTCAAGCTTCTTCTTGGGGACGTCGACCTTGGACGCGCGCACAAAGGCAAACAGCACAAGACCCAGCCCGGCGATTACGGCAGCCACGGCGTAGAGCACAGCGCCGGCGCAATGGCGGAGGCCAGCGCCGTCGCCATGCCAAAGTAGCCCATGCCCTCGGCAAAGCGCGGACGGCAGATCACGTCGGACGCCACGGTAGCGGTGGTCGAGTTGGAGAACGACAGGCCAACGCCATGCATCATGCGGATGGCAATCGCCACGGACAGCACGGGGACAAACACATAGCCCAGCGGCGCCAGGCCCATGAGGACAAGGCCGGCAACAAGCGCTGCCCTACGAACGCCATTGTCGAGCCACCAGCCCACAAACGGTCTGATAATCACGGCCACAAACGAGAAGGCCGCCGCGCAGATGCCCGCCACGGCCTCGGTACCGCCAAGGCTCTGGATGTAGAACGGAAAGGTCGAGAGACTCATGATGTGGTTGGTGAAGACGCACAGGTCCACCAAGATGATGAGAACCAGGTTACGCGTCCACAGCTTGGGCTCGCCCTTGCCCTTTGCGACGGCAGTTGTTGCTTCTGACAAACGAATCCCTCCTAGACGGGTCGAGAATGACCGTCCAGCGGGATTCGATCGTGCATGATGCGCGGAAGCGTCACGGCTGGACGGCGTAGCCATCAATTGGACTTACGCCGTGCGGCAGCTCATTGACGTAGTGCAGTATAGCCGAGAAGCGCGGGAACAGGCGAGAAAGTCGTGCTGCGTTAGTCCTGGCCCGCACCATTGGCCTGGTGCCTCTGCGGCTTGATGACGTCGATGCTCCCCTCGCCGGGAGACCAGTATCCCAGCTTGACCCCGCGCTGGTAGACGGCAACCGCCTTGGCAAAGTAGCCGTGCGCGTTGAGATGGGTCCAGTCGGACCGCAGCTGCTTTGAGATGCATCCCAGGCGAGCGTCCGCCACGTCCTCCGCGGTGGGCGTGAGACCCGAAATCTCGAGCCCGTGCTTGATGAGAAAGACGCGCATGTTGATGAAGTGGTCGCCAAACGCCTCGCGAAGCGCGGCCTCCCAGTTGGTCTCGCGTGGGGCGTAGTCCTCCGTAAAGGGGACCTGGCTCGTATCGCCCACCGATGTGCCCGGGTCATCGGTGTCGCCCAAGATGAGGTAGTCCTCGCAGCCAGAGCGCTCGATCATCGCGCGGTACTGGTCGATAAGAACCTGGTAGTCGTTGTTCCAGCCGCCATTGCTGCCGATCTCGAGCACGAGGATGTCGCCGGTGTGCCGCTCACCCTCCTCGATGACGTCGGGGTCGATGTGGCTTACGGGCTGATCGTCGGCGTCGTCCGCGTCCGCGGCGTCGTCCGTGGCGTTGGCGTCGTCCGTGACGTCCGCGTCCGCGGCGTCGTCCGCGTCGTTGGCGTCGGCGTCGTCCGCGTCCGCGACTTCTACGCTCTGCTCGGCCGCTTCGAGTTCCTCCCACGTGAGACCGCCCTGCATGGCGGCAACCTCCGCTGAAGTGGCACCGGCAACGCCAAAGTTGTAGGTGTCGAGCCCTGTGAGCTGCGAAAGAACCTGCGGATACGACTGGTAGCTGGTATCGTACAGCTCCCCGTCCGCAAGCGAGACAAGCGCCCCTTCGTCGGTGTCCGCGCCCACGCCCTGGGTCATGCTGTCGCCCCAGCAGACAATCTCGCGCGTATCGTCATCGCTGGTGCCGGGGTAATAGCGCCAATTGAGGTCGGACTCGGCCTGAGCGTCCCCGCCCACCGCATCCGACGAGGTTTCGTCGTTCGTGGGGAACTGTCGGCAGCCTGCAAGCGAGACCGCAAGCACAGCGGCAGCGGCAACAGTGCAAAGCCTCTCCACAAGCACACCTCCCCCTCGCGAAACCCCTTCCAACGTACAGAAGGATAGCCGCGTGAAAGGGAGGTGTAAGGACTCGGCCTGAAGCGGCGTCGCATCCGAGCCCTTCTCGGCCTTCGTCTCTCCCACGTGCGAGAAGCACTTCGCAAACACCAGGCGCGAGACGGGGCCCGCAGCAAAGAGGTTCCACAGGAGCGCCATCGGGAAGTTCTTGATGAGCGTTCCCACCCAGATGGCGGGGAGCTGCACCACGGGCATGCCAGCAAGAATGACGTTGAAGAGGATGCTCGCGACCAGGCTCATCGTAGGGCACATGATGAGGACGGTGCAGCAGGAACGAATGGTACCCTGGATGAAGGCGCTGTCGCGCTTGGGGTCGGTGAGGCGAGCCAGCGCCGCGCCGCCGCGCGTGCCCCACAGATTCGAGAACAGGAACACGAAGAGCCACATGTACGAGGCCTCGACCAGGGCGCCTAGGAACACGTCGTTGGTCATATTGGAGAAGCCGCCGGGCATAGTGGGGATGCCCATCTTCCACGCCACGTTGTAGACCTCCATCCCGTAGGCCATGGTGACGGACATGAGAATCCCAAAGATGACTCCCTGTACCTTGTTCTTTGGCATGCCTTGCTCCTCTCCGCCGCGCTTGTGCCAGGCGCGCGACACAAAAAATGCGTGCGGCCGCCCACCAGGGGCAACCGCACGCTTTGCTAACTACACCTTTTAGCCGCGGGGATGGCATTGTGGGGCATCCTGCCCGCGGCGGCTTTGCGCTACACGCAAGGAAAACCATAGCACGAGCGTCGCACCGCGCGACAAAA
>CACYGL010000060.1 GCA_902773995.1 uncultured Coriobacteriaceae bacterium | reverse complement strand
CGGTCGGCGGCCCCGCAGGGCTGACAAGAAGATAGCCCCCCGGCCGTCGCCGGGGCCATCAATCAGCCTACGGGAAACCGTCTCAGACTGTAATGGGCGCGGGGTGGCACCCCCGGCCGGCGTGCCGGCTGAGCGGCGCTGCGGCTGACGCTCCCGGGTAGCGCGCCGCAACCGGCACTCCCGGGCTGTTTTCAGACGTTTTTCTCTCTAAGAACGGTGTAATGTGTCGAGTATTAGCCCCTCAGCGTTTGCGTGTTGGGGCCAATGCCGCTGACAGCTTCAATCTGGGGGATGGTGTCTGCTATGGATTCGGATGAATCGGTCAGGCCCGCGAGAGGAGCCATCATCCTCTTCCTTGTGGTTACGTTTGCGCTGGACTGGGTGAGCTGGATTTTCACTGGTGCCCAATCGGGATGGGCCATCGACGAGTCGAACGGCGTGTGGGGCCCGCTGCTTGCCGTCTCTATGTTTGGGCCGCTTGCTGCTGCAATTATCGTCCGTGTGACGAGAAAAATCACCGTCGACGCTGGCTGGCGGCCTCGTATCAAGGGCGGGCTGCGCTGGTATCTGCTGGCGCTGGCTATCCCACCGGCCCTTACGCTTGCCGGCGCCGTGGTCTACTTTCTCTTCCTCTCCGGTGACTTCGATCCGGAGGCCTCGCGCTTCTCCGCTGCCGCCATCGCCCAGCTTGGCGTAGGCGCCGACCAGGTTCCGGCAATCTTTGCCGTCCAGGTTGCCAATGCCGTGTTTTTCGCCCCGTTCATCAACATGCTGCTGGCCATTGGCGAGGAAGCGGGCTGGCGCGGGTTTCTCTATCCCGCGCTGAGGGAGCGGATGCCGCGCAGCCGCGCTGCAATTATCACCGGAGTTGTGTGGGGCCTCTGGCATGCGCCCCTCATTGCCATGGGGTATAACTACGGCACCGATTACCTGGGGTTTCCCGTGCTTGGCATTGTTGCCATGACCATCTTCTGCATGGCATTCGGGACGTTTCTCTGCTTTCTCCGCGAGCGCTCGGGAAGCGTCTGGCCTTGCGCGCTTGCCCATGGGTCACTCAACGCCGTAGCAGGGCTGGGCATGTGGTTTAGCCGCAGTGCAGGCGGCATTCTGGGGCCAATGCCGCTGGGACTTCTCGGCTGCATTCCGGTGGTGCTGCTGGCGGTCTGGCAGTTGGGGCGCCTTGGCGCCCCGGACGCGGGCGCCGCTAGATAAGGCAGCTCACCAGGAGAATCGCAGGCAGAAGGCCTTGCTTGAGGATGATCTTGGGGTCGCTAGTGGCAGCTCCATATGCCGCGACGACGACCATCGACGCGCTCAGGGCAATCACCGCCGCCTTGCTGGGAACGACCAGCGCGGCCACAAGCAGCAGAATCGCAAGTACGCCGTTGTAGACGCCCTGGTTCTTGAAGAGCGTGCTCACCGAGGGACGCGAAAGCTCGTCTACGGTCATGTTGAACGTCTGTGCCGTACGCGCCGAGGTGGTCGCAAGGGTCTCGAGGTAGAAGATGAAGAGGAACTCCGCCGCAACCAGCACGGCGAGGACAGTGGTGATGATGGACATGGTAACTCCTATTGCTGATGTGGCAATTCATTGTCGGTGTCTAGTCTAGAGACGTTCTACTTTCCTGCTGAGGGCGCAGGCGAGAAAAATAAATTGCACACAATTGAAATTTGGGTTTGGATGGGGCGAGTCGTGTTTGGGAGGCCGTGTGCTTCTCGCCGTCCCCAGAGCTCCGAACTACGCACGGCTGAGTCTATCGTCCAGAAAAGCCCAGCGCTACACAAAGCTGAATTGCGACCGTGCGTAATTCCGGCGTGTCAGTGCCAAGACGAGAGCCATCGCCAGCGGGAACGCTACCATGGGGCGTACTGAATCCAACGGAAAGGGCAATGAGATGGACTACCGCATGAGCATCGACGAGGCCGTTGAGTCGCGGCACGCCGTTAGGAGCTACACCGAGGAGCCCATCTCGGCGGAGGAGCGGGCGGCGCTGGAGGAGGCCGTTGCCGCGGCGAACGCCGAAGGCGCGCTCCACCTGCGCCTGGCCTACGACGACCCGGAGGTTTTCTCGAGTACGCTTGCTCGCCGCGCAGGCTTCACCAACGCCAACAACTACCTGGTCGTAGCTGGCCATGAGAGCAACAACCTCGACATGCGCGCGGGATACTTTGCCGAGAAGGTCGTGCTTGAGGCGCAGCGGCTAGGCCTCAACAGCTGCTGGGTTGCTGGTACCGCCAAGCGCCGGGCAGTCCGCCAGACGCTCGCCCAGAAGGACAAGCTCGTGGCCATTGTGGCGCTGGGCCACGGTGCCACACAGGGAGAGCCGCACCGCTCGCGCACGATTGCGCAGGTGTCGCGGCCGGTCAACAACGTGCCGGAGTGGTTTGCGCGCGGCGTTCGCTATGCGCTGCTCGCCCCGACGGCCTTAAACCAGCAGACTTTCTGGGTGCAGATGCTGAGAAAGACCAACGCGGACGGGTTGCCACTGGTTGCTCTGAGCACCAACGGAGGCCCCTGCGCCCGCGTTGACCTGGGCATTGTGAAGCTGCACTTTGAGCTGGGCGCCGGTTTGGAGAACTTTGCCTGGGCAGACCCGGTGGTGCACTAGCGCCGCGCGGCGCTCCGGCTGGCAGTTCGCTCGCGCCATCGCAAGACGCCGCTACAGCACCTGCTCCATGCAGGTCTTCTGGATGCTCATGCCCATCGTCTCGTAGAACTTGCGCGCGCCGGGGTTGCACTCCCACACGTTGAGGGTCACGTTGTGGAAGCCGCCCTCGCGCGCAAAGGCAATGATGTGCTGGTAGATTGCCGTGGCGACGCCGTGGCCACGCGCGCCCTCGTCCACGCAGATATCATCGATGTAAAGCGTGCGAATGGGCTGGAAGTTGTTTGAGTGCGCGTGGTCCTCCACCACGCAGAAGCCGTAGCCCAGAATCTCGCCGGGTGCGGCGCCCTCGTTCACGGCGACAAAGACGGGCCTCTTGCCATCTGCGATGATCTGGCGCAGCTCGTCGTCGGTGTACTTGCGCGTGCCAGAACGGAAGAGGTCTGGCCGTCCCTTGGCGTGCACCTCGAGCACCTGCGAGAGGCAGTTGTCGATTCCCGGGATGTCTGCGTCGATTGCCCTTCTCACCTGCATGTATGTTGCCTTACCCTTCATGTGCGTCGTTCTTCTCGGCGGCATCTGCCTCGGAGAAGCCCTCGGGCGCGCGCTCCTGCACGAAAGAAATGAACTCCTCGCGCTCCTCCTCGGTGCGCACGCGCGCCACGTACATGTGGTTGCCCATGTCATCTGAGAGAACCCCAGGCACGCGCCTCTCCATCATGATGCTTCCGCCCCAGCGCGCAAGTATCTCGCGATGGCTGTGCGCGTAGGTATGGTTGTCTCGCCGGCCGGCGTACACGGCGAACCAGTTGTCGTGCGCGTCGTGCAGACGGCGTTCGCCAAAGCACACCATCTCTGCCCAGATGCGATAGACGTCGGTCGAGTGCGCAAAGTTCATCATGTCCGGCGTGTAGCCGCCGGTTGGGCGGCAGTTGACCTCAAGGCCCACGTAGTCGCCAGCGTGCCCCAGGCCCTCGCGGTCCTCGGCGAGACGGAAGAATTCAAGGTGGACGAAGCGTGCCCGAATCTCAAAGGCGTGCACGGCAGCGTGTCCCAGGTCGCGCAGACGGGGATCGATGCCAGGACAGCAGTAGTACGAGAGGTCAAGGCCCTGCCGTGCGACGTCGGACATCGACGGCGGGAACTCCTCTTGGTTCTCGAAGACCGGCTTGCCCCAGGGGTCGATGATCGCGTCGTAGGCTGAGATGCCGCTGGCGGGGACAAACTCCTCGAGCACGTAGGGCGCCGCCCCCTGCCACGAGCAGCGGCCGACAAGGTCTCTGAGCTGGTCGTCGTTGTCGATGCGCATGGCGCCGCCGGCACCCACGCCGTACTCGGGCTTGGCGAAGGCCGGAAACCCGCCCCACTCCCACACGGCGCGGCGGGCGTCGTCAAGCGAGCCCACGCGAATCTGCCTGGCAGTGGGCACGCCTCCCGCTGCGTAGAGCGGCTTCATCTGGGCCTTTGACTGCCACTCGTCTATGGTTGCCAGGCTGGCGCCGGTGGTGACGTGGAAGTCGTCGCGAAGCCGGGCGTCGAGTGGCAGCCAGTGCTCGTTCATTGACTCGATCCAGTCCATGTGGCCGTGCTTCCAGGAGAGATACGCGACGGCACGAAACACCTGGTCGTAGTTCTCAAGGGAGTCAACGTGAACGTACTCGTCGAGCGCGCGATGCAGCTCCGACGAGATTGCCTCCGCGGGGGTGTCGCCAATGCCGTAGACCGAGGCGCCACACGAACGCAGGCGGTCGCACCACAGCCAGTAGGTCTCGGGGAACTGAGGCGAGATGAAGACGAAGTTCATGTTGCCCTCCCTGCTGGTGGGGTTGCGGCTGGAGCCCGTGTTTATGGCCGTGTGGCTAGGGCCAATGATAAGGCCATCTAGGTTTTCTCGGCGCCCTTGGAGTTTCTTATTGGTGCATGTGCAGCTGCTCAGGGCGTCTTGGGGCTTCTCCGCAGGCAATTATTGAACGAAAATGCTTGAAGTAGGCAGTAACAACTGGGTAAATGACGAAATTGTACGGAAAAACGTGCAATAAATTGAGTGGCACGGGGAGAATTGTCCTGCACGCAGTCACTGTAAAAAGCTCTCTCGGGCGAGAAAAGGGCGCCCGAGAGGCCCCTGCGTACGGAATCGCTGCGACAACGTGCCCTCCGGCGTCAAAACGGCGCCGGAGCAGGGATTTCGTGCGCGGTCGCTGCAAAAACGCGCCTTGCGGCGAGATTGCGAAATGCGTGCGAGATGCCCGCTCGCACGCATTTGATAGCGTTTCATGTTTCTTATGTCGGATATGCTGCAGGGCTATGGGAGTTAGATACAGTGAACGCATCTGTACGCGCGCGAAGGGTACCGAAAGCCGGGAGACTGCGTTTTGGAACTGTTCTCGTTGCATTTTCTGCTGTTCCTTGCGGCATCTCTTGCTGTCTACCATGTGGTTGGACACTTTGCGCGCAAGTATGCCTGGCTGGTCCTGCTCGCCGCGAGCCTGGCCTTCTACTGCCTGGTGGGCAGGTGGCAGACGCTCGCCTACATGCTGGCCTGCGCCGCCGTCACCTGGGCGGCGCCCCTCGCGCTCGCGCGCATGGACGCCCGCTGCAAGGAGGAGCGCGCGGCCGCGCCGGACCGCGCCGCGAGGAGGGCCGTGAAGGCCGCCTGGGCGGGGCGCCGCAGGGCGGTGCTGGTGGCCGCGCTCCTGGCCTGCTTCGGGATACTGGCCTACCTCAAGTACTGGAACGTGCTGCTCTACGAGGTGGGGCTGGCCGCCTCGCCCCATCTCCTTCTACACCTTCCAGTCGGTCTCCTACGTGGTGGACGCCTACAACGGCCGCTTCGAGCCGCAGCGCAACTTCCTCAAGCACCTGCTCTTCGTCTCCTGGTTCCCGCAGGTCATCCAGGGGCCAATCAACCGCTATGAGCAGCTTTCCCCACAGCTCCTCGAGTACCATGAGGCGCGCTCGGTTCGCTATGATCGCGCCATCCTGCGTTTTTGCTATGGCGCCCTCAAGAAGATCGCCATCGCGGATATGCTGGTGGGAGTCATCGAAGCCATCTTCTCTAACGTGACGCCCGACATCCCCGGCAGCGTGGTGGTCTTCGGCATCCTGCTCTACTCTGCCCAGCAGTACGGCGACTTCTCCGGCGGCATAGACATGGTGGAGGCGGCCTCCTCGCTCTTCGGCGTGGGCATGGCCGAGAACTTCCGCCGCCCGTACTTCTCGGTCTCCCTCGCCGACTTCTGGCGCCGCTGGCACATCACCCTGGGCACCTGGATGCGCGACTACGTGTTCTTCCCGTTCGCCCTCACCAAGCCCATGCAGCGCCTGGGCAAGTGGGCCGACGAGCGCCTGGGCGAGCACCTGGGCCGCACCCTGCCCGCCCGGAGCCCCACTACGTGGCCTGGGGCCTCTACAACGGCGTCGTGATCGCGCTGGCGGACCTGCTCGCCCCGGCCTTCCGCCGCGCGAACGAGGCGCTCCACGTGGACACGGATGGCCGCGCCCACCGCGCGTTCTGCGTCGCGCGCACCTTCGTGGTCGTCAACGTGGGCTGGTACTTCGACCGCATCTACGACTTCGGCGACAGCCTGCTCTGCCTGCGCAACACGTTCACCAACTTTGATGCCAGCGCTTTTCTCGTCACGCTGCACGAGGACGGCCTTACGACGCTCGACCTGCAGTTCCTGGCGTTTGCCGCGCTCGCCTGCATCATCGTTTTTGTGGTGAGCCTCGCGCAGGAGCGCGGCGTGGACGTGTCCGAGCGCATCCTTGGCTGGAACTGCGTGGCCCGCGCTGCCCTCTACTTCCTCGTTCTTGGCCTCATCGTCATCACGAGCTTCCTCACCCAGAACGTCGCCGGGGGGTTCATGTATGCGAACTTCTAGCGAGAAAGTCAAGAAGGCCGAGAAGGCCGAGAAGGTCGCCGCCCAGACCGCCGAAAAGCCCGCGAACACCGAAACCGCTGCGAAGGCCGCAGCTGCCGGCACCCCCGCGACCAACGGTACCCCCACGTCCCGCAAGCCGCGCGCACCGCGCCACGGCTGGCACCGCGCGCTCGAGGTCATCGTTATTGTCGCGCTCATCATTGGCGCAAACGTCCTCATCACCCTGGGCTTCGAGCTCTACAGCTCGCTGGCAAACGTGATGTGGGACGAGTACCGCGCGGCGTCAAGCGAGAGTATCGACACCGTAATCGTGGGCTCGTCGACCGGCCAGCGCTCCTTCGATCCGTCGGTCCTCGACAACACGCTGGGTACTACAACCTTCAACATGGCCACGCCCGCGCAGGAGCTGGATGACTCCTACACCGCGGCCAAGCAGGCCATCGAGGATCACCACGTGAAGCGCGTGATTCTTGCCCTTGACTACGAGTCGGTCTCCACGGTCAAGTGGCCAGGCTCTCACGTGGCCTTCACCCGCGCCAAGATGGCGGGGGAGTCCTTCCCCCAGGCAGTTGCCGACTACTGGAAGCTTCTCACCAGCTCCTCGTTCTTTGACGGGGCAGACTCCATCTGCGCGCTCTTCCCGTGGGGCTACAACCACGTGGAGCTTGATGCCGAGCACATTGCGACCAACTTCAACGACCGCGTGAGCGACACGACGCCCGTCGAGGCCGCCGAGCGCGTCATGGACGGCTGGACCTACTACGGCAACGGCTACGGCAACTACGACGGCGTGCTCGACTACTCCACGGCGCGCGACCACCTCTCGGTCTCCGCAGAGGGGCCGGCCGACTTTGACCAGCAGGGCCTCGACTGGATTCAGAACATCTGCGACCTCTGCCGCGAGAACAACGTGCAGCTCGTGGTTGTGGTGACGCCGCGGCCGGCCTTCAACGTGCTTGCCTACGGCGAGAAGTACCCCGAGCAGATGTCGCGCCTCCAGCAGGTGGTGGAGGAGAGCGGTGCCACCTTCATCGATGCCAACATGGCAAAGATTACCTGGTACGAGCCGCGCGACACCGACTTCTATGACGGCGAGCACCTCAACCACGATGGCGCCTCGTACTTCTCGCAGGCCTTTGCCCAAGCGCTCGAGGTGCTTGACGCCGGCGGCTCTATCTCGGACCTCACATACTCCTATGACCAGTGGGATGACTACCTCGCCTCCATCGATGAAATCTCGGCGGTAATCTCCACGTCCTACAAGGAGGACAATAACGCCGTCGTGTCTGCCATAGCCTACACGGGCTCCAACGTGCAGGTGGAGTATCGTTTCTCGCTTGTGGCAGAGGACGGCAGCGCGACGCTCCTCCAGGACTGGAGCACGAGCGACACCTGCGCCATCCCGGAAGACCAGCTCCCGGAGGGTGCGTCTGAGGTCGAGGTCTGCGTGCGTCGGGCGGGTGCGACCGTGGGCTACGAGCGCTACTGCATGCAGGACATTTCGGGCTAGGTTTCCTGGCTCAGGGAAGGAAGCGGACATGAGAAACGTAATCGAGTGGCTCGAGGCTACGGCCGTGGCGACGCCGGAGCGCGTTGCCGTGGCGGACCCAGACTCGAGCCTCACCTACGGCGAGCTGCGGCGAGAGGCCCAGGCAGCCGGCACGTGGCTTGCGGCGCGCACCCAGCCCCGCCAGGCCGTGGCGCTCTTCCTCGAGAAGAGCTGCGGCGCGCTTGCCTGCATGCTGGGTGCCGTCTATGCGGGCGGGTTCTACTCGGTGATCGACATCCGTCAGCCGGAGGGCCGCGTCCACGCCATCGTCGAAGCGCTGGCGCCGTCCTGCGTACTCACTGACGCCGCGAACGCCGCGCGCGCCCAGGAGCTTCTCGGCGCCACGGGTATCAAGATCGCGCGCATCGAGGACATCGTGGGCGGTCCCGTGGACGAAGAGCTTCTCGCACGCAGGCGCACCCAGGCGCTGGACGCGGACCCGCTCTACGTGAACTTCACGAGCGGCAGCACAGGCACGCCCAAGGGCGTGGTTGTCTCGCACCGCTCGGTCATCGACTTCATTCCCACGTTTGACCAGCTCTTTGGCATTGGTGAGAGCGACGTGATTGCCAACCAGGCGCCCTTCGACTTTGACGTCTCGGTGAAGGACATCTATTCGGCACTGCGCTGCGGCGCCCGGCTGCAGCTAGTGCCGCGCGAGTACTTCACGCAGCCCACCAAGCTCATGGACTATCTGGCGGACTCCCAGGTCACAACCCTCATCTGGGCGGTCTCGGCCATGTGCTTCGTCTCGATCATGAATGGCTTCGACTACCGCGTGCCCACAACGGTGCGCCGCGTGCTCTTCTCGGGCGAGGTCATGCCGCCCAAGCAGCTGGCCGTGTGGCGCCGCTACCTGCCAGACGCCACCTACGTGAACCTCTATGGCCCCACCGAGATTACCTGCAACTGCACGTATTACGTGGTTGATCGCGAGTTTGGCAAGCACGAGGTCATCCCTATGGGTAAGGCCTTCCCCAACGAGCGCGTCTTCCTTCTGGACGAGAACAACCAGGAGGTCACGGCCCCGGGCGTGGAGGGCGAGGTCTGCGTCTCGGGCACGGCGCTGGGGCTGGGCTACCTGGGAGACCCCGAGCGCACCGCCGCGGCGTTTACGCAGAACCCGCTCAATGGCCGCTGGCTCGAGCCCATCTACCGCACCGGAGACCTGGCGACGTACGACCAGGATGGCAACCTGGTGTACTCGTCGCGCAAGGACTTCCAGATCAAGCACATGGGCCAGCGCATCGAGCTGGGAGACATCGAGGCGGCCGCGCAGGCAACGGACGGCGTGGAGCGCGCCTGCTGCACCTACGACCAGCGCCGCAAGCGCATCCGCCTCTACTACGTGGGCACCATTGACGAGAAGGGCCTGGCAGACGCCCTTGCGGCGACGCTTCCGCCGTACATGGAGCCCAACCATGTGCGCCGCGTGGACCAGATGCCGCTCACCAAGAATGGCAAGATCGACCGCAAGGCACTCGACGAGATGGGAAGGTAGCCATGACCAACGAAGAGCTTCTCGCCTGCGCCACCAAGCTGGGCACGCCCGCCTACGTCTTTGACACCCAGGCCTTTGGTGCGCGCCTTGACGCCGTGCGAGAGATCTGGGGGCCCAAGGTGGACCTCTGCTACTCGATCAAGGCGAACCCCTTCCTCGTGCCCACGGCGCTGGCGCACGGCTACGCGCTTGAGGTCTGCAGCCCCGGCGAGCTGGCCATCTGCGAGCGCGACGGCGTGGACCCCGCGCGCATCGTCTACTCCGGCGTGTGCAAGCAGGCCACGGACGTGCGAGAGGCGCTCCGCTTTGGCGCGGGCACCTTCACGGCCGAGTCGCTGGGGCAGCTGGCACTGGTGGACGCCGAGGCCGCCGCTGCCGGCGTGCGCGTGCCCACGCTGCTGCGCCTGAACGGCGGCAGCCAGTTTGGCATGAGCCGAGAGGACCTCATCCACGCGGTGGACCACCGAGACGAGCTTGCCGGCTGCGAGCTGGTGGGCATCCACTACTTTGTGGGCACCCAGCGTGCAAAGCTCAAGTGGCAGCAGCGGGAGCTGGCCATGCTCGTCGAGCTCATCGACGAGCTGCGCCGCGACCACGGCTGGCGCGCGCAGCGCCTCGAGTACGGCCCCGGCCTCGCGGTGCCGCTCTTCGAGGGCCAGGACTTCTCGGACACGCTTGCCCCCGCACGCGACATTGCGCCCGAGCTTGCGGCCATAGCCGAGCACGTGGAACTTCAGGTGGAGATGGGCCGCTTCCTGGCAACCGAGTGCGGCTACTACCTGGCGCGCGTGGTGGACGAGAAGGACAACGAGGACACGAGCTACGCCTTCATCGATGGCGGCATGAACCACGTGACCTACTTTGGCCAGATGATGGGCATGAAGGAGCCGCGGATCCGCAACCTCTCGCACGACGAGCGCGTGCGGGCTGGGGAGGCGGCGGGCGAGGCCCGTGACTGGGCGCTCTGCGGGAGTCTCTGCACCACGGCTGACGTGCTTGTGCGCAAGGCGCCCTTCGAGGACCTGCGCGTGGGCGACCTTCTCGCTTTCGAGAACATTGGCGCGTACTCGGTGACCGAGGGCATCTACCTGTTCCTGAGCAGGACCATGCCCGCTGTTGCCCTGTGCGACGGCCGTGGGGTGCGCGTTGTGCGCGAGCCCATGGAGACTTGGCCCAACAACTGCTGCTAGGGATTCCCTGTGCGCATACTGCGATAGACTTTCCTCAGTCATTGCGAAATGTGTTGGACATTTTGGAGGCAACCATGGATGACGATCTGACGCTCGACCACATGATTGAGCTGCTCGAGGATGTTAAGGGCAACGTGGACTACGAGAACTGCACAACGCTCGTGGACGACCGCGTGCTGGACTCCTTCGACATCCTCTCCATCATCAGCTCCATCAACGACGAGTTTGACGTCTCGGTGCCCGCCAAGGACATTGTCCCTGACAACTTCAACAGCGCCCAGGCAATGCTCGACATGGTGAAGCGCCTGGTGGACGAGGAGGGCTAGGAGCCGGACCATTGGATCTGCTCTCACTCTCATTCGTATTATTCCTCGCGGTGTCGCTTGCGGCCTACTACCTGGTAGGCCGCTTCTCTCGGCGCTCACAGTGGGTTGTCCTTCTCGCCGCGAGCCTGGCCTTCTACTGCCTGGTGGGCAGGTGGCAGACGCTCGCCTACATGCTGGCCTGCGCCGCCGTCACCTGGGCGGCGCCGCTCGCGCTCGCGCGCATGGACGCGAGGTGCAGGGAGGAGCGCGCGGCCGCGCCGGACCGCGCCGCGAGGAGGGCCGTGAAGGCCGCCTGGGCCGGCCGCCGCCGGGCGGTGCTGGTGGCCGCGCTCTTCGCCTGCTTCGGGATCCTCGCCTACCTCAAGTACTGGAACGTGCTGCTCTACGAGGTGGGGCTGGCGGCGTCCCCGACCAGCCTGGGGCTGCTGCTGCCCCTGGGCATCTCCTTCTACACCTTCCAGTCGGTCTCCTACGTGGTGGACGCCTACAACGGCCGCTTCGAGCCGCAGC
>CACYGL010000059.1 GCA_902773995.1 uncultured Coriobacteriaceae bacterium | reverse complement strand
AACAACTGGAGGTACGGTCTCACCGTCCCGGGCATCGCGCCGTTTGTGGGCGCGGCGCTGGCGGCCCTCTTCGTGCACGGGTTCCTCGGCATCTTCTAGGAGCAGGGCATAGCCTGAAAGCCGGGACATAGCCTGAACCCCGCGCGGCCGACCCCTCTAGGTGCCGGTCGCTTTTCTTTTCCAGCGGTTCCTCTCTCGCCCCATCTCTCGTTCTTTATCGGTATCTGTGAAAAGCGTTTCTCGCGACCTGCGGAAACGCGAGGGCCGTTTCACAGATACCGATAAAGAACGAGAGGGGGTCGGGGGAGCTGTGGGTGACGAAACGCCCTGGGGGGTTGGGTGCGCTAGCGTCGGGCCAGGTTGAAAAACTTCTGGTAGAGAGCCAGCTCCTCTGGTGTGTCGATGCTGGAGCGAAGTTCCACGCTTCCTGCCTGGGATTCCGGGGCGAGAAGGTCCGCCGCCTTGAGGCGCCTGCGCGTCTCCCGTGCCGTCCCCTTCCCACCATCGAAGAGCGGAACGTCGCCCATGACCTCGCGAATCTGCTCGCGAACAAGCGGGTAGTGCGTGCAGCCCAGTACAACCGAGTCGACCTTGCCGCGCCATGGACCAAGGTAGCGCTCGAGAAGCTCGTGGATTGCGGGCGACGCGGGGTTGCCCTTCTCGATGAGGTCCGCCAACCCCACGCAGGGCACCTCGATGACCTCGGAATCCGCAGCCCAGCGCTCCTCGAGGCGCTGGAACTTGCCCAGCCGCAGCGTGGCGGCCGTGGCCATCACCAGGATGCGGCGGTGGCGCGGCGCAAGCGTTGCTGGCTTGAGGGCCGGCTCCACGCCAATAACGGGAATGCTCGGGTACTCCTCGCGAAGCACCTGCGCGGCAACGGAGGTGGCTGTGTTGCAGGCGATGACCAGCGCCTTCGCGCCCTCCCCCACAAGCGAAGCGGCAATGCTGCGCGAAAGGGCCAGGACCTCCTCGGGAGTCTTGTCACCGTAAGGAGCATGCGCGGAGTCGCCAAAGAAGACGAAGCGCTCATGCGGAAGCTCGGCCACGAGGCACCCCAGGACGGTGAGACCGCCCACCCCCGAGTCGAACACCCCCACAAAGCCCTTGTCCTGCGCGTCCTGCTCCGCCATGCTTTCCTCCCCACGATACCTGCATGGAACCAGTATGCCACTCGCAGCGACGGGCGTTGTGGCGTAGAGTTGTCGGCACTGCAACCACAAGCGGCCGTGCGCGACCGCCCCAAGGAGGACCCATGAGCAACGCAGGCAAGAAGGTCAAGGTGCACTACGTTGGCACCCTCGACGACGGCACCAAGTTCGACTCGTCCCGCGATCGCAACGAGCCGCTGGCCTTCACGTGCATGGCCGGACAGATGATCAAGGGCTTCGACGCGGCCGTCGACCAGATGTCCGTGGGCGAGACGAGAAACGTCCACATTCCCGCCGCCGAGGCCTATGGCGAGAGGCGCGAGGACCTTGTCCAGACGCTGCCCATCGCGATGATGCCCGGTGCCGAGAAGCTCTCCGTGGGTGACCGCGTGACGCTGGCCACCCCCTCTGGCCAGCCCTTCCCTGCCCTGGTCGCGGCCAAGGACGACACCAACATCACCTTCGATCTCAACCACGAGATGGCCGGCAAGGACCTCATCTTCGAGATTGAGCTCCTCGAGGTGGAGGAGTAGCCGCCAGCGCAGAGCCGATGGCGCCGAAAGGCCGCTTTCGTACGAGAAACCCGCGATAGCGCACGCTCCGGCGTCAAACTGGCGCCGGAGCGTTCATTTTGTACGTAATCGCTGCAATAGCGCGCCCTCCGGCGCCAGAATCTCGCCGGAGGGCCGATTCTCGCAAGCGACGAGTGTGACGGTGCCCCAGAAGTGCCGCTGCAACAGCGAGCAGAGCCCAGATTCCCCTACTGCAGGCCGGGGATGTGCGGAATGGTACCAAAGCCCGCCTGGAGTTCCTCGTCCGTGGGGATGTGGTCCTCGAGTTCACCCTTGTTGTACTTGTCGTAGGCGACCATGTCGAAGTAGCCCGTACCTGTGAGGCCAAAGAGGATGGTCTTCGCCTCGCCGGTCTCGCGGCAGCGCTCCGCCTCGCGGATGGCCTGGAGGATGGCGTGCGAGCTCTCGGGCGCGGGCAGGATGGCTCGAGCTTGGCGAACTGCTCGGCCGCGGCAAAGACGTCGGTCTGCTTGACGGCCACGGCCTCCATGTAGCCGTCGTGCTTGAGCTTGGAGACGATGGGGCTCATGCCGTGGTAGCGAAGGCCACCAGCGTTGTCGGGGCTGGGGATGAAGCCGTTGTCCAGCGTGTACATCTTGCAGAGCGGGCAGGTCTGGCCCGTGTCAGCGAAGTCGTACGCATAGACGCCGCTGGTGAGCGTGGGGCAGCTCGCCGGCTCAACGCAGTGAAGCGCGTGTCGGGATGCTTGCCCGTGAGCTTGTCGCGCATGAACGGAGCGATGAGGCCGCCAAAGTTTGAGCCACCGCCGCAGCACCCAATCACGACGTCCGGTACTCGCCCAACCCGGCGAGGGCCTCGTAGGACTCCAGGCCGATGATCGACTGGTGCAGCACCACCTGGTTGAGGACGCTTCCCAGCTGGTAGCGACCCTTGTTGCCAGGCACGTTGAGCGCACGTCCCACCGCCTCGGAGATGGCGGTGCCGAGGGAACCCGTGCACTCCGGGTCTGCGGCCAGAATCTTCTTGCCGGCCTCCGTGGTGGGCGACGGCGACGGCGTGACCCTGGCGCCAAAGGTCTCCATCACGTTGCGGCGGAAGGGCTTCTGCTCGTAGAAGCACTTGACCATGAAGACGTCCAAATCAAGGACGTAGTGCGCGGCGGCATCGGAGAGCGCGGTGCCCCACTGGCCGGCGCCCGTCCCGGTGGCGATGTTGGCGATGCCCTCGGCGTACGCGCAGTAGGCCTGGGCCAGCGCGGAGTTCAGCTTGTGCGAGCCAGACGTGTTGTTACCCTCGAACTTGTAGTAGATCTTCGCCGGCGTGCCCAGCGCGCGCTCCAGGTTGTACGCGCGGCAGCGCGACAAGTACTGCTGGGCGAGTTATTCAAGTCTATCCAATGCGGAGAAGCACATCTCACGCCGAAGTTGCCCCGACGGCTTCCCCTGTGCATCGAAACCCCCTTCGTTACACAGATTCCGGCCTTGTTGCACCGAACTGGCCTTCGTTACATGAGGTTTCTGAACTGGTCAAAGTAGCTGCGTCTCTGAACTACCATATGTAGTGGCATTGATATAAACGTCATACAATATGTAATCTAGCTACTTGAGGCTCGCCTGAAAGCCAATGTAACGAAGGCCAGTTCGGCGCACGGCGACGAAAAAAGGTGTAACGAAGGGGGTTTCGATGCACTAACCCCTCACGGGAGTTAGTGAACGCCCGCTCGATACTTCCGGAAACCCCACTAACAGCGCAAGCCTCAGCGATGCTTCGGCACCGATACGCACCTCTTGTACGTGATTGCTGCAACAACGTGCCCTCCGGCGCCAGATTGGCGCCGGAGGGCCTCATTTCGTCAAAGACCTATGAGACGGCAGAGAAACACCGCGACTAAGGTGGCTACTATGCCTCGCGTGGCATCTTCCATGCATGCTGATCGGTGTGGAGCAGCTTCTCCGCACGCTCGGAGAGAGGCGTGCCCAGGTAGTCGCGGTAGACGGCCTGGATTGCCGGGTTCTCGTGGCTGCGACGTAGCTTGGCCGTGCGGTCGAGCCCCCAAAGCACGTCGCCGCGCACACCTGCGAGCTCCTCGCCGTCATGGATGGGCAGGCCACCGCCACCGGAGCACCCGCCCGGGCACGCCATGATCTCGACGAAGTCGTAGGAGACCTCGCCGGTCTCGAGTGCGTTGAGCAGGCGGCTTGCGTTACCCAGGCCACTCGCCACGGCAACGTGCAGCGTTGTGCCGGCAATGTCGAAGCTGGCCTCCTTCCAGCCGTCGAGACCGCGCACGTCCTTGAACGCGTCGGCGTCGCAGTTCTCACCTGTTACCAGGTAATACGCCGAGCGCAGCGCGGCCTCCATGACGCCGCCCGTGGCACCGAAGATGACGCCGGCGCCCGTTGCCGTGCCAAGCGGCTGGTCGAAATCGGACTCGGCAAGCGAGAAGACGTCGATGTGCTCGGCGCGAATCATGCGGTCCACCTCGCGCACCGTGAGCGACACGTCCACGTCGGGGTCGCCGCAAGCGTCGTTCATCACGGGGATGCCGACCTCGGACTTCTTAGCCAGGCAGGGCATAATCTCGACACAGAAGATGCGGTGCGGGTCGACGCCAAGAAGCTCGGCGTAGTAGCTCTTGGCGATCGCGCCAAACATCTGGCCGGGCGACTTTGAGGTGGAGAGCTGGTCCGTGAAGCGCGGGTGACGCGCTTTGCAGTAGCGCACCCAGCCGGGGCAGCAGCTCGTGAACATGGGGAACTTCACGCCCTCGGGATGCTTCAGGTGCTCCACCAGCTCGGAGCCCTCCTCCATGATGGTGAGGTCGGCCGAGAAGTCCGTGTCAAACACGTAGTCGAAGCCCATACCCTTGAGTGCGGTGACCAGGCGCTGCGCCGTGGCCTTCTCGCGCGGAAGGCCAAACGGCTCGCCCCAGGCCGCGCGCACGGCGGGCGCCACCTGTACCACCACGATCTTGTCCGGGTCTGCCAGGGCATCGAAGACGCGGTCGGTGTCGTCGCGCTCGCGGAGCGCTCCGGTGGGGCAGTGGGTGATGCACGCCCACGCAGGTGTGGCTCGAGCGGTTGGTGAGGTCCCAGATTCCCTCGGCCTGGACCTTCTCGCACACCTGGATGCAACGCAGGCAGTTGATGCACTTGTCGTTGTTGCGGATGAGCGGGAAGTCCTGGTTCCAGGGCTGGTGCGGGAGGTGCTTGGTGTAGGGCAGGCTCGTGATGCCAAGGTCGTTGGCCACCGTCTGCAGCGTGCAGTTGCCGGAGCGCACGCAGCTCGTACACTCGGAGTCGTGCTGCGAGAGGAGAAACTCCACGTTGGCCTTGCGCGCCATGCGGACCTTGGGGCTGTTGGTGCGCACCACCATGCCGTCGAGCACGGTGTTGTTGCAGGCAGCCACCAGCTGGTCGATGCCCTCGATCTCGACCACGCACGCCCTGCACGCGCCAATCTCGTTGATGTCGCGCAGGAAGCACAAGGTTGGAATATTGATGTTGACGGACCTGGCCGCGTCCAGAATGGAGGTGTGCTCCGGGACCGTGACCTGCTTGCCGTCGATGGTAAGGGTTACCACTGCTCGATCCTCCCCCCACGGAACGCACCAAAGCCAAAGTGGTCGCACCTCAGGCACCTCGATGCCTCCTGGTGGGCCTCTTCGTCGGTGAGCCCGTTCTCGATGAGGTCAAAGTCGCGCTTGCGGTCCTCGGCCTCGCGCAGGGTCATCTCGCACCTGGCGCAGCTCGTCTTGCCCTTGAACTGCACGGGCGGCAGCTCCACGTCAAGCGTGACCTGGTGGTTGAAGCCCAGGTAGTTGTCGATGTTGCCTGCGGCGACCTTGCCGGCGTTGACGGCGCGGATGACCGTGGCTGGACCGCTCTGGCAGTCGCCGCCCGAGAAGACGCCCTCCATGCCGGGCACGGCGGAGTCCTCCCCCACGTCGATGCGACCGCGCCTGCAGGGCACGCCCTGCTCCTCGAAGGGGCCGGACTCGATGGCCTGACCAATGGCCACCACCACGCGCTCGCAGGGGATGACCTCCTCGGGGGCGTCCGCCTCGCGCGGGGCAAAGCGCCCGCGCGAGAGCCCGCCGATGATCTGGCGCTGCACGCGCAGGCCGGTGACGTAGCCGTCCTGGGACTCGATGGCGATTGGGGCGTGGAGTTCGAGAAGCTCGCAGCCCTCGGCCTTGGCGCCCGCGATCTCCTCGTCCTGGGCCGTCATGTCCGCCACGCGGCGACGGTAGACGATGGTGACCTTCTTGGCGCCCAGGCGGATGGCCGAGCGCGCCACGTCCATGGCCACGTTGCCGCCACCAATCACGCAGACGCGCTCGTGCGAGAAGTCCGGGCGAACCTCGTCGCCCAGGGCACGCAGCATCTCGACTGCCGAGAGCACGCCCACCGACTCCTCGCCGGGAAGGCCGAGCTTGCGGTCGAGGTGCGCGCCAATGGCCAGGTAGACGGCATCGTAGTCCCTGCGCAGCGCGGCGAGGTCCTCCACCTTGGTGTCGCGCTTGACCTTGATCCCGCAGTCGAGGATCCACTGGATCTCGGCGTCAAGGCGCTCGTGGGGCAGGCGGTAGTTGGGTATGCCGTAGCGCAGCATGCCGCCCAGCTTGTGCCGTGCCTCGTAGATGGTCACGTCGTGTCCCATGACCGAGAGGTAGTAGGCGCACGAGAGGCCCGCGGGGCCGCCACCCACAACGGCCACGCGCTTGCCGGTCTTCTCGGCCATGTTGGGTCGATAGTCCGTCTCCATGTGGTCTACGGCAAAGCGCTTGAGGCCGCGGATGTTCATGGGGTCGTCGACCATGCCGCGACGGCAGTTCATCTCGCAGGGGTGCTCGCATACGTAGCCGCAGACCAGCGGCAGCGGGTTGTCCTTGCGGATGAGACGCACGGCATCCGTGTAGCGGCGAGCCTCCACCAGGCTGATGTAGCCGGGGATGTCCACGCCCGCCGGGCAGCCGGAGACGCAGGGCACGAGCTGACTCTGCGTGAAGCCGCAGGCGTGCTTCTGGACGTGGTGCTCGAAGTCGTCGCGAAAGCCGCGGATGGCCGTGAGCGCCATGTCGCCGGCCTCGTAGCCAATGGCGCAGTCGGCCGAGAGATAAATCGTGCGCGCGGTGCGCTCGATGAGGTCGAGCGTGTGCTCGTCCGCGCGGTTCTCCAGGACGTCGTTCAGGAGGTCAGAGAGTGCGCGCAGGCCAACGCGGCACGGCGTGCACTTGCCGCAGCTCTGCGTGGCGCACATGTTGACGTACGCCGCGGTGAACTCCACCGGGCAGGGGGCGAGCGAGCTTACCGCAAGGCGCCGACCAAGCGCCTCGTGCAGGCTGTCCATCACAGCCTGGGCCTCGCTACGCTGCATGACATGAAGCCTAGCCATAAGGTCCTCTCCTTGTCGTTTTCGCCCTTGCTGGGTCCCCTCCCGAAAGGGCGCATAACGTTTCGAGTTTCGCTGTTGGCATATAGGCCAGAAACGTAAAATTCTACGAGCGGTACGAAAGGAGGAGTGGACGCCGTTGTCCACCCCTCCAAATGAAACGGTCGATGTCATGCGAGAAGCCCCTGGGCGTCGCATGCAGGCGAGCACCGCTACTGCCGGGAGGCAGGTCCTCCGGTATCGGCCAGCCTCTTCAGGCACCCTCGGATGGCCGCAAGACCCGCCTCGGGCTCATCGGCGCTTGCCACCGAGGCGTCTATCGGGCATTGGCCAGTCCTTTGCGCATTGAGAATCGTGTCCACCTCAAGGTCGCACGTGGCAACAATCCCCCGGTCTACCAGCACCTTCTCTGCCGAGAAGGACATCACCGGGGCATGCACCGCCCTCGGCCCCAAGAGGCAGTACAAAAGCGCGGGCGCCTTCCCCACCACCTTGTCCGCAACGGAGAAGCCCTCGAGGCTGGTGCCAGCGGAGACCCACTCGAGCAAGGGTCGCACGCCCCGCGCCTTGCTCGTGAGCACGGCGTCGCCCTTGACGGCTGCCGCGGTAATTTCGTCCGCCGAGAGGAGCCCGCAGGCACGCGCCATGTCGGCGGCGCCTGGCTCGGGCGTGCTAGTCCCTGCCATGGTGCAGCTCCGCCCGCGTGACCACGCGCATCATGAGGGGAAGGGACACCCACTGGATCACAAGACCGGGGAGCCCCGTCCTGGCCACCGAGAGGACCGTCCCGAAGACGTCGACGCCGGCGCTCCCAGTAAGGGCGGCGAGCAGGGCAAGGACCACGGCGTAGACCACGATGCCCGCGGCCTCGGACACCAGGACCTTCGCAATCCAGGGGAGCCTCTTCGTTGCCAGCAGGCCGCACGCGAGACCAAAGGTCGCGACCTCGGGCACCATAGCCAGAAGCGACAGGGGGCCGGCGGGCATGCCGGTGAGGGCAAAGCTCACGAGCGGCGCCAACGCGCCGGCAACGAGGCCGGACGCGGGGCCGGCGAGAAGACCCACGGCCATCACGGGAAGAAACATGGGCAGGAGCACCTGGCCCACCGCTGGCCCCAGGCCGAGCGCGGCGCCGAGAACGTGCGCCGCCTGTGGCAGCGCGACGGCCGCGGCAACGGCGACACCCGCGGCAAGCGCGCGTGCGGAGGGGGTCCTCACGACCGTGGCGGAAAGCGTTGCCTCACCAGCGAGACCATTCGAGCTGAGTTGCATGTCGTTCCTCCTTCTGCGTATGGCGCAAGAAGCGCCCTTCTCGGATGCCGCGAGCGGCTTGCAGCAGCGGCACCCCGAGCGAGTTGTCGCTCCCCTACACCCGCGCCAGGGCCTGCTCCACGTCTGCCACGAGGTCGTCGGTTCCCTCGATGCCGCAGCTCATGCGCACCATCGCGGGAGAGATGCCGGCCGCCACCAGCTCCTCGTTGGTCATCTGGCGATGCGTCGAGGACGCCGGGTGCAAACAGCAGCTCCGCGCGTCGGCCACGTGCGTCTCGATGGCAAAGACGCGGAGCCCGGCCATGAAGCGCTCCGCCGCCTCGCGGCCGCCCGCGACCTCGAAGCTCACCACGCCGCAGCTTCCGTGGGGCAGGTACTTCTCGGCAAGCTTGTGGTACGGGTCATCCGGGAGGTCCGGGTAGCGCACGGACGCCACCTTGTCGTTCGCGGAGAGAAACTCCGCCACGGCGCGCGCGTTCTTGCAGTGCTGCGGCACGCGCACGTGCAGGCTCTCGAGGCCGAGGTTCAGATAGAAGGCGTTCTGCGGGCTCTGGATGCTGCCAAAGTCGCGCATGAGCTGCGACGTTGCCTTGGTGATGTAGGCACTGGCCTGGCCGAACTTCTCGGCATAGACAATGCCGTGGTAGGACTCGTCGGGCGTCGTGAGCCCGGGGAAGCGCTCGGCGTTTGCCATCCAGTCGAACTTGCCCGAGTCCACAATGGCACCGCCCACGCACGCACCGTGGCCGTCCATGTACTTGGTGGTGGAGTGGGTCACGATGTCCGCGCCCCACTCGATGGGACGGCAGTTGATGGGCGTGGGGAAGGTGTTGTCCACGATGAGCGGCACGCCGTGCGCATGCGCGGCGGCGGCGAACTTCTCGATGTCGAGAACCGCGAGCGCGGGGTTGGCGATGGTCTCGCCAAAGACGCACTTGGTGTTGGGGCGGAAGGCCGCGTCAAGCTCCTCGGGCGTGCAGTTGGGATCGACGAACGTGCACTCGATGCCCATCTTGCCCAGGGTATGGGAGAGAAGGTTGAAGGTGCCTCCGTAGATGGCGGAACTCGCCACCACGTGACCGCCGGCCTCGCAGATGTTGAAGACGGCGAAGAAGTTGGCCGCCTGGCCGGAGCTGGTGAGCATGGCCGCCGTTCCGCCCTCGAGCGAGGCGATCTTGGCGGCAACGTGGTCGTTCGTGGGGTTCTGGAGACGCGTGTAGAAGTAGCCGGAGTCCTCGAGGTCGAAGAGGCGCCCCATGGCATCGGAGGTGTCGTACTTGAAGGTGGTGGACTGGACGATGGGCACCTGGCGCGGGTCGCCGTTGCCCGGCGTGTAGCCCGCCTGCACGCAGCGGGTCTCGATGCTCTGCTCGCTCATGAGAACTCCTCTCTGCGGTGCGCGCGGGTAACCCCGCGATCACACCATCTCTTCCGGGTGAAACACCTCGTCGAAGCGCTCTGGCGTGAGAAATCCCAGCTCGACGCAGGCGTCCCGCAGGCTGGTGCCCTCGTCGAAGGCCTTATGGGCGACCTTCGCCGCGTTCTCGTAGCCGATGTAGGGGTTGAGGCAGGTCACCAGCATGAGCGAGCGGTGGAGGTTCTCGTCCATACTCTCGCGGATGGGCTCGATGCCCTTGGCGCAGCGCTCGTCAAAGGAGCGGATGGCGTCAGCCAAGAGGCGGGTCGACTGCAGGAAGTTGTACGCGATGACCGGCATGAAGACGTTGAGCTCGAAGTTCCCCTGGCTGGCAGCGAAGCCGATGGTGGCGTCGTTGCCCATGACCTCGACGGCGACCATGGTCACGGCCTCGCACTGAGTGGGGTTGACCTTGCCGGGCATGATTGAGCTGCCCGGCTCGTTGGCAGGGATGCGGATCTCGCCCAGCCCGCAGCGCGGACCGGAGGCCAGCCAGCGCACGTCGTTGGCGATCTTCATCATGTTGGCGGCAAGCGTGCGGACCGCCCCGTGCGCAAACGCAACGGCATCCTTGCCGGAGAGGGCCGCGAACTTGTTGGGCGCCGAGACGAACGGCATGCCCGTGAGGCGGGCGACCTCCGCGGCAACGGCGGCGTCAAAGCCAGCGGGAGCGTTGAGGCCGGTGCCCACGGGAGCTGCTCGCGCGAGTCCTCCAGCAGGCCGCGCCAGCCAGAGACCTCCTGCGAGAAGGCAATGGGCACGGCGTCCTGCAGGTGCGTGCGCCCGCACTTGACGATGCCGGCGCTTCTCTCCTCAAGCTGCCGCAGCGTGGCCACGAGCTGGTCGATGGCGGGGAGAAGGTCCTGGGTGATGGCCGTGGCGGCAGCGATGTGCAGTGCCGTGGGGAAGGTATCGTTTGAGCTCTGGCTCATGTTCACGGAGTCGTTGGGGTGCAGGCGCCGCTCGCCGGCGATAGCGTTGCCGCGGTTGGCGATGACCTCGTTGACGTTCATGTTCGACTGCGTGCCCGAGCCCGTCTGCCACACCACGAGCGGGAACTGGTCGTCGAGACTGCCTGCGAGAATCTCGTCCGCCACCTGGGCGATGAGTTCGGCGTCCTTCTCGTCCATGCGGCCGAGAGACGCGTTTGCCAGCGCCGCGGCCTTCTTGAGCACCGCGAACGCGCGGATGATCTCGTGCGGCATGCGCTCGGTTCCTATGGGGAAGTTCTCGTGGCTGCGCTGGGTCTGGGCGCCCCAGAGGGCGTCTGCGGGGACCAGCACCTCCCCCATCGAGTCGTTCTCGCGGCGGTACTCCATGGGCCGTACCTCCTATTCTGCGGGAATCTGGGGGGCAGCGTCGGCGACAGGCGCGGCGTCTTCGGGGGCCACCCCGGTGGCGGCGTCCTCGGGGTTCTCGGCCGGGTCGGTCACTTCGGCGAGAGCGCCTGCCTCTGTCGCCACGTCAGCCTCGAGCGCCGCGCTCTCCTCGAGCGCTCCCGTCTCGGCAGGCACGTCCTCCTCGTCCACCGCCGCCTCGTCCGTGGCCTCGCGGCGCCTCATGCCCGAGACGATGGCCGAGACGACCTCGCTCTGGTCTCGACCGGCCACGCCGAGGTCCGCGCGCACGCCGCGGAAGCGCGGGCTGTGGCGGAACTCGTCTGCCAGCGTCGCGTTGGTGCGCGCGTTGCAGAGGGCGCCCAGGTCGCGCTGGATCTCGTCCATGTACTGGCTCATCTGCGCGCGCTCGTCGCCCAGGACCACCCCCAGGCGGTTGGCCACGTAGTGAAGCTCCTTGGCATCGCGGCGGGCGTCGTAGACGGCGTTGGCGCTGGAGAGGTCAAGCCCAAAGAGCGCCTGGTCAAGGGCGTCAAGCTCCTCGTCAAAGCGGGACCTCAGGTCACCCTCGCCCAGGCCGCGCGCAAGCACGGACTTCTTCCAGCGAAACGCCGAGAGCTCCTCGACCAGGGAGTCGACCTTCTTTACCAGTCCCTTCTTGCGAACCAGCTCCATGAACGAGCTGCGCTCGAGCACCGTCTGGGAGAAGATGTCTATGCCGCGCAGGCGCGCGGTGGCGTCGAGCAGGTTGCGCAGGATCTTGTCGGCACGCTCCGCCTGCTTCTTGGACTCCCAGGGCGAGAGGAACGAGACGAGCGAGCGGAGCCTGCGCACGGCCATGCGAAAGTCGCAGAGGGCGTCGACGTCATCCGGGTTGGCAAAGAAGCGCTCGGCCTCGGCGGCGAGCTCGCCGGCAGAAGCCGTGACCTCCCCCTCGATGGAGACGAGCGAGCCCCACGCGCTGGACTTGGGGCCGTCGACAAACCACAGGAGCGAGGCAGAGGAGGGCAGGGCGGGCGTCGAGCCAGCCGCCTCCCCCTCGGCGGCAGGTGCGGGCTGGGGGAGCTCGAGGGCAATCGCGGCGCCCTTCGACAGCCTGACCTGGCGGCCAAGCAGGTGCGACGCGATGGCGTCGAGCGAGGGCACGTGGCCGACCACGACCACGGTCTCCTCCGGAGTGGTGGCGATCTGGCCGAGAAGGGCGTCATAGTTCTGGTCGTAGAGCGTCTGGTCGACCTCGATGCCGTCGACGCCCAGGACGCTTGCGACGACCTGCGCCGTCTGCATGGCCCGAATCGCGGGGCTCGACCACACGTTTACGTCGTCGTAGTCCTCGAGCAGCGAGAACGTGCGCGGGTATGCAATCTCGAGGGCATGCCGGCCATCCGGCGTGAGCTCGCGGTAAAGGTCCGACGAGTCGTCCTGCGCCTTCTCGGCCTTGCCATGCCGCACGAGAACAAGGGTCCTGACCATGAGACAACCTCCGCAGATGCAACGCTTCCACCTACACGATGAACGCTCTCAGGCGGACAGGGCCGCCGTGGCCGCCCATCCGCATGAGGTTTTAGCATAGCAGTCCCCCATGACGCCGACGTTAACCATGGGGTTCGACGGTCGGCCGAATTGGGTGGACGCAAGAGGGCGGCGAGGGGCAGCGGCGCCAGCACGCGAGGAACTTCTTGGCGCACGGGGGTCGAATGGATAACATAACGATGGCCCTGCATCTTCAAGATTCGAAAACCACCCGAAACGCAGTTTTGCTACCATAAAGATGCAACCTTGAGTCAGAAAATGAGGGGAGCGGTCAAATGAATCGGGAAACGGTAACCGCGCACAGCAAGAACCTCGGCAAAGACATGCGCATCCGCGTCTACGGCGAGTCCGGATGGCCCATCGTCGCATTTCCCATCCAGGACGCCATGAGCGACTGCTACGAGCAGTTCGGCATGGTCGACGCGATGAAGGACTACATCGAGGGCGGTAAGGTCCAGCTCTTTGTCCTCGACTCCGTGGACGCCGAGGGCTGGTCGGACCGCGGCGGTGACAACGTCCTGCGCGTCAAGGTGATCGAGGCGTTCTACAACTACGTGTGCGAGGAGGTCGTCCCCTTCGTCCACGAGCGCAACGGCTCCGACCTGCGCCCGCTCACCATGGGCTGCTCGCTGGGCGCCACGCACGCCCTTGTCGCCTTCCTGCGCCGCCCGGACCTCTTCCAGGGCGTCATCGCGCTCTCCGGCGGCTATGACGCGCAGTTCTTCTTTGGCGACTGGATGAACACCACCCTCTACTTCAACTCGCCCGTCCACTTCCTGCCCAACACCCCGCACGACCACCCCTACATCGACCTCTACAACAGGCGTGAGATCGTTCTGTGCTGCGGTCAGGGCGCGTGGGAGGAGGAGGGCCTGCGCACCGAGCACATCGTGGACGACGCGTTCCGCGCGCTGGGCGTCGACGCCTGGTGCGACTACTGGGGCAACGACGTAGACCACGACTGGCCCTGGTGGCAGAAGCAGATCCAGTACCGAGGAGGTCGCCGAGGCGGCGAAGAACGCCCCGGCCAAGCCCGTGACCGCGAAGAAGCCCGCTGGCACCAAGGCCACGCGCACGTCTCGCGCGAAGGCACCTGCTGCGAAGAAGGCCACGCCTGCCGCGAAGGCCGACCCTGCGGAGAAGACCGAGCCGGCTGTGAAGAAGGCCGCGCCTGCAGCGAAGGTTGCCGCGAAGGCCGTCAAGGCCGCGCCGGCCGCAAAGACCGTCGCTAAGCCGGAGTCCAAGGCCGCGGTCGAGAAGCCCGCACCAAAGTCCGCTCCCAAGAAGACGGCAGCTACGGCGAAGCCCGCGTCCGCCGCTAAGCCCGCGCCCAAGACCGCTGCCGAGAAGCCCGCGCCTGCTGCGAAGGCAGCCCCTGTTGCAAAGGCCGCGCCTACCAAGAAGGCGGCCCCCGCAGCCAAGGCCGAGCCCAAGACCACCGCAGCCAAGGCGGAGCCCGCCAAGAAGCCTGCGGCTGCAGCGAAGCCCGCTGCCAAGTCCGCAGCAACCGCCAAGGCACCCGCAAAGAAGGCCGCGGCCGTAAAGTCTGCAGCCAAGAAGACGACGCGCACCCGCAAGTCGACCCGCTAGTCACCGGCATCGCACGCAACCAAGAGGCGAGGCAGGATGTTCTCCTGCCTCGCCTCTCTCGTACGCTATCGCCGCGATAACGGCTCTCCGGGCGTCACCAGGCGTGCTACGGCGCCCCTACTGCGCCGAGCTCCACACGGAGTAGCGCTCGAAGTCCGCGCTGGACCCCACCTGCCGTGCGTTCACCCGCACCGTAAGGCTCCCGTCCGCCGGAACCGCGCATGTCACCGTTGCGTCGCTGCTCCAGTCGCGCAGCACTCCCGTCACGTTGCCGTCAGCGTCGCATAGGCAGAACTGGTACTCCACCTGCACGTTCGTTCC
>CACYGL010000058.1 GCA_902773995.1 uncultured Coriobacteriaceae bacterium | reverse complement strand
CGGTCGGCGGCCCCGCAGGGCTGACAAGAAGATAGCCCCCCGGCCGTCGCCGGGGCCATCAATCAGCCTACGGGAAACCGTCTCAGACTGTAATGGGGGCGGGGGAACCATGCAGCTGTCGCTTAACAAACAATCTGCGCTTCAAGCAATCAGGGCAATCAGATGCGGAAAGGCACCGCAGGTCAATCGGGCTATCAACTACATGGCAAGAGTCTCTCTCCGCTCACCCCAGCGCCCGGATGGCAAGAAGCGCTGGTCACCAGCAACCGCCCACCTTGACTGGTTGGGCCTACCCCAGCCAAGCCAGCGAGCGCCACTTCACGTTGCCGTCCCGACTGATGCCAATCGCATCCGTGCGAGGTTCTTCTCGTCCACCATCTACTCGGCGGGACTTCCTGATGACGCATTCCTGGACATTGGCCACGGAATCCAAATCGCATCGCCCGAGCTGCTGTTTGTCGAGCTCGCAACCGTGATGATTCCGCAGGTGCTGGTTCTTCTCGGCTACGAGCTCACCGGAAAAAACTCGCGTGACGCAGGCGCCCCAAGGCTCGGCCCGATCACCTACGGGGTGTCGCCGCTTACGACTGTCGAGAAAATCGAGAACTTCATAGCGCGATGTCACGGCATTCCAGGACTCTGCGCTGCAAGGGAATGCATAAAGTATGTATCAGACAATTCGTGGTCGCCCACGGAATCGCTCATTGCTGCCATGGCAGCCCTTCCAATTGAGAACCTGGGATACGGCCTTGGCAGGCTCACCCTGAACGAGCGGTCAGACGCAGGTGGCGGCCACGCCATATGCCACGAGAAGGGGTCGCGAGTGCCGGACATGCTGGTACCAAAGACGCCCGTTGGCATCAACTATGAAGGCGGCGGCCACCTTGAACTGGACCGCATTGTCGCAGCCGCCACTGTGGCGGCCGAGAATCCCGGCAGCGTGCTTTTCCAGGATGAGGTCGCTCACGAGAAAAACCAGGTTCGCGAGAAGTACGTCGACGACTTGCGCCGGACGCGAGAGCTTGCGTCGCGAGGCTTGGTCATCGTCAATGCCACGATGGAAGACCTGTTCGTCCGCTATGGCCTCGACACCCTCATGCAACAGGTCATTCGCGCTGCCGAGCGTTTCTCTGACCGGGATTTCTCCCTGTGCTGGAAAGCGTTCGACTCCCCCGCCGTCTGTGACAGGCGACAACTCCTGATCTGGGCACTGCTCGACTGGAAGCCTGGCGTCGAGTACATGCGGCAATTCATGGCGCAGGAGTACTCGGCGCCGCGCCAGGCAATCGGGGACCACACCGTCGAGATTGTGCTCTAGGCGACCGCAGCCCGAGCGACCGCATCCGAGCGACCGCAGCCCGCGCAGCCGCTAGATCACGCCAAGGCCCTTGGCCACGATGAAGATGAAGTCCTGCACGTTGGTGACGATCGTCTTGGCCGAGAGACTCCCGCGGTCGTGCAGCTTGTTGACGACAAACTCCGAAGCGTCGACGGCATAGATGTAGACCGGCCGCACGGTTCCGTCATCATTGACGTGGTAGCTGGGCGTAATGTTGCCGGTCGCGATCGTGTGCAGCATCGTGGCCATGCAGATCACGGTCGTGGCCTTGCGCGCGAGCACCCGAATCTGGTGCTGGGACTCGTACACGTCCGCGATGGTCTCGGGCAGCGGTCCGTCGTCGCGAATCGACCCCGCGAGCAGGAAGGGAACGTTCTTCTTCACGCATGCGTACATGATGCCGTCGCGCAGGTCGTAGTCATCCACAAACTGCGCGATGGAGCCAGACCGTCGCACGCGGTTGATGGTGTCCAGGTGGTTGTAGTGCCCATTTGGCATGCTCTGCTGCGTGCGGATGTCCTGGCCAAGCGCCGTGTGGAACATGGCGCCCTCGAGGTCATGCGTGGCCAGCGCATTGCCGCCTGAGAGCGCGTGGACGTAGCCCTCCTCCACCAGCCGCTGCATGGCATGGCGAGAGTCCGCGTCGAACGCAAACGCCGGTCCCATCACCCATTCGATGAACCCGTGATCGCGTTCGTACCTCAGCAGCTCGATAAGGTCGTCGTAGTCGCGGGTGTAGGCGGTTTCGCGGCTTCGGCCCTGGCGGAAGGAGAACTTCTCGCCATTGGATGCGGAGGGGTCCTCGAAACCGTCCGCGTGGACGTAGATTCCCTCGGAGCCGTCCTCGCTGCGTCCCAGCGCAACCAGCTCCCCCTGCTTGAGGTGACGGCCCGTGACCACATGGAGGGTGCCGTCGGCCCGGAGAACGATACAGGCATCCATGCGAGAAGAGGCGGCCAGCTTCCAGCTGCCATCAATCTTGAAGTATTCCGGGTACATTGACGTGCTATGGAAGCCCTCGGGTATCACGCCATCCTGCTCGACGGTAGCCCACCTCACGTTTGGCGCGTCGTCCAAGCCGAGCGCGGAGAAATCGGGGTGGTGATAGACCGGCAGCTCAAACGCCATGGTTGCTCCTATCTTCTCGTCGATGAGCCGGAAGATAGCACGCCCTGACCTGCCCAATGGCAACATGCAGCGCCTAGCAACAAACTTGACCCAACGGAATGACGTGGCGAAACATGGCACCGCTCTATGCGATACTTCTCGCGATACCGCTGAGAGGAGCAGGCATGAAGAGCTACAGCTTTCCCGCGACCATTGAGAAGGTCGAGGGCATCGACGGCGCGTTTGTGCAGGTACCGCTCGACCTGCCGAGGGTGTTCGGTGCGGGGCGCATCAAGGTGCATGCAACTTTTGATGGCGTGCCCTACGACGGCAGCGTGGTTGCCTTCAAGCGGGACGACGGCGGGCGCGACTACGTGCTGGGCATCCGCAAGGACATGCGTGCGGCCATTGGCAAAGGGCCCGGAGAGAGCGTGGACGTCACTCTCGTCTGCGCACAGGTGGACGGGCCGGCCAAGCGCTACGTGGACCTTCTCGCCGCCAAGGTCGAGCGCAAGGGCAGGAGCCGAGAGGAGCTGGCGTCCGTTATCGAGTGGTTTCTCGGCTACGCGCCCGAGGACCTTACCGACGAGCGCCTGGGGGCGGTGAGCTTTGCCGACTGGCTTGAGGACGCCCCGGCGTACAACCCGGCGGCCGCGCTGGTGAGCGGCAAGGTCTGCGGCGTAGATGTGGCTCAGGTGGAGGACCCCACCATGCACCGGGTGCGCGTGCTGGACAAGCTGGTGGACGAGCTGGCAAAGGGACGTCCGCTCGAGAAGATCCTGCGCCGCGCGTGATGGGATTATTCTCCCCGGTAACGGGATTCCATTCCCCGGCAACGGGATTCCGTTGCCGGGAAGAATAATCCCGCCTACAGGAGGCGATCAGACCACTCGGGCTCCTTGAAGCCAACGAGCACGAAGTCCTCCCCCACGACCAGCGGCCGCTTGACCAGCATGCCGTTGGTGGCGAGAAGGTCGAAGGCCTCTGCGTCGCTCATCCCCGCGTCCAGCTGCGCCTTGACGCCCAGCTGTCGGTAGAGCTGCCCGCTGGTGTTGAAGAAGCGCCGCACGGGGAGGCCGGAGCGAGCCTGCCACTCCGCAAGCTCGGCGGCAGTGGGGTTCTCCTCCACGATGTGGCGGTCTGCGTACGCAACGCCGTGCTCGTCCAGCCACTTCTTGGCACGCTTGCAGGTCGAGCACTTGGGATACTCAAAGAAGAGCAGCTTGGGCATGGTGTTCTCCTCGTCTGTTGACTGCGGGGCAATCCCGCGCGACCCCACCATGAGACAAAGGGAAACTCCCCTTGTCTCATTACGGGTCGCTACAGGTCGCGGCGGGTGAGGATCTCCTGCGGGATGAGTCGGCAGCCCTCCACCACGCTGCGCGCGTACGCGGCGGCCTCCTCGGTGAGGCCCTCGCACATAAGCGACATGTCCGGCATACCAAGGTTCACCTGGCAGGTCTGCTCGTTGTCAGACGGATCCGGATAACGTTCCATCGCCTTGTCAATCATGAGCTGGTAGGCAGGGGTGAAAGGTGCAAAGGGGTAGTTCTCGCCCAGCACGTCGCGTAGGCGCGCCATGATGTCGATGCCCGCACGGTCGATGTCGCCCCAGTAGAGGACCTCGACGGAATCCGCGCCAAGGGTGTCAAGAAGCAGCGCAAGACGGTTGTGCTCGAGAATGGGCGTACCCCCGCCAAGCACCACGGCATGGATGCGCTCGCCCAAAATGGTGTTGCGGCCCTCCTCGTACATGAGGTCGTGCACGTCGAGCCAGGGGTCGAGGTTCTCGGTCACCAGCACGCGCATGTGCTTCCTGCGGCGCGGCGCGTGGTAGAGAAGGTCCGGCTTGGGCATGGGCCGGTGGCGGATGACGTCCTCCATGCCCATCGCGCGCAGCAGCTTGTGGCCGTCGGAGCCGTACTCGAAGAACTTCTCGTCCCCACCCATCTGGTAGGCGAGCTGGCGACGGGTGATGTCGCCCGGCAGCGCGCCGTTTACCAGCGCGTTGTTGATGGCGGTGAGCTGGCGCTCGAAGAGCGTGTAGGCGCCGGGATGGCTGAGCAGCCAGCCGTTCATCCAAAAGCGCTGGTCGAGTTCGAGGATCTTCGCGCGGACCTCGGTCTCGGCCGGGCCGCCGCGACGCACGTAGGGGACCTCGGAAAGCTGCAGGGGATGAGAGGGACCGCCCTTCCCCACCCGACGGAAGCGTCCGCGCTGGGTGCGCGTGGCGCCGGTGCGGGCGGGCTTCTCGGCGGGCTTCTCGGCGGGTGCCTGAGGCGCGGGGTCCGCAGGGACCTTGGTTGGTTCGGCGGGCTCTTCCTCGGGAGCGGACGCCACAGGGGCAGACACGGCTGCCGGCTGTTCAGCGACCTCCCCCGCGACGGGCGAGGCTTCTGGCGAGAAGTCCTTCTCAGCAGGCTCCGCCATTGGCTCCACGGGAGCCTGCTTCCTCCTGTGTCGCCGCGGCTTTCTCCTCTCGGGGGCAGGCTCGGCGGCCGCTTCCGTCGCCTCCGCGGCAGGCGCCGGCTCCGTCTCCGCAGGGGCATCCGTGTCCGGCGCAGGCGCGACCTCGGCATCGGCCTCGGCATCAGTCACCTGGTCAGCTGCCTCGGGCTTCTCGGCAACGTCCTCTACCTGCGCAGGAACGCGCAGCGTGTAGATGCCATCCTGCCCCTCCACGGGGTCGAGCGCCTCTGAGCGCACGGCCGCAGTCAGCGCCGCCTGGGCTTCCTTACCGTACCTCCCCACGATCCGCGAGATATCCTCGTCGGTCACCACGTCACCGCGCACGCGGACGAGGGCGCTTGCCACCGAAGCCGCCTTGTTCTTCTGGGAAGGCTCCAGAACTTGGCAGAGAGCCTCCCTCAGATAATCAAGGTTCATGCGTTCAACATCGGTCAGTTTTCGCGCCATGCAGGGTTCCTTTCATGCGGACATGCAAGAAGGATACGGCAACGGCGAGAAAAACCCAGCATCGCTGCTCGCAATCTTGCATAACTACACGCGATGTTACGCCGGCTCTGAATGAGGTGGAGCGCGTGGCGAGAATAACTTGCACGCGCGGTATGTAGCACCCGCCCTTCTCGTTCTTACCGGCTCGTCACTCTTCTCGTCCAACTCCTGCAGAAACGCAGTCGGGATCTCACGAGCCGGTAACAAGCGATAAGCACTCCCTCCCGTTCTTACCGGCTCGTCGAAAGATCACAGCATTCTTCCAGTTGACAGCTCAACAGTCAGAATGAACCGGTAACAACCGAGGCTCGCTTCTCACTGTTGTTACCGGTCCGTCGCGCTTCTCGGCCGAATCCTGCAGAAACGCAGACGGCATCCCACGGGCCGGTAACAAGGGGTCCATTGTGGCGCGTTGAGGCCAGCGAGCCCAGCGGGCCCAGCGGGCCCAGCCACCCACACAGCAAAGCGGCCTCGCAGCCCAAACGGGTGCTGTGTTCCGTCAAGTAGATTTGAGCCGGCGGCGTCACTTTTTTCTGAGCCACTCCGTCACGATTCCTGAGCCACCCCCTTACCTCCCATGAGCGCG
>CACYGL010000057.1 GCA_902773995.1 uncultured Coriobacteriaceae bacterium | reverse complement strand
CCTCATGGTCATCGTCTGCGGCAGCGCCACATCCTGGATCCTCGATGAGCTCATCAACAGCCACGGCGGTTTGTATAACCGAGTTACCTGTGAAATCAAACTTACGCCTTTCACGCTCGCAGAGTGCGAGGAGTACTTTACTCAGGCGGGCGTGAGGCTCTCCCGCTACGATATCGTGCAGAGCTATATGATCTTTGGCGGCATACCCTACTACCTGGGCTATTTCCAGCCCGAGGAGAGCCTTGCCCAGAATGTCGATCGCGTTCTCTTCTCAAGGAATGCTCCGCTGCGAGAGGAGTATGACCGGCTCTTCGCATCAATTTTTAGCCAACCTGAGATGATGAAGTCAATTGTGGGCCTCTTAGCCACGAGGACTACCGGCTTTACTCGCGTAGAGATTGCCGAGCAATGCGGCTATTCCGGTGGGGGAACTCTCTCTAATGCGCTGAGCGCGCTTCTGGCCAGCGATTTTGTAGTGAGCTACGTGCCGTTTGGCGAAGGGAAGAGATCGCGGAGGTATAGGCTCGTAGACCCCTTTTGCAAGTTCTGGCTCCGCTTTCTTGGCGGAGAGCATGGAACCGACCCTCACTATTGGCAGAACAACCTGAATGCACAGCCGGTCGTCTCGTGGCGCGGCATTGCATTTGAGGACGTATGCCTCACGCACGTCGAGCAGATCAAGGCGGCCCTCGGCGTGGCGGGCGTTGCCTCGGAGAATTCGGCTTGGATGATGCGCGGCGGAGCCTCTGGCATGCAGATAGACCTAATCATCTCCCGAGCCGATAACGTGGCAAATATGTGCGAGATGAAGTTCTACAGCGGAGACTTTGCCGTAGACAAGGGCTACTACAAGGCTCTACTGGGCCGGCAAGAAGCACTGGCGAAGATGGTATCGCCCAAGATGGTGGTCCGAAGCACGCTAGTGACGACGTATGGGCTTGCGCGCAACGAGTACAGCGGTGCGTTCACGAATGTGGTCACGATGGACGACCTCTTTGCGTGAGGTCCCGGTGGCTTCGCGCCCATGACGTCTCTGCCGTGTCGTCTGGCCCCACCCGCAGGGGTGGGGCCAGACCTTCCGTCACGTGCTTGAATGGCCACAGCCGAGCCCGAAGGGAGGTGTGCCATGGAGTACGCAAAGCCCCAGGTAGTGGCCGAGAGCAAGGAGAGCAAGACGTATGCGGCCTCGTGCCTGCAGCCGTCCACCAAGCCCAACAGCTGCTGCGAGATGACCTACTAGACTGCCGCGCCAGCAACCTCGGCGGGGCGGGGGCCGCTGCGGTCCTGCCCCGCCGGTCCCGCCCCCTCGCGCCCCGCCGGTGCCACTCTGCCGGTTCCGCCCCTTGCCAACGGAGACACGCCATGCTCTATCGCCAGAAGCACGACACCTTCATCCGCCACTACGACGACGTGGGCTACATCGTCAACGAGGGCGTCATTGCCGACAAGGTCGTGGATGCGGTGGGCGCCGTCTTTCTCGACGCGCTCTCGCGGGAGGCGCAGAGTCTGGACGACCTTGTTGCCAGGATCGCCCCCGCCTTTCGCAACCCTCCGGCCAGCCTGCGAGACGACGTCGTGGACTTCTACGGCATGCTGGAGCGCGACGGCTTCGTGGTGAGCGGCCGGACGCCCGAGGAGTTGGACCGCAAGGACCCGCCCTTTAGCTACGCGCGGTCGTGGTCGGGCAGGCCTGCGCGCGAGAAGGACGCGGCCCCTAGCCTGGCTATGGCCATCCGGGACTCCCAGACCTACCTCTCCAACCACTTTGAGGGCCATCCCCACCTGGTCTCCCTGCAGCTGGAGATAACCAGCCGCTGCAACGAGCGCTGCGTGCACTGCTACATCCCGCATGCGTACAAGACCCAGGCCATGGACCTGGAGCTCTACCGCAGCATCCTGGACCAGGGCGACCAGATGGGCCTTCTCGCCCTCACGCTCTCGGGCGGCGAGCCTCTGGCCCACCCCGACTTTTGCCGCATGCTGGACATGACGCGCGAACACGACCTCTCGGTCCGCATCCTCTCCAACCTGACCCTGCTGGACGACAAGATCCTTGCCTCCATCAAGGCCGCCCGCATCGCAAACATAAAGGTTTCGCTCTACAGCATGGACCCCCAGGTGCACGACGCCATCACGCAACTGCCGGGATCGCACGCCCGCACCGTGGCGGCCATCGAGCGCCTGCGCGAGAACGACGTCCCCCTCATGATCAACTGCCCCGTGATGCGGGAGAACAAGGACGGCATGGACGACGTGCTGCGGTGGGGTGCGGCCCGTGACATCAAGACCGTGTGCGACTGGGTGATGATGGCCCGCTACGACCGCAGCACCGACAACCTGGACCACCGCCTGACGCTGGAGGAGGTGCGGCCGCTGGTCCAGGCCGTCATCAATGACGATGCCGAGTATCGCCGCCGCGTGCTGGAGGCCGACCTGGCGGCGGAGCGCGCTAGGGACATAAGCTGCGATCCCGTGTGCGGCGTGTGCGTGTCGTCCCTCTCCGTGGTCTCGGACGGCACCGTCTATCCCTGCGCCGGCTGGCAGAGCCGGGTCCTGGGCAGCCTGCGCGAGCAGAGCCTGCGGGACATCTGGGAGAAGTCGCCCGAGGTGCTCTACCTGCGCCGTCTTCGCATGCGGGACTTCCCCCAGTGCCTGGACTGCGAGAATAAGCCCTTCTGTGCCATGTGCATGGTGCGCAACGCCAACGAGAGCCCCACGGGCAACCCGCTGGACGTGAACCCCCACTTCTGCCGCATCGCGGAGCTCAACCGCGAGGTGGTGGAGGGCTGGCTGCGCGAGCAAGGGAGGTAGGATTTTACCGCCATTGACGGTAAAATTGCGGCGGTAATATTGGAGTGACCAGCTGGGGCAACCGCATGAACTACCAGCCACCATTTGAGCGCACCGCTCATGTCGACAACCTCTGCATGGAGATAGCCGAGATGGTCGGCTCGCTTACGCCGACTTCAGAGCTCAGCACTAGTCACACTCTGCACAGGCGGCAGCGTATTCACGCCATCCATTCCTCGCTGCTCATCGAGGGCAATGGGCTCGCTGAGGATCAGGTGGTTGACGTGCTCGATGGCAAGCGGGTGCTGGGGAACGCCCGTGACATCCTAGAGGTCAAGAACGCACAGCGTGCGTATGCCATGTTGGATGAACTAGACCAGCTTTCCATGGATGACCTCCTTCGAGTGCATGGTGTCATGATGGGGGTCTTGTCAAAGATGCCGGGCGGTTCCGAAACGGCAACGTAGGCGTCTTTGATGGAGAAGCACTCATTCACGCGGGAACGCCTGCAAGCTATGTCCCCGAAGTAATGGCGAGCATCTTTTCTTGGATGCGCTCCACAAGTGTGCATCCACTGCTCGTCTCATGCATCTTCCACTATGAGCTCGAGTTTGTGCACCCCTTCTCTGACGGTAACGGCAGGACTGGAAGGCTCTGGCAGACATTGATGCTCTCACGCTGGAGGGCGCCGCTCGCTTGGCTGCCGGTGGAGACTACCATTCGCGACCGGCAGCGGGATTATTATGCCGCCTTCGAGCGATCCAATGCGGAAGGTACCTGCACGGCATTCGTGGAGTTCATACTGGAAGTCATTCGTGATGCGTTGACCCCTTACGCGGCATGTGGGATTGACCGTGATGGCGAGGAGCTCCGCGCGCTCGACTACTTCCGGAATAATCCGAAGGGCACGGTGGGTGGCCTGGCGGAGGCGCTAGGGACCTCAAAGAGGACGGCGGAGAGGCTGGTATCCAGGCTGAAGTCGGAGGGGAGGCTCGTGCGCAGGGGGAGTCCCCGCGCCGGAACATGGGAGATTGTCTCGCTGGATAGGTCATCTTGGTAGGTAGGCACAACTCCAGTGGACTCGGTGCGGCAAGAAGGCGCATACATTCGGTACGGGTAAGCCCTTCTGGATGTGGTGCAGCATGGATTCTCCCAATGTCAAAATCGTGAGCAGGAATGCGACCAGATGCTGACAGGTGCCCTCGCGGACGCCCTGGGCGGGGAGGGCTAGCCATGCTCAAGCTCTACGAGAAGAACGAGTCTGCCTTCGCAATCGCCTGGATCGTCGCCTACGTGGTGGTGGTCGGCAGCTTGCGGGCATCGCCCCGCAGGCCACCGGCGCCAGCCTGGTCTGCGCCGTGGCGTCCATGGTCCTGGTGGGGTGGCTGGAGGAGATCGTCTTCCGCGGCTTCCTCTTTCGCGCCATGGAGAAGGACGGGCTCACCTCGGCTATCGTGGTCTCGGCGGTCACTTTTTGCATGGGTCACATCGTCAACCTGCTCACGGGCCATGCCACCTTCGAGACCCTCCTTCAGGTGTGCTATGCCGTGGCCATTGGCTTTGCCTTCGTCATGGTCTTCCACAAGAGCGGCAGCCTCTGGCCCTGCATCGTGGCGCACAGCCTGATTGACGTGCTCGCCGTGCTGGGGCGGGAGGTGCCGGACGAGCTTTTCGTCATAGGGTCCGTCTTTATCATCGTGGTGGCTGGGGGTTATGCCTGGTACCTCAGCCGCCTGCCAGGCCGGGATAGCGAGGGCGAGGCCTAGCAGAAGCCCCGCAACGTAACCGCAACTCGCCGGTGCAGAATCCTATACACAGATACATCTGGGCCCGAGTGGCCGTGTGAAGGGAGAAGCACATGCAGAAGCGCAAGGCAACCATCATCGGAGCCGGTCACGTGGGGTCGCACGTGGCCCTGGCCCTGGTGTACGAGGGCGTGGCCGACGAGATCGTCCTGGTGGACAAGGTCGAGGGCGCGGCGGCGTACCTCGACGACTTCCGGCAGGTCCACCTGGTAGCAGTGTGCTGTGGGTGCACCCACGCGGCCCCAGGTGGTCTCCAGGCCGCCGCCGAGGAAGACGACATTGCCGCTCGGGTGCTGGGCGAGGAAGGCGCTCACCTTGCCGTCGATCACGTGGCTGCGGGCGACCGAGGCCATGCACTCGTACTCGCCCGAGTTGGTCTGGATGGCCTCGCCGGGAATCTGGCTCTCCAGCGCGAGGGCTTGATCATCGCGGAAGTAGTCGGGGAAGCGCTTGGACACGTAGATGCGCGCGACCAGCGGGATATAGGTCGTGTCCGGTACGCCGGCAAGGGTCCGTTCTTGGGCCATAGTTCTGCCTCATTCAAGTTAGAAATATCTAACTCTTGCATCATAGCACGGGATGACGTGACAGGGGACGGGGGAGTGACACGCGGGAGTGACGGGGGACGGGGGTGCGACACGCGCGGACGTGACAGAGGACGTGGGCTTGTCACGCGTTTCCCGCCGCGCGCACGTGATTCGTTCGTCTCACCTGGCGGCTATCTGCGCGGGAGATGGTTACGATAAGGTGTGCCTCTACACGTCGATCTGTGATGTGACAACCCCGTCCCCTGTCACGTGCGCAAAGGAGCGTCATGGCCCTTCCCTCTGCGTTTGACCTAAGTGCCCCTCTCGCCGACGGGGACAAATGTGACAACCTGCGCTGGCGTCGCGGGTTGACGGGCAGTGATGGGGAACCATGCCCGCACGTTCGAATTTGGCCGTGAACCCGTCCGGACATTGCTTCGACGCACCTTTCTGCCACACGCGTCATGAACAGGTCCGCCTTGATGCGCGCGCCGACCGTCTAGGCTCGCTGTCGTGGTGCTGCGCCGAATCGGTGCCGGTATTCTTTGTAAAAGCTGCTGGTCGAAGCGTATCCGACCAGCTGCGATACCGCTTGCACCGAAAGCTCGGAGCGCTCTAGCAGCATGTTTGCCGCCGCCATGCGCGCATCGATCTGCTGCTCCCTGAAGGTCTTGCCGGTCTTCTTGCGGATGAGCGAGGACACGTAGTTCGGGTGGTAGCCAAACTCGTCTGCGATACCCTCCAGTGTGATGTTGCCAAGCCTTGCGCGTATCCGCGAAACCATCCTGTCGACGATGTCTGGATCGCCGCCTTCCTTGGTGCGCTCCGCCCGCAGCTGCCGTACCGCCATCTGGGCAAGCGCAAGGGCGAGCGATTTGAGCATCTGCTGCGATTGCGGGGCGCCAGAGGCATATTCGACCGCCATCGCTTCAAGCAGCTGCCTCACCCTGCTGGACGGGCCTGGATGCAGGTGGTGAAAGCTCTCTGCGAAGCTGTCCTTGGTCGGCGCCAAGTAGAACTCCAACAGATCGGCATCCACCTACGAGGAACGTGCGCGTATGGACGCGATCCGCGCGAGAGTCGAAGGCTGACGGGCGGCGACCATAAAGCGTTACCGCAGGTTAGGCGCGGTGCTGATTACGAGGGAAAGGGTGAAAGCAGCTGTTGAGTGGGAATGGTGCCCTCCAGAGAAACAAGAACGGCGCCCGGAGACCTGTACCGCCGGGCGCCGTTGCCATTCCACCGCCTAGCTGGGCGTGGTTCTCACTATGATGCAGGCCTCGGCTGCTATGCCGCGGGCTTCGCCCCGCCAGGGATCTCGCCGCCGCAGTGCGGGCAGCGGGTGGCACCGGCCTTGACCTCCTCGAGGCAGTGCGGGCAGATGGGCGCCGCAGCCTCCTCTTCCTTCCCCTGCTCCCCGGCGAGCTTCTTTGCCTCCTCGGAGAGCTTGTTCATGCTCTTGACCAGGCAGAAGATGATAAACGCAATGATGATGAAGTTGATGACGGCCGAGATGAACGCGCCAAAGTCGAGCTGGGCGGCGCCAACGTTGATCACGAGGCCAATCTGCTCGCCGCCGCCCGTGAGGCCCGAGATGAGCGGCTGGATGATGTCACCAACCAGGGAGTTGACGATGGCCGTGAACGCGCCGCCGATAATCACGCCGACTGCCATGTCCATCACGTTACCGCGCAAGATGAACGCCCGGAACTCGCTGAAGAAAGCCTTCATGGTGATCCCCTCTCCTGTATTGATGAGCCTGGGGCCGCTGTCTGGCCCTTGTGCGAACTGGCACTGTCGTCAGCGACCTTGAAAGACTTTACCACGCAAGGAAGCGTCGAACCAACGTCTGACCGCGATTAATCGGACCAAAAGGCTGGCGCTACAGCCCAAGTTCCTCCGAGTCGAGCATTACGGTGAACGGCCCGTCGTTTATGAGGCCCACGCGCATGTGGGCGCCAAATTCGCCGCGGCCCACACGCCCTGGCCCCAGGTCCTTCTCGGCAAGCTCGCAGAAGAGTTCGTAGAGACGGTTGGCAAGCTCTGCCGGGGCGGCATTCGTAAACGACGGCCGGTTGCCGTGACGCGCGTCGGCGTAGAGCGTGAACTGGCTCACCACAAGAAGCGATCCGCCCACGTCCACAAGCGAGAGGTTGGTGCGACCGTTCTCGTCGGCGCAGATGCGAAGCTTGCGTACCTTCTCCCACATGCGCCTGGTGACGTTCTCGTCATCATTGGGGCCAACGCCGAGAAGCACGAGGTAACCTTCACCGCATGAGCCAACCTCGCTCCCGTCCACCTCGACCGACGCTCGCTCGACTCGCTGAATCAGTGCGCGCATGCTACCTGTCCAGCCCGTAGATTGCAGAGAACTTCTCGACAAGGTAGTCGGTGTAGTAGCGTGGCTCGAAGTTCTCTCCGCACGCCATGCGGATGAGTTGCGCGGAGTCCTTGGCACGGCCCCAGTGCCAGATGTTGGCGCGCAGCCACTCGCGGATGGGCGCAAGGTCTCCGGAGGCGCAGCAGCCGTCAAAGTCCACGCCCTGGCGCACCATCGCCGCCTTGAACTGCGCTCCAAAGGCACTGCCCAGCGCGTAGGTGGGGAAGTAGGCAAAGTCGCCGTCGGACCAGTGGGTGTCCTGGAGGGTTCCCTCGGTGTCGCTGGGCACCTCCACGCCCAGGTAGGAACGGTAGCGGTCTGCCCAGAGGCCGGGTACGTCCGCAGCCTTCGCCTCGCCCGAGAAGAGCAGCTGCTCAATCTCGTAGCGCACCAGGATGTGCAGGGGGTAGGTGAGCTCGTCGGCGTCGCAGCGGATGAGGCCCGGCTCCGCGCAGTTCTCGGCCATGTAGAGCTGGTGAGGCGTCATGCGGCCGAGCTGTCCGGGGAAGTGCTTGGCGAGAAGGCGCGCGAGTTGCTCGGAGAACGCCTCGCTCCTGCCCACGTAGTTCTCGAAGAAGCGCGACTGCGACTCGTGCATGCCGGAGCTGGTGCCGCCCTTGAGCGAGGTGAAGCGGTAGGCGGGGTCGACGTTCTGCTCGTACATGGCATGCCCGCCCTCGTGGAGCATGCTGAAGACGTTGGAGAGTACGTTGTCCGGGTACACGTGGCTCGCGATGGCCACGAAGCCCGTCGACGGGCCGCCCGTGTAGGGGTGCTCAGTCGAGCCGAGCCACAGGGCGTCGGTGTCCACGCCCTCGAGGCGCACCAGGTCGCGGGCAAGATCCCACTGGCGGCGCTCGTCGAAGGTGCCGTCAACCACGCGGTGGCTGGGCTTTCTCGGCGCGGCCATGCACTTGGCCAGAAGCGGGACCACGCAGGTCTTTACCTGCTTGAAGAAGGGGTCGTAGAAGGCGCGGCTCGTGCCGTGCTCGTACTGGTCGAGCCAGACGTCGTAGGGGTCTGCGTCCGGGTTCATGGCATGCGCCATGCTCACGCGGGTGGCCACGAGGCGATCGAGGTAGGGCTCGAAGCTGGCCCAGTCGTTCGCGGCCTTGGCGCGACGCCAGACGTCGTTGGCCTCGACGGCAAGACGGCAGAAGGCCGCGCGCTCGTCTGCAGGCACGCCTACCAGAGAGTTGCGGTCGCGCTTCAAGATCTTGACCTGTGCCGCGCGTGTCTCGCCGATGATGCCGGCGTTAGACTCCAGCCGGTCGAGCAGAGGGCCAACCTCCGGCGCGCAGAGCAGGCGCGTTGCCTCCTCGTCGAGGACGGCGGATGCCTCCGCGCGCTCCTCCGTGGCCTTGGGAGGGTCGATGGAGGGGCCGAGGGTCGCTATCTCGTCCAATGCGTAGCGAAGGGCGAAGCGACGGCTCTCCAGCCGGTCGAGTTCTGCCATGTCCTGCTTGGGATTGGGGAGCGCCGCGTTGATCGCGGAGGGCGCGTTGTTTGCCATGATGCCTCCAGACCGCCCCAGTGGGGCGCAAAGAGCCGACTGCACGAACTTCGAGTGTATCCCATGGCTGTGGCCACCCCGTGCGCGTGCCGGTAGCCGTTGCGTGTGCGCCGCCGATTGCGGCAGGCACCGCTCCTTCTGCGTCATGAGTCGTGCACGGTCCAAACCGTCGTGGGATGATGTGCACAGTCGCTCCCCGGTGCCGTACGCCTCGGGGGCGCATCCGACAGAGAGCCAACCGAGAGGGGAAGACATGCAAGCCGTCCTTGGCATTGACATCGGAGGAACCAGCATCAAGGCGGGGCTCTTCTCGCCCGAGGGCGACCTGCTCGAGGAGCGCAAGATCCCCACGCCCGCCCTTGTGGATGCGGAGGCGTTCGCCACGGTGACCGACGGCCTGACGCACCTCCTTGCCGCCCATGACAATACTCCCGAGGACGTCATTGCGTGTGGCTTGGACATTCCCGGCCCCGTGGCAGACGACGGCAAGGTTGGCTTCCTGCCCAACATCCAGCTCGATCCCGACGGCCTTGTTGCCGCGATCAATGCCGCGTTCCCCAATGCCGCCATCGCCTTCGTGAACGACGCGAATGCGGCCGCGCTGGGCGAGCTCTGGGCCGGCGTGGCCCATGGCGTCTCGAGCTTTGTGCTTATCGCACTTGGCACGGGCGTGGGTGCCGGCGTCGTGGTAAACGGCCGCCTGGTGGCCGGTGCGTTTGGCGCTGGTGGCGAGATTGGCCACATCACCGTTAACCCCAACGAGACCGAGACCTGTGGGTGCGGTCGCCACGGCTGCCTCGAGCAGTACGCCTCGGCTAAGGGCATCGTGAGGCTCTACCTCAATGAGTGCGAGCGCCGCGGTGTGACGCCCGTGCACGTCGAGCACGCCACCGACACGCTCTCGGTCTTCCGTGCCCTCGCCAAGGGCGACGAGTGCGCAAAGATTGCCGTGGACCAGATGTGCGAGTACCTGGCTCAGGCCATGTCGCAGGTCTCCTGTGTGGTGGACCCCGCTATGTACCTAATTGGCGGTGGCGTTGGCTGCGTCGTCGCTTCCAGGCCCATGCGCTTCCTACCTGCAAGGATGTTGCCATCGAGGCAGCGTCGCTGGGCAACCAGGCAGCCATGTACGGCTGCGCGTATGAGGCGCTTGAGCTCCGCAAGCGCTCCCAGAGCGTGAAGTAGAGCAAGCGCTCTCTCATAGAGGTGTGCGTGGTGCGCGTCTGCGGGATGGGGCATCCATCTCGTGGGCGCGCATTTCTGTTTCAGGAGGCATGCCGTTGCCCGCCATTCGAGGTACCACTCGGCGAGAAATCCTTCGAGACTTTCGTTTTTCTTCGTTTAATCTCGTCGACTTACGCTTGTGTGGTAAAGTTGTGTCCGGTTTTAGGAGGAGACGTGAAGACACACGGTTCCTCCAGGGGATGCGGCTCTACGGGGCCGCTGGAGAGGCGCCATGTGCGCCGCTAGAGAGGGGAGTGAAGGTATGGCCGAAGACACGACGTACGACCTCATTGCCGCTACCGGTTGTCCTACGGGCGAGACCCACGGGCAGGTCGGCATCGAGAACGAGGTGACCCCTGCGCAGATCAAGGCTGCAAAGGCCGTCATCGTCGCTGCCGACAAGGACGTCCAGGCCGAGCGCTTCGCGGGCAAGCCCATGGTGAGCGTCGGCGTGACCGCAGCGATCAAGGACGCCGAGGGCCTCATCGACAAGGCTCTGGCGGCCAAGGCCCAGGGCGAGCTCAGCGAGGAGGTCGCAAACGCCTCGAGCGACAACAGCTCCTCCGACGAGAAGGAGTCCGTGGGCCACATCATCTACAAGCACCTGATGAACGGCGTCAGCCACATGCTCGTCTTCGTGGTTGCCGGTGGCGTCCTCACGGCCGTCTCGTTCCTCTGGGGCATCACGTCGTTCGATTCCACCGCGGCGGACTACAACTCGTTCGCGGCAATGCTCAAGATCATCGGCGGCATCGCCATGAACCTCATGGTCCCGGTGCTCGCTGCCTACATCGCCGAGTCCATCGGCAAGCGCCCGGCACTGGTCCCCGGCTTCGTTGCCGGTATGATCGCCATCACCGGCCTGCCCGTCTCCCCTGAGACCGGCCTCATCGACGCCGGTGGCGCTGGCGTGGGCTTTGGCTTCCTCGGCGGCATCGTCGGCGGCTTTGTTGCCGGCTACGTGATCGTCGGCCTGGAGAAGCTGCTCTCCGGCATGCCCAAGAACCTTGACGGCCTCAAGGCCATCTTCCTGTACCCGCTGCTCTCCACGTTCATCACGGGCCTCATCATGCTCGGCATCTCCGGCCCCATGGCCGCGATCAACACCGGCATGATGAGCTTCCTCGAGGGCCTCGAGGCCTCCGGCCCCATCGTCCTCGGCCTGGCCATCGGCTGCATGTGCGCGTTCGACATGGGTGGCCCAGTCAACAAGGCTGCCTACGTCACCGGCACCGCGCTTCTTACCGAGGCGCTCCAGGCTGGCATCGGCACCCCGACCTACAACTTCGGCACCAACTTCATGGCCGCCGTCTCCGCCGCCTGCATCGTCCCGCCGCTGATCACCGCCTTTGCCGTCATCGTGGGCAAGAAGTACTTCTCCAAGGAAGACCACGACGCCGGTATCGTCAACATCGTCCTGGGCTGCACCCACATCACCGAGGGCGCCATCCCGTTCATGACCAAGAACATCTGGCCCGTGATGCCCATCATGATGTGCGGTTCCTCGATTGCCGCCATCCTCACCATCCTCTTCGGCGTCCACGACCCCGCGCCTCACGGCGGCTTCCTGGTCCTGCCCGTCGTTGACGGTTGGTACCTGTGGCTCATTGCAATCTTTGCTGGCGTCCTTGTTGGCGGTATTCTTTACGTCATCTTCAAGCGCAACGAATACCATAAGAACGGCGACAAGGTCGTGGAGTAAGGAGAGCGCATGAGCGAGTTCGTTCCAGCATCCCGTGTCTACATAGACAACCCCGCTACGTCGGTTGATGAGGTACTGAGGTTCCTCTCCCAGACAGCCGTCTCCTATGGAGTGGCCAAGGACGCCGACAAGGTCTTCGAGGCCTTCAAGGCCCGCGAGGCCGAGGGAACAACTGGGATGATGGGTGGATTCGCCATCCCGCACGCCAAGACCGCAGAGGTCGACACGCCTACCGTCATCGTGGTGAAGTTCGCAGGGGAGGTCGAGTGGGCGACCATGGACTCCAAGCCCGTGCGCTGCGCCATCGCCCTTCTCATCCCCGATGACGGGACCCAGACGGAGCAGCTACGCCTGCTCTCGAAGGTGGCGGTCCTGCTCATGGACGCAGGCTTCCGCGAGAAGGTGCTTGCCTCCGCAGACCCGCAGGAAATTGCCGGTCTCATCAACAACGGCCTCGAGAGCTAGACGGCCGGGCATCCGGTCTGAGGTTCGTGCTGGGGACCCGTCGCCTGCGCGTCGGGTCCCCTTTCTAGTACGGCGTTATCAATCGCGTGACACGCGTCGAGAACGATCAAGGGAAGCTCAATGATTTACACACTTACCACCAACCCCGCCATCGACATGAACATCACCTCGGACACGATCTCGACCGAGCATGTCAACAGGACGCGCGACGCGGTCTACACGCCAAACGGCAAGGGCCTGAACGTCTCGTTCACGCTCAAGCACTACGGCATCGACTCCAAGATCCTGGGCTTCTTCGGTGGCTTCTCGGGCGACTACATCGTCCGCGAGGCCGACAAGATCTGCCCCGTGAAGCCGGTCCAGATCGATGGCATCACGCGCGTGAACGTCTTCCTCACCACGCCAGAGGGGGAGTACAAGTTCCCCAACGCCGGTGCCGAGGTCAACCGCGCAAAGCAGGAGGAGATGCTCTCCCTCATCCGTGGCCTGGACGACCTCGAGTGCCTCGTGGTCTCCGGCAGCCTGCCCACGGGCATCGACGCCTCGTACTACGACGAGCTCATCGAGGTGGTGCGCGAGAAGGGCGCAGAGTTCGTCCTGGACATCTCGCACAAGCACCTGCGCGAGCTCGTTGAGAAGGAGCCCCTGCTCATCAAGCCAAACGACGAGGAGGTTGCCGCCATCTTCGGCGTGGACGTGAAGAGCGAGAGGGACATCGTCTCCGCGCTCCATGCCATCCACGACGCCGGTGCCAAGAACATCCTCCTCACGCTGGGCGGCGAGGGCGCGTACTTCTTCAACGGCGAGCACGTCTGGCATGCGAACGCCGCCAAGGTCGACGTCCTCTCGACGGCATGCGCCGGGGACGCCACGCTCGCGAGCTTCCTCTCGGTGTGGCTGCCCAACCGCGACCAGGTAGAGCCGGCGCTCACACGAGCCATGGCAACGGGCGCCAACGTCGCCATGAGCGCGGGTCTCGGCGACTTTGCCCTTGTCGACAGCTTTGCACAATCTATCAGCGTTGACCTGGTGGAGTAGAGTCCATGAATTCGACCAAGAGCCCGCGGATGCTCGCCGCAGAGCGGCAGAGGTACATCCTCGACATGATCCACGAGAGCGGAACCGTCTCCGTTGTCCAGATCTGCGAGCACTGCGGGGTCTCCTCCGTGACCGCCCGCACCGACCTTGACACCATGGAGCGCGAGGGGCAGCTCAAGCGTACCCATGGGGGAGCGGTGCCCGTGACGCAGCTCGTCATTCCTGCGGTCCCGCAGCGCGTGCACAAGAACGCCCGTGCCAAGCAGGCAATTGGCAGGCGTGCCGCGGAGCTTGTGGAGGATGGCGAGACGATTCTCGTGGGCTCCGGAAGCACGACCCTCGCATTCCTGCACTGCCTGGGCGAGAAGCGCGGCATCACGATCATCACCAACGACGTCAACGGCCTCATCTACATCGAGCAGTTCCTCCCGCAGGCCACCCCCGCGTGCACGGGCGGCATCCTCGGTCGCGAGTACCGCCACTTCGCCGGGCCCATGGTGGCCTCGTCTCTCTCGGACATCTACATCGACAAGGTCTTCCTTGGCGCGGACGGCTTCGAGCCAGACTTTGGCTTCCTCGCCGAGTTCGAGCGCACGGCGACCACAAAGGTCGAGTTCATGCGCCATGCGAGAAAGACCATCATCCTCATGGACGCCTCCAAGGTCGGCGCGGCCCGTTCGTTCGTGCGCTTTGCCTCCCCGACTGACGTCGACACTGTCATCATGGATAAGGATCCCGGTGGCATTGTGGCAAAGGCGACGGCGGGCGAGGGCGGCACGAGCCGCGTGGTGATTGCGTAGCGGCTTCACGACTGGTGCCTAAGGCACCCGCTGCCCCCCGAGAAATGGGGTAGGAACCAGCATGTCCCATGTGAGGAAGGGTTCTGCGCGGGTTGCTGGGAGGAGGCAGGCTGACCAGGGGCCGCACATGGTGCGCAAGAAGGTTTTCTTCGCGTTTGCCGTGGCGTTCATGGTGGCCGTGATGGTCGTGGGATTCATTCTCGAGAACAGCGTGAGCCCGGTGGTCACGAGGCTCTTCGGCACGCTCGTTGACGCGCCTTCCGAGGCTGCCGTCACGGCGACCAATGACTCTGCGCGGGCGCTTGCCAGCGAGGTCGAGGCCCAGGGGGCAGTCCTTCTCGCCAACGATGGCACGTTGCCCCTTTCGAGTGACGCCACCAGGGTGAACGTGTTTGGGTGGGCGTCCACGGACTGGCAGGGCGGCGGCTCTGGCTCCGGGTGCGTGACCTCGGTGGAGACAGACCTCATCTCGGCGCTGAACGACGCCGGCATCGAGACGAACACCGAGCTTTCGGCCATGTACCAGGACTTCCGTGCTGCCGGGAAGCGTCCCAAGACCCTTTCGAGCAAGCCCGAGGAGTCGAGCGTGCTCTTTGAGCCCTCGATTGCGGACCGCACGTGCTACACGGAGGAGCTGCTGCGAGACGCGCGGGACTTCTCGGACACCGCCATCGTGGTGCTGCAGCGCTACGCGGGCGAGAGCAACGACATGCCGCTCGTCCAGTACAAGGTGAACGAGAAGAACGGCTCGGTGGTCACGGACGCCACCAGGACCTCCCTCGACCTCTCGACCGAGGAGGAGGCGCTTCTCGCCTACGTTGGCGCGACGTACGAGAACGTCATCGTGGTCGTGAACTCGGCAAACCCTATGGCGCTGGGAGCCCTCGAGTCCACGCCCGGCATCGACGCGGTGCTCCTCGCGGGCTATACCGGCCAGCACGGAGCCGAGGCGCTGCCCCGTATCTTGTGGGGGGAGGTAAACCCGTCCGGCCGCACGGTGGATACGTACGCGTATGACCTCTCGTCCGCCCCGAGCTACGCGAGCGCAAGCGAGCACGTGGGTGCCTACACGCAAGCCGACGGCCTCTATCCCGCGGATGGTACCCTCAACGGCAACTTCTCGCTGCCGGAGGGCTACGACCAGGTCTCGTACGTGGACTACTCCGAGGGCATCTACGTGGGCTACAAGTGGTACGAGACGGCGGACGCCGAGGGCTTCTGGGACGGCGTGTCCAACGAGCACGGCACGGGCTACGAGGGCGTGGTCCAGTACCCGTTTGGCTACGGGCTCTCCTACACGACGTTCGACTGGAAGGTGGTCGACGCACCGCCACAGGGTTCGACGCTTGGCGATGAAGCCTCGGTCACCGTTCGCGTCACCAACACCGGTGACGTTGCAGGGCGAGACGTGGTCGAGCTCTACTGCAGCGCGCCCTATACGGCAGGCGGCATCGAGAAGAGCTCTGTGGTGCTGGGAGACTACGCCAAGACGGACCTTCTCGCCCCAGGCGAGTCCGAGGATGTGACGCTTTCCATGACGGCACGTTCCATGGCGAGCTACGACTGCTATGACGCAAACGGCAACGGCTTTACCGGGTGGGAGCTTGATCCTGGTACCTACACCCTCACACTGCGCCACGATGCCCATGCCGTTGACGATGCCGCGGGGGCAACAATCGAGCTCTCGCTTCCCGAGGGGCGGCACTATCCCACGGACGAGAAGACCGGGGCAGAGGTCACCAACCGCTTCACCGGGGCGAGCGCAGTGGATGGCGTGAGCCTGGACGGGCTTGGCACGGGGCAGGACATCGCGTACCTCTCCCGTGCTGACTTTGCGGGGACCTACCCCGCAGTCGCGTCGTCGCGACCAATGCCAACGGGCGTCGCGGCGCTCAACCTCTACTCGGATGACGAGCGCGATGCCGATGACGCGCGGAATGCAACGATGCCCACGACCGGTGCGAGAAACGGCCTTGCCATCGAGCGGATGGGCGTGATCACGGGACTAGGGCGCAAGCTCGGCTCAAACTACGACGACCCGCAATGGGACTCCCTTCTCGACCAGCTCACCGTTGCCGAGATGGAGCAGCTGGTGACCAACGCGTACTCCGGCGCCTCCCCGCTCCCCTCGGTGGGGAAGGCCTCCGAGACGCGAGAGCTTGACGGTCCGGCGCAGATCGGGAGCTTCGTGCCGACCAACCCGGGGACCGGTTTTCCCTGCAGGTGGGGTTTGCCTGCGGGGAGCAGGCGGCGCAGCGCGGGCTCTCCGGCTGGTATGCGCCGTGCGCGAACCTCCACCGCACGCCCTTTGGCGGCCGCAACTACGAGTACTACTCCGAGGACTCCCTGCTCGTGGGGCAGACCTGCGGCAACGTAGTGGCGGGCGCGCGCGACGCGGGCGTGTACTGCTACGTCAAGCACTTGGCGCTCAACGACGGCGAGGCGTACGTCTACCGTGACGGCGTCTACACCTGGCTCTCCGAGCAGACGCTTCGCGAGACCTACCTCGAGCCCTTCCGTGCCGTGGTGGAGGACTATGGCGGGACGGCGCTCATGAGCTCCTACAACCGCGTTGGCGCGGTGTGGGCAGGCGGCTCCGAGGCCCTGCTCACAGGTGTGCTTCGTGGCGAGTGGGGTTTCAACGGGGTGGTTGTGACGGACTTCTCCGACCACACCGCCTACATGAACGGCGACCAGATGCTACGGCATGGCGGAGACCTCTGGATGCAGATGTCCGGCGGCTCTCTCACGTCTAATCCAAGTTCGGCCAGCTACGTGAGCGAGCTGCGCCGTGCGACAAAGGACTTCCTCTACACCTATCTTGATGCACGCGTGGCAAACGAGAGCTACGTGGACGCCACGGGCGACGTCTCCGCGGCGCGGCCGAGAAGCTCGACTATCACGACGCCCGGACTCACGCTGCTCGCCGTGCTGCGCGTGGTCTCGGTGGTGCTTGTGGGCATTGCGGCCTGGCGCCTTGTGGTTGGCATCAAGAAGAAGCACGCCGATAAGGCCTAGACGGCAGGCTGGCCGGACCTCCCTGGGAATCGATGACCAAACAAGGGGCTAATCGCGCTTTAGGAGAGCTCTGTGTGTCTCGGCACCTATGCATCTGGCAAAATTATTGCGCGATTTTCCAGAGCGTACTGAAGCACAACTGGTCAAATACAGAATTTGTCAGGAATAACGTTCAATAATTGAGAGGGACCGGCGCCCGCGGCAGCAATAGCTGAGAGGCGCGTGCAACCGGCGGCATAGAAAACGGCCCGGATGGCACATGCCGTCCGGGCCGAAAACTGCTCTGTGCGTGCGCTTACGCCTTGTTTGTGGAGCCCAGGTTGTCCATGTGGGAGGCGACGACCTTGTAGATCTCCTCCATGCCGGGCTTCGAGGGCTTCTTGGGGTCGAAGTTGTTGGGATTCTCGGCCATGTACCCCATGAAGCCACGGGTGAACGCCTGGCGCAGCTCGGTGGCATAGTTCACCTTGCAGATGCCGTTCTTGATGGCCTCGGCGACCTGGTCGTCGGGCACGCCGGAGGTGCCGTGAAGGACCAGCGGCACGTCGACGCGGTTGCGGATCTCCTTGAGGACGCCCTGCTCGATGTGCGGGGTGCCCTTGTAGACGCCGTGTGCGGTGCCAACGCCAACGGCAAGCGAGCTGCACTTGGTGCGGTTTACGAACTCCTCGGCCTCATCGGGATCGGTGTAGGGGTTCTCGCCCTTGACCGCCGGGCCATCGTCCTCCTTGCCGCCGACCTTGCCAAGCTCGGCCTCGACGGGCACGCCCATGGCAATGGCGACCTTGGTCACGCTCTCGGTGAGGGCCATGTTGTCCTCGAAGGGCACGTGGGAGCCGTCGATCATGACGGAGGTGTAGCCGGCGCGCAGGGCCTGCATGCAGCGGTCGAAGCCGTCACCGTGGTCGAGGTGGAGTGCCACGGGGACGCTGGCGTTCTCGGCTGCGACGCGCACCATGGCGGCGAAGTAGTCGAGGCTGGCGTACTTGATGGTGCCCGGGGTGGTCTGCATGATGACGGGGGAGTGCTTGTCCTCGGCGGCCTTGATGACGGCCATCACGAACTCGAGGTTCTCCACGTTGAACGCACCCACGGCATAGTGGCCGGCCTGGGCGTCGAGCAGCATTTCCTTGGTTGTGACGAGCATCGCGCTCTCCCTTCACGTTCCCACGGGCTGTGCCGTGGGGCTTCCTTATCTGCAACGCGATTGTATCGTGCCTGCTTGCAGACGTGGTCTTGGGCAAATGGCGGTGCTGGTCAGCAACGAAAAGCGACCGCAAGGCGCCGGTGGCCGCAGACGTCCGGAAGGGCTCCCCAGGGCTTTCCAAAACGCAGAAAAGAAAGAATTCTGCTTGTGATATCTTTCTTTTAGACAAAGAGAAGGAAACACAGTTTGCACACATGCGTAGCGGGATTGATTTGCCGGGCAGTGGGATTGATTTACC
>CACYGL010000056.1 GCA_902773995.1 uncultured Coriobacteriaceae bacterium | reverse complement strand
CTTTTGTCGGTCCTGGTTTCCGACCAGGACAGGGGTGGTGATGCCTTGGCGCGGATTGCTCCGTCCAAGACGGTCAAGCTCTCGGAGTATAGCAAATCGAGTGTCGATGGTGTGTGGAGAATCGCTGGCCACGATAGGACACGGAGGGGGACGGAGCAGCAACGGTCTGGGCTTCTCGTCCTTCTCGCACCTCGTCGTTGCACCTCGCGCCACTCTAGCGCGAACATTATCGCTATTTCTTATTTTGGGCTGACGTTTTCCCAGTACACCGGCTTTAGTTTTAAGAAATGGCGATATTCTTCGCAAGATAGAAGGATGCGCGGCGCGGTGGATGTACCCGGAGAGAGACAACCGTCCAGTCCCGTAGCCATCACGCCCCCACCCACATCGCCCTCTCCCAAAAGTGAACACGACTTCGACCCGCATTGTCGGCACAGCGCCATTTGCCCAGAAGCCGTCCGTCACCCATTGAAAACGTGTTCACTTTTCAAGGGGGGCTGCCGCGTGGGTTATCGAGAGGCCAGCCGGATAGCTTTACGGGAGCCGACGGTGCGGGCCGCAAGCAGACTGAGGCTCGACGTGCAGACCGGGGCTCCGTGTGTTCTAATGGCTTTCGAGCGCAAGCGCATCGCACGCCGAGAAGTGCCCACCGCCGCGCCAGTCACTCTCACCAGGGAAGGACGCCCATGTTTCTCGCGATTGACGTTGGCAACACCCAGACCACGCTCGGCCTCTTTGACGAGGACGGCAGCGTGGCGCACGGCTGGCGCATGGCGACAAGCCACACGGACACCTCGGACATGATCGACGCCCGCCTGCACGGGTACTTCAACAAGGACGGCCTGGACCAGGCACGCGTTACGGCCGCGGGCATTGCGTGCGTTGTCCCCGTGCTCACGCGCGCCTGGTACAAGTGCCTGCTCGACCGCACGGGCACAGAGCCGCTGGTCGTGACCCCCCAGACGGACTCCGGCATGCGCATCGACATGCCCAACCCCACCCAGGTTGGTGCCGACCGCATTGCCAACGCCGTGGCAGCACGCCTCACCTACGGCGCGCCCGTCATCGTGGTGGACTTTGGCACGGCAACCAACATCGACGTGGTCGACGCTACGGGCTCTTATCGCGGTGGCGCCATTTCCCCCGGCCTCATGCTCTCGGCAGCGGCGCTTTTCTCGAAGGCGGCGAAGCTCCCCATGCGCTGGGCGAGACGACCGAGACCGCCGTGCAGTCCGGCATCGTCATAGGCGCAGCCGCGCAGGCGGAAGGTCTCGTAGCCCGCATCAAGCGTGAGCTGGACATTCCCAACGCACCCGTGGTGGGAACCGGTGGCCTCGCGCGCACCGTGAGCGCGGCGACCGATCTGTTCACCGCCGTGGACCCCGATCTCACGCCGCGAGGCATCCGCGAGATCTGGCTGCACCAGCAGGGCCAGCGATAACGAGAAGCTCGCGCCAAGGCGGGGCCCTAGCGCCGGCGAGAAGCCCGCGCCTACTGTGCCGCGCGGATGGAGGCCTGCTCGGGCGAGACCTCGACCTCTCCCCCAAGCTCGTTTCTCACCGTGGCACGCCCCCACACGTCGACGCCCGCAAGGGTGCCGCGCATGGCCACGCGCCCGTTGGGATACACCAGCTCAACCGGCTTGCCCATGAGTGCCACACGGTCGAAGTAGTCCGAGAGGACCGGCGCAAGAGGTCCGGCCACGGCGCGGCCAGCACCAACGGCGGCTGCCCACGCGTTAACGCGGCCGAGAACTGCTCCACACACGGCATCCGCGACCTTCTCGTCATCCGGGAGCGCGTCCGCATGAACGCCGCCCTCAACGTCAAACGAGAGCGAGCACACCACGAACATGCCCTCAGCGTACCCGGCACTGGTCCGCATGCGCGTCACCAGGCCGGTCCCGTCCTCGAGAACCACGTCCGCAGGCCAGCCCACGGCGACCCCAGAAACACCCAAGCGCTCGAGTCCCTCGCATGCGCCAAGCGCCGCTACGTAAGGCACGCCCGAGAGGCTCCCCATGCCCACCTGCGGCCGAAGCACGCAGGCAAGCTCGAGCTCGCCAGCCTCTCGATGCGAGAAGAGCTCGCCATGCGGCGCGCCCTCACGCGCACGCTCCAGGGCCTGCTCGGCAGCTACTCCCATACGATCTCCCCGAGGTCATCCATCACGTGTCCAACCCGGTCGTCCGGATCAACCACGTTGACGCCGGAGTGGCGCAGGAAGCGCGCGGGGTCGTGCATGAGGTCCTCCATAGGCACCAGCACGAAGTCGCGCTCGCCAAGGCCCGGGTGCGGAAGCGTGAGGCGCCTGCCCGCGTGGGTCTCGCCCTCGACCCACACCAGGTCGCAATCGATGGTGCGGGGGCCATGGCCCGCCTGCCCGGGGTCGCGCTCGCGTCCCAGGGCGTCCTCCACGGCGAGCAGCTGCCCCATGAGTACAAGCGGGTGCAGCTCGGTGCGGATCTCGGCAACGGCGTCTGCCACCGGCGTCGTGATGCCATAGGCGGGCTCCGTCTCGTACGCGTGGCTCACCGAGACCACGCAGGTAAGCGGAATGTCGTCGATCAGCTGGACGGCACGGGTGATGTTTGCCAGGCGGTCGCCCACGTTGGACCCAAGCGCCACAAAGCCCTGGCGGGAGTCCTTGTGCGAGACGGCCCAGAACGCGTTGACGGCCTGGGCCGCGCCCGCGACGTCGTGAACGCGCAGGATACGCGCACCATTCTGGATCGCGGAGACGCAGATGCCGTACGTTGCGGCGTCCATCTCGTCCGGCTGGGCAGCACCGGCCACGGCACCCACGAAGCGCCTGCGCGAGACCGCCGCAAGCAGCGGGTAGCCCATCGAAGCCATGGAGCGCGTGGCGCGCTGGATGACCACGTCCTCATCGGCAAACTTGTCGAAGCCCGCGCCCGGGTCTAGGCAGATGCGGTCGTGTGCGACGCCCGCGCGCATGAGGGTGCGAGCCTGGTCGCCGAGAAAGCCCATCACCTGGCGCATGATGGGCGCCTCGTCCGGCAGCGTGAAACGGTGCTGCGAGGCCATGGGGCGCGGCGCTGCAGAGCGCGTGGGGCGCGAGTCGTCGAGAAGGACCTCGCGGCGAGGCGTATGCGAGCCAAGCCCCGCATGCTCCCAGTGCATGACCACGCAGCCACAGTTGGTCTCGGCTGCGACCTGCACCATGTCCGGGCTGGTGAAGCCGTTGGCGTCGTTCACGATGGCGGCGCCAAGGCGCACGCACATCTTGGCGACGTCCGGGTGGCAGGTGTTCACCGAGACGACGGCACCCTCCGCGACCAGCGCACGGATCACGGGCACCACGCGCTCGGCCTCCTCGTTGGAGGCGAGGGGCTCCTGGCCGGGAGCCGCCGGGACGGCAGCCACGTCGATGATGTCAGCTCCCTCGTCGAGCATGTCGAGGCCGCGCTCGGCAGCGGCCTCGACGTCCACGCCGCCCTTTCCGTCCGGGAAGGCCCCTGACGTCACATCGAGAATGCCCATGATGCGCGGACGCGCGAGCGAGAGCTCGTGCGAGCCGACAAGCCAGGTTGCATAGTTCTCTCGGAGCACAGACATCGACCTCCCGTTGATGGCGCCGCGCGCAGACGCGACGGGACGGCACGCTCCCGTCCCACGTTCTGGTTATTGTAGCGTGTGCCTTTTGGCCCTTGCGGGCCACCCGGCAGAGAGGGGAATAACCCCACCGGCGGCATGGTCAAGGCACAAGGACGAGACCGCTCCTAGAAGTCGAACGCCTTGGCAATGTCGCAGGCGCACACCAGGTTGGCGGCGCCATCCTGCGGGGTTGGCTGCTTGTTCACAATTACGAGGTCGTCGCCCTGGAAGTACTGCACGAGGCCTGCCGCGGGATACACCACGAGCGAGGTGCCGCCCACGATGAGCATGTCGCAGGACTGGATTGCCTCGGCGGCGCCCACGAGGGTCTTCTCGTCCAGGGACTCTCCATAAAGAACGACGTCCGGCTTGATGCGGCCACCGCACTCCTCGCAGCGTGGCACGCCCGTGGTACCCATGATCCACTCGGCCGAGTACACGTGCCCGCAGCGCTGGCACACGTTGCGATGCACCGAGCCGTGAAGCTCAAAGACGCGCCTCGAGCCCGCCGCCTGGTGCAGGCCGTCGATGTTTTGGGTGACCACGGCGGTGAGCTTTCCCTCGCGCTCGAGCTCGGCAAGCTTGTGGTGGGCCTGGTTGGGCTTGGCGTCCAAGGCGATCATGCGGGTGCGGTAGAAGTCGAAGAACTCCTCGGTATGGGTGAGGTAGAACTCGTGGCTCAGCATCTCCTCGGGCGGATACTTGAACTTCTGATGATAGAGGCCGTCCTCGCTCCGGAAGTCGGGGATGCCGCTCGCCGTCGAGACCCCCGCGCCGCCAAAGAACACGACGCTCTTGGCACGTCCGATTCTCTCGGCAAGTTCCTGCGCCGCCTCCGACGCGTCCGAGACCACCCGCGTACCAGCCATGCGTACCCCCTCGACGAATGGGTAGAAGAATAGTTCCGATGCTAGCACCGAGAGGAGTGGTTTCCATGACCGACCAGCCACAGCGCAAGGATGACACTGCCGAGCGCGCGGCCGAGAAGCCCCAGGCCACCCAGCCCGCAAGCAATTCCGCAGAGGTAAATGAGACGACGCCGGAGCCCGCTGCCCCGCTCGCGCCCCTCGAGAACAACGTCCACGACGTCGCCCTGGTCATCGAGGGCGGTGCCATGCGCGCAAGCTACGTCTCGGGCCTGGTGAACGTCCTTCTCGAACAAGGCATCTACTTCGACTACGTCTGCGGCATCTCCGCCGGGGCAATCGTCGCCACCAACTACGTCTCGCGCGACATGACGCGCACCAAGCGCTCGTTCGTGGACTTTGCGGCAAACCCACAGATGGGCGGCGTGAGGTCATTCCTCCACAAGCATGGCTTCTTCAACGCCGACTACGACTACCTGGGATGCATCGAGGATGGCTCGATGCCCTTCGACTGGGAGACCTTCCAGGCCAACCCGGCACGCGTGCGCATCCAGGCGTTCCAGCGCGACACTGGCCGTACCGTCGTGTGGGGGCGCGACCACATGCAGACGCTCGAGCAGCTCATGGCGTGCGTGCGCGCAAGCTCGACCATGCCGGGCATCATGAACCCCATCGAGGTCGACGGCCAGGTCATGCTCGACGGCTCCCTGGGCGAGGGCGCGGGGCTCCCCAACCACATCGCTGAGGACGACGGCCTCGGAAAGCACTTCGTGATCACCTCTCGCCCCGCAGGGTATCGCAAGGGCGAACTCACCGCCGTCAAGCGGCGCGGCATCATCCGCGTGATGAAGGATTATCCCTACGCGAGAAACGCCATGCTCACGCGGCCCGAGCGCTACAACGAGGAGCTTGACCACCTGGCCGAGCTCGAGGAGTCCGGCCGTGCGCTGGTGGTGCGACCACGCGAGATGCCCGTCTCGCGCACCACGCGCGACGTCAAGGAGCTTGAGCACGCCTACCTGCTTGGGCACGAGCAGGGCATCGAGGAGCTGCCTCGCTGGCGCGAGTTCCTGTTTGGCGAGTAGGACGAGGGTCTTCTCGCCCTGCGGCTGAGACGCGCCGGGACCGGTGCACGTCGAAGCCAGCACGCGCCGGGACCGGAGCTCCCCTATAATCCCAAACGATAGAACGTCCGTTGGGAGGCCCTTCATGGAGCTTGAGAGTAACGTCTTCGACTGCGCGCTGTGCTTCGAAGGGGGCGGCTATCGCGCAAGCTACACGGCGGGGTTTGCCAACGTCCTGCTCGAGAACGGCATGTACTTCGACTTTGTGTGCGGCATCTCGGCGGGCGCCAGCCATACGGTCGACTACCTGAGCCGGGACCAGACTCGCGTGCGCGACGCCTTCATCGCGCTTGCCGACCAGCGCCCCAAGGCAGGCGGCGTGCGCTCGCTGCTCACGGGGCACGGCTACTTCAACGCGGACTACGACTACGTGGGCGCGGCGCTCGACGGCTACATGCCCTTCGACTTTAGGACCTTCTCGGCAAACCCGGCTCGTCTGGCAATCCAGAGCTTCCAGGCAGACACCGGCAAGTCCGTGGTGTGGGACAAGTCCGTCATGGGCGCGGCCATCCCCATGATGGAACACGTGCGCGCAAGCTCGACCCTCCCCGGCGTCATGAAGCCCATAGAGGTGGACGGCCACGTGATGTACGACGGCGGCCTGGGCGAAGGCGCGGGGCTCCCCACGCACATGGCCGAGGACGCGGGCTTCGAGCGCCTGGTCATGGTGTGCACAAGGCCGGCGGGGTATCGCAAGACGGCTCCCACCAACCGGGAGCTGCGGCTCTACCACGCCATCTCGCACGGCAACGAGGCCGTGGAGGCCGCGCTCGCCACGCGCTGGGAGCGCTACAACGACGCGATGGACCACCTGGAGAGCCTGGAGCGCGAGGGCCGCGCGTGGGTCTTTAGGCCCGACGTGATGCCCGTGCGCTCCACTACCATCGACAAGCCCAAGCTCGAGGCGTCCTATGCCATGGGGCACGAGCAGGCCGAGAGGGACTTCCCGCGCATGATGGAGTGGCTGCGGGGATAGCGGGTGGACCGGTGATGCTAAGCATCCTCCGCGCCGACAAGCGCGAGCAACTCATCCTCGAGCAGCAGCTCGTCCATAGGGGCGTTGACCTGCACTGACGCTGTGTTGTCTGGCATACGCCACCTCCATGTTGTACTTGCCATACAGCATAGCAGGTCGCGCAGCATCGGTGGCCTCGCCCATATGTGCTACGCTCTGAGAAGCATTTACGCTAACAGACAGCCCCGCGCGGTCACGCGCCACGCGCATTGAAAAAGAGGACACATCATGGCAGACACCACTCGCAGCCTGCGCTTTGTATCATGGAACGTCAACGGCCTGCGCGCCGTGCTCAAGAAGGAGCCCAGCTTCACCCAGATCTTTGACACGCTTGGCGCGGACGTCTTTGCCCTCCAGGAGACCAAGCTGCAGGAGGGCCAGGTCGAGCTTGACCTCCCCGGCTACCACCAGTACTGGAGCTACGCCGAGCGCAAGGGCTACTCGGGAACGGCCGTCTTCACGCGAGAGGAGCCGCTGCAGGTGATCCGCACGATCGGCTCGCCCGTAGCGGACGACGAGGGCCGCGTGTGCGCGCTCGAGTTCTCCGACCTGTGGTTTGTCGACGTGTACACGCCCAACTCCAAGAACGGCCTCGCCCGTCTGGACGAGCGCATGGTGTGGGACGAGCGCTACCGCGACTTTCTCGCCGGGCTTGCCCAGGACAAGCCCGTTGTGACCTGCGGCGACTTTAACGTGGCGCACGAGGAGATCGACCTTGCGCGCCCGGATGACAACCACGAGAACGCAGGCTTCTCGGACGAGGAGCGCGAGAGCTTCACCAAGCTGCTCGAGAGCGGGCTCGTTGACACGTTCCGCGAGCGCCACCCCGACCTTGCCGGCGCGTACAGCTGGTGGAGCTACCGCATGCGCGCCCGCGAGCGGGGCATCGGCTGGCGCATCGACTACTTCCTGGTTTCCCCGCAGCTCATGCCCAAGGTGACCGGCACGGCGATCCTCGATGACGTGTACGGATCGGACCACTGCCCCATCGAGCTCGAGCTGGAGCTGTAGGGGCGGATCTGGCGATGTCGCGGCTGTCCCTGCCCCCTACGCCAGGCCGAGCATCGTCCCAATGGCGTGCACGATGAACGCGACCACCCACGCCACGCCACACTGGAGCAGCACCACCCCAAGCGCGTAGCGGCCGTTGAGCTCGTTGCGCACCGCAGTGATGGCCGCCACGCACGGCGTGTAGAGCAGCACGAACACCAGGAACACAAAGGCCGAGAATGGCGTGAAGAGCGTGGCCAGCGCGGCGGGGGTATCGCCCACGAGCACGGTGAGCGTTGCCACGACGGACTCCTTGGCGGCAAAGCCGGTCACCAGCGCCGTGGAGGCACGCCAATCACCAAAGCCCAGCGGCGCAAAGATGGGCGAAATGGCCGAGCCCATGATGGCAAGCAGGCTCTGCGACTGGTCGGACACCATGTTGAGCCGCACGTCAAAGGTCTGCAGGAACCAGATGGCAACGCTTGCCAGGAAGATGATCGTAAACGCCCTGGTGAGGAAGTCCTTCGCCTTGTCCCAAGCCAGCATCACGAAGGGCACCGGCTCGCCCTTGAAGGCCGTGTGCTTGAGGACCAGCGCCACCAGCACGCCCACGAGCATGCCAATCGCGTAGAGCGAGACCATCACGAGAGGCGCGCCCTTGGAGAAGAACGCGGCGCACAGCAGGGTGTAGACCGGCAGCTTTGCCGAGCAGCTCATGAACGGCGTGAGCATGATGGTCATCTTGCGGTCGTGCTCCGAGGGCAGCGTGCGCGTTGCCATGATTGCTGGCACCGAGCAGCCAAATCCCACCAGCATGGGGACAAAGCTGCGGCCGGAAAGGCCGATCTTTCTCAGCAGCTTGTCCATCACAAAGGCAACGCGCGCCATGTAGCCGGAGTCCTCGAGGATCGACAGCAGGATGAAGAGCGTCACGATGATGGGCAGAAACGAGATGACCGTGCCCACGCCGGTTATCACGCCGTCGATGACCAGCGAGTGGATCACAGGGTTCACGTCGGCGGCGGTGAGCGCGGAGTCGATGGCGTCGGATGCGGCGCTCACGCCTGTGGCCATAAGGTCTGAGAGGTTGCCGCCAATGAGGTCAAACGTGGCGGAGCGCTCGTGCTCGCGGCTCTCCTGCGGCTTCTTGACGCAGCGGGCACAGATGGCCTCGATGAACGAGAAGCGCATGTCGGCGAGAGCCGCAAGGCGATCGGAGCCGGACTCCTCCTCCATCTGGGAGATGATGTGCTCCACGGCGTCCAGCTCGTTCTTCTCGAGGCCAAGCGCCTTGATGACCAGCTCGTCCCCCTCGATGAGCTTGGTCGCCGCGTAGCGGTCGGGCAGGCCCGCGCGCGCCGCGTGGTCGGAGACAAGCTCTCCAATGCCGTGTATGCAGCGGTGCACGGCTCCGCCGTCGGGGCCATCCGGCCGGCAGAAGTCGATGCGACCCGGGCGCTCGCGGTAGCGGGCCACGTGAATGGCATGCTCTACCAGCTCGTCCACGCCCTCGTCCTTGGCGGCTGAGATGGGCACAACCGGCACGCCCAGGAAGGACTCCAGGGCGTTCACGTCCACGGAGCCGCCGTTCTCGGTGACCTCGTCCATCATGTTGAGGGCGATGACCATGGGAACGTCCAGCTCCATGAGCTGCGTGGTGAGGTAGAGGTTGCGCTCGATGTTGGTGGCGTCAACAATGTCGATGATCGCATCGGGCTTGGAGTCGATGATGAACTGGCGGCTCACGACCTCCTCGCCCGTATAGGGCGAAAGCGAGTAGATGCCCGGCAGGTCCGTGACCGTGGCCTCCGGATGGCTGCGCATCTGGCCGTCCTTGCGGTCCACGGTGACACCGGGGAAGTTGCCCACGTGCTGGTTGGAGCCCGTGAGCTGGTTGAAGAGCGTGGTCTTGCCGCAGTTCTGGTTGCCTGCCAGCGCAAACGAGAGGGGCTTGCCTGCGGGCACCACCCCTCCTGCCGCGCGGGGGCGCAGCTTGCTCTCGCCGATGGCCGGGTGACTCGTCACGCCTGACGCCACCTGCAGGCGGACCTTCTCGTGCGCGTCATGGACGTTCTCGAGCGAGATCTGGGCCGCGTCCGCCGCGCGGATGGTGAGCTCGTAGCCGCGCAGACGAATCTCAAGCGGGTCCCCCATCGGGGCGTACTTGACCATGGTGACCTCGGTGCCTGGCGTGAGGCCCATATCAAAGATGTGCTGGCGCAGGGACTTCTCTTCGCAGTCCACCGAGCTGACGATGGCATCCTTGCCAATCTCGAGCGTGTCGAGTGTCATGTCTCTCCTTGCGAGGGCCGCCAGGCGTAGGCGCCATGCGGCCGGTTGGGGCATTCAGTCTGTTTAGGCTAACTTTACCCCGTTTAGAGAGCGTATGCACTGCCGAGAAGGTCTTTCCTACTCAGCCATAGGACCAATCACAGACTCGACAACGCCGGCAAAGGTGGCCGCGTCACGGCATGCCACAAGCTCCTGTGGGAAATGCACCTCGTCGAGCAGGGCATCTGCTGCCTCGTGGTGGCCCACAAGCGACGAAACGTGCGCATCCGAGCCAAACGAGACGCTCACGCCCAGCTCTGCGCAGCGCTCGACAATCTGGCGGCAGCGCTTGTAGGAGCCCGCGCGCTTCTGCGCGATGAGGCTCGACTCGTTGACCTCGATGAGCTTGCCGTGCTCCTTCACGGCGCAAAGCACCGTGTCCATATCAAAGTCGAGGCCGGTGCGGCCAATGTGCCCCAGGATAAGGACCTTGGGATCCTCGAGAACGCGCAGGTACATGCGCGTGATCTGCTCGCGCGAGGCGCCCTCAGTGAAGTCCTTGTTGTGGACGCTCGCAATCACATAGTCGCACTGCTCAAAGGCCATCTTCTGAAGGTTGTGCGGACGGCGGTACGCGCTGCCGTTGATACCCTTCTCGAAGAAGATGTCATGCCCAAAGATGTTGCCGTCGAGGTCGACGATGTCCGCCTCGCATCCGCGGAGCAGACGCACCCCATGCCACCTGCGCGGCCACGCCCACAGGTTGAGAAAGTACTGCCAGTCCTGGACGGTCTGCTGGGCGTACAGCATGCTTGAGTAATGGTCCGTGACGCCGAGAAGCTCCATGCCCTGGGCGGCCGCGGCGCGCACGTCCTCCTCGAGCGTCGAGTACGCGTGGCGCGAGAAGAGTGTGTGGCAGTGCGTGTCACAGAGGATCTGCCTGCCGGAGGTGGGGCGCTGCGGCGCGGGAGCGGCGGCCGGCGCGGTTGCCGGCGACGGCGCGGCAGCGTTCGGGCGGCCAAGGCCAAACGACGTTCGGGGCGAGGCTTGGTAGGCATCGCAGGCGACGCTATCTTTCTCGACCGCGCGCATCTTCTCGCCAGGGCGCTCACACACGTTGCGCGTGCGCACGATGCCCGTGCGCTCCCCAAAGAAGACGCAGTCTCCGCAGGTGTTTCCAGACGTGCGAGACGCCATGCTTTTTCCCTCCCGGCAGATTTTACCGAGCGGGCGCGCACCCTACGTGGGAGCGCGCCCGCCACGACGTTTACTTGTAGCTCTCGGCCAGCTTCTTCCACGCGGGCATCGAGTTCACGATGGTCTCGTAGCTCACGCAGTAGCCAATGCGCACCCAGCCCGTGCAGCCAAAGCTGTCGGACGGGACGGGCAGCAGCTCGAGGGCCTTCGCGCGCTCGAAGAACGCGTTGGCGTCGGGCTCCAGCGCCTTGACCCACAGGTAGAAGGCACCCTGCGGCTCGATGTAGTGGTAGCCAAGCTCGGAGAGGCCGCGAGTGAGCGCCTCGCGGTTGCGCGCGTAGGCCTCAACGTCCGAGGGCACGTCGCAGCAGTCCGCAACCACGCGCTGGAAGAGCGCGGGTGCACAGACAAAGCCCAGCGAGCGGCCGGCGCCGGCAATGGCGTAGACCAGACGGTCGTGGTCGGGGTTGGTGGGCGGCACCAGCACCCAGCCAATGCGCTCGCCGGGAAGCGAGAGGCTCTTTGAGTACGAGTAGCACACCAACGTGCGGTCGTAGATCGCCGGGACCCAGGGCACCTCCGCACCGTAGGAGATCTCGCGGTAGGGCTCGTCGGCCACGAGGTAGATGGCCGTGCCAAGGGCGTCCTCGCGCTCGTGCAGGACGTTTGCCAGCGCGGCGAGGTTCTGCGCCGAGTAGACCGAGCCCACGGGGTTGTTGGGCGAGTTGATCACGACGGCCTTGGTGCGCGGCGTGACGGCGGAACGCACGGCCTCGGTGTCAATCTGGAAGGTCTCCGGGTCTGCCATGACCTCGACGCAGGTGGCGCCGGCGGTCTCAATCCACACGCGGTACTCGGGGAAGTACGGGGCGATCACGATGACCTCGTCACCGGGGTTGACCACCGCGTGGAAGCTGATGGAGAGCGACGCCGCCGCACCGCAGGTGAGGTAGAGGTCGCCGGCGGCAGCGGTGTTCTCGCCATAGCGACGGCAGAGCGAAGCGGCGAGCTTCTCGCGAACAAAGGGCAGGCCAGCGGCCGGGGTGTAGCTGTGGAGCTGCGTGGGCGGCAGCTGGAGCGAGCGCTCGATGGACTCGCGGACCGCGTCCGGCGAGGGGATCGACGGGTTGCCCAGGCTGAAGTCGAAGACGTTCTCGGCGCCAATCTGCGCCTTGCGCGCGGCGCCATACGCGGCAATCTCGCGGATGGACGACTTCGACGCCCCGTAGGCGTAGTTCTTCTCGTTAATCGTCATTGGTGTTCCTCTCTGTGGGGTCTTGCTCGGGGGCGTCGGGCTCTTCAGCTGCGGCCGCGTCGGCCTCGGTGGCCGCACCATCAGCGGGCTTCTCGGCCTTCTCGGGGTGCTTTGCCAGGTACTCGTCCCACGTGCCATCGAGCAGCGCGTTCACGGCCTCGCCCTCGACGGTCTCGCGCTGGAGCAGGACCTCGGCCATGGTCTCCATCTGGGCGCGACGCGCCTCCAGGACCTCGCGGGCGCGGGCGTGGGCCTCGCGCATGATGCGCTCGACCTCGTCGTCTATGCGCTTGGCTGTCTCGGCAGCGTAGTCGTTGTGCTGAGCGTAGTCACGGCCCAAGAAGACCTCGTGCTGCGCCTCGCCAAAGACCTGCGTGCCCAGCTCCTCGCTCATGCCGTAGCGCGTGACCATCTCGCGGGCCAGCTTGGTGGCGCGCTCCAGGTCATTGCTCGCGCCGGTGGTGATGTCGTCGCAGAAGAGCTCCTCGGCCGTGCGGCCGGCGAGCAGCACGGCAATCTGGTCGAGCATGCCGTCGCGCGTCTCGAGGAAGTGGTCCTCCTCGGGCATCTGCATGGTGTAGCCAAGGGCCTGGCCGCGGCTCACAATCGAAATCTTGTGCACCGGGTCGGAGTTCTCGAGCACGTGGCCGACAAGCGCGTGACCGCTCTCGTGGAACGCTATGACGCGGCGCTCCTTCTCGGTGATCACGCGGCTCTTGCGCTCGGGGCCGGCAATCACGCGCTCCATGGCCTCCTCGACCTCGTCCTGGCCGATCTTCTCCTTGTGCCTGCGTGCGGCGAGAAGTGCGGACTCGTTCATGAGGTTGGCGAGATCCGCGCCAGTGAAGCCCGGCGTGATTTTAGCGATTGCGGCAAAGTCCACCGTGCTGTCAAAGGGCTTGTTGCGCGCGTGAACGCGCAGGATCTTCTCGCGCCCCTTGACGTCCGGGCGGTCCACGGTCACGCGGCGGTCAAAGCGGCCGGGACGCAGCAGCGCCGGGTCGAGAATGTCCGGGCGGTTGGTTGCGGCAATGAGAATGACGGCCGAGTTGTCCTCGAAGCCGTCCATCTCTACCAGCAGCTGGTTCAGGGTCTGCTCGCGCTCGTCGTGGCCACCGCCCAAGCCGGCTCCGCGCTGACGTCCCACGGCGTCGATCTCATCGATGAAGATAATGCAGGGCGCGGCCGCCTTGGCCTGCTTGAAGAGGTCGCGCACGCGGCTTGCGCCCACGCCCACGAACATCTCCACGAAGTCAGAGCCGGATATCGAGAAGAACGGCACACCCGCCTCGCCGGCCACCGCCTTGGCGAGCAGCGTCTTGCCCGTGCCCGGAGGGCCCACGAGAAGCACGCCGTGCGGTATCTTTGCGCCCATCTTCTGGTAGCGCTCGGGCTCGCGCAGGAAGTCGCGGACCTCCTTGAGCTCCTCCACCGCCTCGTCGATGCCCGCAACGTCGGAGAACTTGACCTTGGGGCGCTCCTCCTCGGTGGTCTGCGCCTTGGTCTTGGCAAAGTCCATCGTGCGGCCGTTCTGCTCGCTCATGCGGCGCATGTAGTACACAAATACGCCCACCAGAAGCAGAGTGGGCACAACGGAGAGCAGGATGGTCTCCCAGGCGCTGCCATCCGAGGTGTCGATGGTGAACGACGTCTCGGAGTGCTTGGCCATGAGCTCTTCCAGCGAGTCTGCGCCCACGTAGTAACTCTTGAACTTCTGGAGCTTGGACTCGTCGCCCTTGTCGTCCTCGCTCGTCCAGTAGTCACCCGAAATGCTGCCGTCCGAGGTCTTGAACGTGACCGAGTTCACGCGGTCGTCCTTGACCGCGGTCACGAACTCGTTGGTTGCCAGCGTGTCCACGGTGTCCGAGGAAGAGAGCGGGCTTTGGCCGGTGGAGAAGGCCAGGTACGCCACGATCGCCACAATGATGAGCAGCGTCACCAGGAAGCTGCGCTGGTTCTGCGGGCCGCGGTTGTCACCTCCCGGCGTGGGGAGCTTGTCGAGCGGGTTGTTGTCTGACACGAAAACGTCTCCTTGCGATTGCTTTCTGGGGCCGGGGTGCTACTTGGAGTACACCTCGGGCTTGAGGATGCCCACGTAGGGCAGGTTGCGATAGCGCTCGGCGTAGTCGAGGCCGTAGCCCACCACAAAGGCGTCGGGCACGTGCGCGCCCACGTAGCGCGGGGTGACGGCCGGCGTGTGGTTGGGGATGTCCTTCACCGAGAAGGCCGCGATCTCGATGGAAGCGGGCTTTCTCGACCGCAAGAGCTTTACCAGGTAGGACAGGGTGAGGCCAGAGTCGAGAATGTCCTCGGCCACAATCACGTGGCGCCCCTCGACCTTGGTGTCCAGGTCCTTCACGATGCGGACCACGCCCGAGCTCTTGACGCCGTCGCCGTAGCTGCTCACGGCCATGAAGTCCACCGAGCACGGCACGGTGATGGCGCGCATGAGGTCTGCGGTGAAGACGAAGGCCCCACGCAGGACGGCCACGATGAGCGGGTTCTTGTCGGCGTAGTCCTCGGAGATCTGGCGCCCCATGCGGGACACGATCCGGTGGATGTCCTCCTCGCTCAGGACGACGCTCTCCACGTCCGGATGCATCTCTGCCATTGCGATCCTCCACTCCCGACGGGCGCCCGCCGCGCTTCTCGGCCCGCGCGCCGTCTATGCTGTTCGGAGACTCAATTCTAGCAAGTGTGAGGTGCGCGGCGTGCAGCGAGCGCGCTCGTCGGCCCTGATTCCCGCAACCCACACCACGGGGCCGGTGGGCGAGGTGCGCACCACGGGCACCAGAGGGCGCTCGGCCGCCGGGATGCGGGCCTCGTTGAGCAGGTCCGACACTTTCTTCGACTGGCCGTGCATGCCCAGGGGGCACAGGACGTCGCCCGGGTGCGGGGAATCGACCCAGAGCCGGCCGCCCAGGTTGGCGTCAATGCCGCAAGCAGAGGCGTCGAGAAGAACCGAGGTGCCGGCCCATTCGCGACCGTGGGAGAGGGCAAGCGCCGGGATGTCCGCACCGTCCGGCGCCGGAAGCAGGCGCGCCGAGAGGTGCGCGGGGGCGCGTCCCGGGCGCGGGTCCCCCAGGGGGAGCTCGCCGGGGACCTCGAGCCAACCGGCGAAGTCGTGGGCCTTGGGCGCGCGGGCGCGCAGGAAGAGCAGGCCGTACTCCACGCGGGCGTCCACGCCCATGGGAATGGAGGCAGATCCCGTACCCGCCGCCACAAGCGAGAGCACCTGGGCAATGTGGCGCGCCTCGAGCCGGGCGTTTGGGCAGACCTCGAGAATCGCCGCGCGCGCCACGCGCCGAGCGATTGCCACCTCGCAGGCAGAGAGGCGCGCGGCGTCCAGGGCCAGGGCTCCCTCCCCCATGCGACGCGTGAGGTCGCGCAGGGTACGAGCCGCGACGGCGGTGAGGTAGGCGTCCTCATCCGAGAGGATGTCGCAGGTAGTCGAAAGGCTTGCCACTACGCGGGGGTTTCTCCGCTCGAGCACCGGCATGACCTCGTGGCGTACGTAGGCGACGATGCCGCGCATGCGCAGGAACTCGCAGAGCTCGTCGTGCGTGCGGTCGAGTAGCGGGCGCACCACGCGGTTGCGCCGGCGCGGGATGGACGAGAGGCCCGAGGCGCCGGTACCGCGGATGGCGTTCATCACGAAGGTCTCCGCGCGGTCGTTGGCGGTGTGGGCAGTGAGGATGCGCGCGGCCGAGCGAGGCGTGCCGAGCTGGGCCGAGAGCTCGTTGGCCAGGCGGGTGGCCTCGCTGTAGCGCACTTCTCGGCCGGCGTTCTCCACGTTGCCACCTGGGGAGGCCGCCGCGAGGGCGGCCACGTCTACGCGGCGGATGGTGCAGGGGATGCCGTAGCGGGCGGCGAGGTCGCGGACGAACTCCTCGTCCTCGTCGGCGTCGATGCCGCGCAGGCGATGGTTCACGTGGAGGACGTGGAGGCGCTCGCGGGCGATGCGGGCGCGGCCGCGGCCGTCCTCGATGTCCAGCGCGGATGTCGCCGCCAGCACCAGGAGGGCCGTGGAATCCGCGCCGCCGGAGACCATGAGGACCACGGGGGCGAGAAGGGCGTCGTCTGTGGCGCGGGACGGGCGCTCGAAGGGAGCGGTGCTGCCGGTTCCCCCGGGGCCGTATCTGCGAGCAACGCTTGGCATGTGCGGTCTCCTCCCTTCCGGCCGCTGGCACCGGGCGCAACGTGAGGCTCTGGCGCGACGGCGCGAGTGTACGGGCACGATTCTACCCGCTGGACACGATGGCCGGGCGGGCCGGTGACGGTGCCGAAACGTGCCGCTGCCGTGGCCGCGACCGCGACGGTTGCGACGGTCGCGACGGCCCAGTGCGTCCCCGCAGGGCGGGACTCACTGCGGGGCGGGCTATCTGCGGGACCGAAAAGTGAACACGTTTTCGGCTAAAGCAGTTGCGGGCTTCTCGGCAACTGCGCGTCTCTTGGCCCCAACTCCAGACGTCCAGCATTCGTGTTCACTTTTCGAGAGGCGGGAGGCGAGCTGGTTACGCCGAGTCGGCTGCGCCGAGCTGACTGCGCCGAGTTGGCGACACCGACCGGCGGCGGAGCGGCCGTACGGGCCGGCAACACCGGGCCAACAGCACCGGGTTGGCGACACCGACCGGCTGCAAGTCAGGACGCAACGGCGAGCAGCACACACACCGGTCAAGCGCGTAACGATGCAAGGCCATTGAATGGCGCACCATAGATATGGAGAACCAATGAAAATATTGCCACTCACCAACAATGTCCTGTTCGGTCAGAAAGCTGTCCGAAGCAGGGCATAATAACGTCACTATCCTCGATGCTTCTTACGGCAATTTGTCGCAGCATCGCCCAATGGGCCACCAAGCGCGGTCCTTCTCGGCAGGAGTCGCCCACACCGGCCCCTCCCCGCCCCTTGAATCTGACACCAAAGAACGCGCACGTTCTTCTCGCCACACGTTGGCTCCAAGCGCTCAACAGGGCTTTTGTGACAACCCGCATCCTCCGCTCGAATTCGTGTTCACTTTCCGGAGAGCCACCCGGGCGCCCGATGGCGTACCCTCTCGCCACGCTGCCGTTGGGGGAGCCGCACTGCAGCGCAAAGGAACTGCGTCCGAAGGGAGGCCGGCATGAGAATAACGTTCAACAAGCTCACTGCCCTCTGCGTCCTGCGTGCGTGGAGAAGCTCCGGGCGCGTGCTCACGGCAAACCGCGGTCGCCTAGAGGCGCCGTCGGTCGGGCCGCGCAAGTACTGGACGCGGAGACGGATTGCTGCGTGCTGTTTCCGCTAGTTTGAGACTTGCAGCTTCGGCATCGTGACGTTTCATCTATGGCAATGAAAGTTTTCAGATAAGGCAAAGGCATGCCGACCAGCTA
>CACYGL010000055.1 GCA_902773995.1 uncultured Coriobacteriaceae bacterium | reverse complement strand
CGTGACAATCGCGCAGCCAGCGGCTACTCGTTGTCGCCGCCGGTGGCCTTGGTGGCGCTGATCGCCGCGGCGGTGTCCTTGGCGTCGTGCCACACCCAGTCGGTGAAGGCGGGGTGGTCGTAGCCGTTGTCGACGGCGAACTGGAAGGCGTCCTGGCGGAACTGCTCCCACTCGGCAATCTGGTCGGCCCACTTCTCGGCGTCCAGGATGCGCAGCGCGTCCAGGCGCAGCATGTCGTACGGCGTGGTCGTGGAGCCCTGCTCCTCGTAGCCGTGGACGTGGAAGTTGTCGTGGTTCGGGCGGTCCCAGATGAGGCGGCGAACCGTGCCGGGATAGGCGTGGAAGGCGAAGAGGACGGGCTTGTCGGCCGTGAAGAGGGCCGTGAACTGCTCGTCCGTGAGCGCCTCGTCGTTCTCGGAGGCGTTCTGGATCTTGAGAAGCTCAACCACGTTCACCAGGCGGCACCTGACGCCGAGCTTGTCGAGAAGCTCGAGCGCGGCCATGGTCTCCTGCGTGGGAACGTCGCCGCAGCAGCCGAGGACGATGTCGGGCTCCTCGCCATCGGCGGTGTTGGACGCCCACTTCCACTCGGCGGCGCCGGCCGCGAGCTCCTCGCGGGCCTCGTCGAGCGTGACCCACGTGGGGGCGGGCTGCTTGCCGGCGAAGACCGCGTTCACGCAGTTGGTGGAGGTGTAGGCGCGCTCGGCCACGGCCAGGAGCAGGTTGGCGTCGGCTGGGTAGTAGATGTTCACCACGTGGTCGTTGTTGAACGTCTTGTTGAGAAGCACGTCGACAAAGCCGGCGCCAGACGTGGCTGGAGAGCAGCATGTTGAGGCCGGAGATGGGCTTGCGCCAAGGGATCTCGCGGACGGTGGCCTCAAGCCACTTGCAGTGCTGGTTGACCATCGAGTCCACGATGTGCACGAACGACTCGTAGCTCGACCACAGGCCGTGGCGGCCGGTGAGGATGTAGCCCTCGAGAAGGCCCTCGCACTGGTGCTCGGAGAGCTGCTCGATAACGTTGCCCACGGGCGCGAGGTGCTCGTCGTTGGCAGGGTCGTCGTTGAGGTCGCCGTTGAACCACTGCTTGTCCGTCACCTGGTAGCTGGGCTGCAGGCGGTTGGACGCCGTCTCGTCGGGGCCGAAGATGCGGAACATGTCGCGGTTGTTGTTGATGAGCTCGGCGGTGTACTCGCCCAGCACGCGGGTTGCCTCGGTGGCGCCAAAGCCATGGCCGCCCTTCTCGACGTCGATCGCATACTTCGCCGTGTCGGGGAGCTCGAGGTCCTTCAGCAGCTTGCCGCCGTTGGTGTTGGGGTTGGCGCCCAGACGCAGCTCGCCCTCGGGCATGAACTCGGTGACCTCGGGACGGATGGCGCCCTTCTCGTCAAAGAGACCCTCGGGGTCATAGGACTCGAGCCAGCCCTTGAGGACCTCGAAGTGGGCCTCGGTGTCGCGAGCAGACGCCAGAGGCACCTGGTGCGCACGCCAGGAACCCTCGGTCTTCTTGCCGTCGATCTCCTTGGGGCAGGTCCAGCCCTTGGGGGTGCGGAAGATGATCATGGGGTAGAACGGGCGGGACGCCTCGCCGGCGGCCGCGCGGCGCTTGATGTCGCAGATCTCGTCGAAGACCTCCTCGAGGAGCGCGGCGAAGCGACGGTGGATGGAGGCGTGGTCCTCCTCGTCAAAGCCGGCGACAAAGTTGTAGGGGTGATAGCCCATGCCGCGGAAGAACTCGTCGCGCTCGCCGTCGGAGATGCGGGCGAGGATGGTGGGGTTGGCGATCTTGTAGCCGTTGAGGTGCAGGATCGGCAGCACGATGCCGTCGGTTAGCGGGTCCATGAACTTGTTCGTCTGCCAGCTGGTGGCAAGCGGGCCGGTCTCGGCCTCGCCGTCGCCCACCACGGCAACCGCGAGCATGCTGGGGTTGTCGAGAACCGCGCCGTAGGCGTGGGAGAGCACGTAACCAAGCTCGCCGCCCTCGTGGATGGAGCCGGGGGTTTCGGGCGCGTAGTGGCTGGGGATGCCGCCGGGATAGGAGAACTGGCGGAAGAACTTCTGGAGGCCGGCCTCGTCATCGGTGATGTCGGGACGAATCTCGCGGTAGGTGCCGTCGAGCAGGGACTGCGCGGTGCCGGCAGGTCCGCCGTGGCCGGGGCCCATGAGGAAGATGGCGTTCTGCTGGTGGTCGCGGATGAGGCGGTTCACGTGGCCAAAGAGGAAGTTCAGGCCGGGCGTGGTGCCCCAGTGGCCAACGAGGCGGTGCTTGACGTCCTCACGGGTGAAGCCGTCGGGGCCGTCCTGGTTCTTGAAGTCCGCGCGCATGAGGGGGTTGGAACGCAGGTAAATCTGGCCAACGGACAGGTAGTTGGCGCAACGCCAGTACTTGTCGACCCACGCAATCTCGTCCTCGCTCACCGGGCCGTTGAGCTTCTTCCAGGGAGTTCCCAACACAGGCTGAGCCATTCTCTCTCCTCTCACTGACGGGCACTTGGCACCGCCACTCGAGCGGGCGTTTGGCACCGCTCGCCTACTTGTTTCGCATTGCTCACGGTTTGAGTGTAGTAGGTAAAACGTTTTATCAACACGAGAATGGATGAGAATTCTCGACAGCGCCGCAAGTTCTGCACAATTGGAGGTGCGGCAAACAAAGGAGTCCGAGAAGCCCGTTCGCACAGAATCGTCGTGAGAACGCGCCTTTGGGCACCGGGCGATTCGCTACGTCATGCAATACGCCTGCTGTCGAGACCCCGCTTCTACCTGTCTCGCGGAGTTTTGGTTCAGTTCCTAATACGTCCCTGTTGAAGGGACAATTCTCTGACCTGCTGTTTATCAAATGTCGAACCGCCGGATACTTGGTGGTACCGAGAAAAACGGTAGCCCAACCGTCAATTCGTGCCAACAGGCCGCGCGTCACCGTCACTCGGCGCCCCTACAACGCCCGAACGCTGTCCTTCTCGACTAGCCGCGGAGTGAGTATGCGCTCGACCGGCGCCGCAACGTCTGCGTCCTCGGCGTGCTCCCCTACCCGTGCGAGCATCATCTGCACCGCGACCTCGGAGATGGCCGGCACGTTCTGCTCGATGGAGGTGAGCGCCGGCTCGAAGAGCGAGTCAGCGGCGCTGTTGTCGTAGCTCACCACCGAGAGGTCGCCCGGCACGCGAAGACCGCGCTCGTACACACGCTTGAGCAGCCCCAGCGCGATGTTATCGCTGCTCGCAAATGCTGCAGTGGCGTCCGTGGCGAGAAGCCCCTCGGCCGCCCGCCAGGCGTCGGGGATGTAGTAGTCACTCTCAAAGACCAGCTTGGAATCAAACGAAATGCCATGCTCGCTTAAGGCACGGCGATAGCCCGCGAGGCGCAACCGGCCGGTATTGGAATCTGGATTGATGATGCATGCCACGCGTCGGTGGCCGTGGCGCAGCAGGTGGTCCGTGGCCAGGTAGCCGCCTAGCTCGTTGTCGTAGCGCACGCGGTCACAGCTCACGCCATCAATAAAACGGTCAACCATCACAAGCGGAACGGGCAGCTGTGTGAGGTCGTCTATCAGCTCCTTATCGGTGGTGAACTCGTCCGAGACCACAAGGAAGATGCCATCCACTCCGCGGTTCACCAGCAGGCGGACCAGCTCGGCGTCGCTCTCGGAGGAGCCCACGGAGTTGGTGATGAGCAGCAGGTATCCCCTCTCGCGGCAGAGAATCTCGAGGTTGTTGGCAAGCGAGGCAAAGTAGCGGCTCTGGATGTTGGGCACGACCAGCCCAAACGAGCGCGACTGCTGCATCACGAGGCTGCGGGCGATCTGGTTGGGGATGTAGTGCTTGCGGCGCGCGACCTCCTTGATGCGACGTCGGTTCTCCTCGCTCACGCGACACGGTCGGTTGTTGAGAACGAGAGACACCGAGGCAGGCGAAAGCCCCACCTCGCGCGCGATGTCCTTGAGCGTCACCTTTGCCATGTCGCCTCTCCGTAGTGTTTGCGAATCCCACAGGCCCCGCATCGACAATAATGCGTCCCTCATGCTCAGTGCGAGACTAGCTCCCAATTTTGGGAGATAAGCTCGCAAATTTGGGAGCTAGACCATCTGGCGGATACGCGGCACGCCCCGCGATGAGACAAAGGGAGTGTCCCTTTGTCTCATTGGCTACACTGGTATCCGCAGTAACCCCACGTCATCCGGAGACCCCATGGACTTCAACCCCATCACCATCGCGCTCATCGCCGCCGCGGCGGCATACTTCATCGTGGAGCAGGTCATGCGCAGCACGCGCCTCAACAAGTTCGCGCTGCTCCTGCGCGACGGCCGCTGCGACGAGGCGCTCGACCTCCTCGACAAGCCAAGCTCCAAGTGGCTCTACCCGCCGTTCAACAGGGAGTACATGAAGCTCAACGCCTACCTCGTGAAGGACGACGTCGAGGGTGCCTCTCGGCAGTTCGACATCCTGCTTACCATGCGCTCGTCCAAAAACCAGCGCAGCGAGGCCGTGGTGAAGGCCTACCGCTTCTACATGGAGCACGAGCGCTACAAGGACGCAAAGCCGCTGCTCGAGGAGATCGAGAAGACCGCTGAGAAGCCCGTGGCCGAGGAGTCGCGCCTCATGTGGGAGATCTTCGCCGAGAACGACACGAGCCACATCCCCGAGATGGAGAAGCAGTACGAGGAGGCAAAGGGGCCACAGCAGCGCATGCGGCTCGCGCTTCTCATTGCCACCCAGTACGAGAACGCCCACAACAAGGCCAAGGTCGCCGAGTGGCGCAGCAAGGCCAACGACGCCGCGGGCGAGCTTGAGGACATGGCACGCCGCGCGTCCAACGGCAAGGAGAGAGGGAGCAAGAAGTAGGGGTACCTGCGCACGGAATCCCGCCTCTCTCTCGTTCTTTAGCGGAATCTGAGAAAAGCACTTCTCGCGACCTGGGCAAACGTCGGACTCGGTTCTCAAAAACCGCTAAAGAACAGAGTTATTGGGTGTAGGGGGCCACCACAGAATCCAATTGCTACAATAGAAGAAATTTCTTCTATAGCAGTGAGGTGAGGGCCATGCCAAGGATTGTCCCCGTGAGCGACTTTCGCGCAGACATCAAGTCCGTCTCCCAGTTCACCGACGAGGGCGAAGTAGTTGTTCTCACCCAGAACGGGCGTCCCAAGTGGGCGATGGTTGACTACGACACCTGGAACGCCGCAGCAAGCGCGCAGGAGAGGTCATTCTCGCAGGCTATTCGAGAGACTGAGCGGCGCGAGGCGACGGGTAATCTCACCCTCCTGAGCGCGAAGGAGGCGCGAGCCGCCCTCAAGGCGAGGCGATCGTCGTGAAGCGCAAGGAATACCTGCTCACCGATGATGCCGTGAGGGACCTTGGCAAGCTCGAGAACTACGTGCTCACCTACCAGGACGAGGTGTTTGTCGAGCACCTTGAGGACGAGTTCTTCTCCGCCTTCGAGCGCCTGCTCCAAGAGGCGGAGCAGCACCCCGTCTACCAGTTTGAGCCACCGCTGCCAACGCTTCACGAGTACAGGTCAGTCAACGTGTACAACTTCAAGGTCTTCTACTATATCGACGGTGAGCGCGTGATTGTCTACCGCATCCGGCACCTGCTCTCCGACTTCTCGCACGGGGCGTGGTAGGCAGCATACAGATGCGTGCCGGCACATGCCGGCTCTTGTCGGCGCATGACGGCACTTCTCGACTCATGTCGGCCTAACAGAAACCTGCGGTTTAATTGCAGTCCAAGAAGGGCGCTGCCGAGAAGAACCCCAGGTAGCGGGCTTGAAGGCTTCTCGGTGACTGCTATTAAGCCGCAGGTTTGCCGCAGTAGCGAGGGGAGCGCCGCCAAGAAGGAAAGCAACGGCGCCGAGAGAAACGGGCGCCCGGAGCCGCGCGGCCCCGGGCGCCAAACCCCTAGAGCATCGCCGGGTTGAGCGTCACACCAAAGTCGTGCGCGATGGCGCGCAGGTCGTCGTCGGTGATGGTCTGGCGCACGCCGCCGCAGGAGAGAACGCGCACGTAGACGTCAGCGCTCTTCTCGATGGTATGCGCAAGCCCAAACGCAGCGTCGAAGTCCGGACCGCTCACGAAGAGCCCGTGCATGGCCCAGATCGCGGCCTGGTAGGTCTCCATCTTCTTGCTCGTGGCGCGCGCAATGTCAACGCCGCCGGGGACCATCCACGGCACCACGCCCACACCCTCGGGGAAGACCACCGGGCACTCCGTGGCGCTCTGCCAGAGCGCGCGCGTGAAATCGCGGTCGGTGAGCGGCAGCACGTAGGTGAGCGCAATCACGTTGGTGGCGTGGCAGTGGTAGATCACGCGGTTGGCGCCGCCGGTCACGCGCTTGCGCACGCTGTGGTTCATGAGGTGCGTGGGGAACTCGCTCGTGGGGACGCTGCCAGGAAGGCCCCACACCACGCGCCAGCGCTCGCCCTTCTCGTCCAACTCGCAGATGCCAATGTTAGCCTCGGGGTCAAGCGCCACGTTTCTCAGGTACTTGCCCGAGCCCGTTGCCACAAAGTACTCCCCCGCCAGGTTGGGCAGGGCAACGCCAATCTCGTGCCACTCGCGTGGCTCGTCAAAGAACGGGCGCGCCGCCTCAACGTCCTTCTCGCTCAGACAGCCAGCCGTCGTTGCACATGCGCACGTATGCCTGCACAAAATCCAGGTCCACCATAGCCATGAGTGTTGCTCCCCTTCTCGCCAACGCCTACGCGCGGGCGCTCAGAACGTCATCCTCGTACGACTTGACCTTGTCCCACAGCTCGCCCTCGAGCGGCACTCCCTCGCGGCGGCAGTACTCGTCCCATACGTCACCAAACGGCATGCACTTGAACTGCTCGAGCACGATCATCTTGCGCGAGTCCTGGAACGTGTTCTGCATGTCTTTGAGCTGGTCGTTTGGCTGAAGCAGCTGGAAGAGCAGGGCCTTTTCCATGGAACGCATGCCGCAAGCCCACGCGCCGATGCGGTTGATGGCGGCGTCGAAGAAGTCCATGCCAATCATCGACTTCTCCCAGGCGCCCGGCACGCGCACAATTTCGCCGGCAAGCTCGCGCAGGTCGTCGTTGAAGAGGGTCACGTGGTCCGAGTCCCAGTGCATGGGCCTTGTGACGTGCAGCGGCAAGTGGTCAAAGAAGAGCGCCAGCGCGGAGAGCTTGTCCGCCACGTTCTCGGTAGGGTTGAAGTGGCCGGTGTCGAGAAGCACGCAGGCGCTCCCGCCGTGGCGCGCTGCCCAGCCCTCGTAGAGCTCCTGGTCTCCCACCGTAAAGCCCTCGACGCCAATGCCAAAGACCTTCTGCTCGAAGGCGTCCACCACGTGCGGCGCGGGCTCGGCATAGATGCGGTCAAGCACGTCCACCAGGTTCTTGCGCAGGCCATAGCGGTCGGTTGGGGTGTCCTTCAGGCCGTCGGGAATCCAGAAGTTGAGAAGGACCTCGTCGTCTAGCTCCTCGCCGATCCTCTCGGCAATCTGGCGGCAGCAGATGCCATGGCGGATCCAGAACTCGCGGGTCTCCTCGTCCGGCGAGCTCACCGTAAGGCCGTGGTTCACGCGGGGATGCGAGAAGAACGTGGGGTTGAAGTCGATGCCAAAGCCCTGCTCGCGCGCCCACTCGACCCAGGGACGAAAGTCCTCGTAGGTGAGCTGGTCGCGGTCGTGCCAGGGGTTAGCTGCCGAGAAGACAGCGTAGCTGGCGTGCAGGTTCACGCGTTTGGCGCCGGGAATGAGGCTCGCGGCGTAGGCGAAGTCCGCCGTGAGCTCCTCGAAGTTGCGGGCGCGGCCGGGATAGTTGCCCGTGGTCATGATGCCGCCCGAGGTCATCGCCCTGCCAGCAATGCATTGAGATGGGCTTTGCTGCCAGGCGCGCGAGAACGGCCTCGGTGTCGATGCCGTAGGCGGCGTAGCGTGCGCGGGCCGCCTCGTAGGCGGTGGTGCTTGCGTCACTCATGGGGTAGTACCTCCTTGATGTCAAAACTCCTTGCGATGGTCGCGCGGGCGGACGCGAGATCCGCGAGCTCGCCCGCGTGAATCAGCTGCACGATGAGGTTGCCAAGCGCGGTGCCCTCGGTGGGGCCGGCAAAGACGGGAAGGCCGCAGGCATTTGCCGTGGCCTGGTTGAGATAGGCGTTGGCAGAGCCCCCGCCAACAATGTTCACGCTGGTAAACGAGGTATCGGTAAGCCCTTCCATCTGGTGCACGGTGCGCGCGTAAGCTGCGGCGAGAGAGTCGAAGACCACGCACGCCACCTCGCCCGTGAGTCTGGCGAGAGGAAGCGTGCATCCTCGGCGTCCACAAGCGCACGGAAGCCCTGCTCGTGGGCGCTCGCAGCGGTGGCGACAAGCTCGCCCCAGCTGGGAAGGGTACCGTCTGGCCGCACGGACTCGCGCCGCACGCACTGAATCATCCAGAGGCCCATGATGTTCTTGAGATAGCGATATCGTGCCTGGTAACCACCCTCGTTCGTGAAGTTTGCGGCTGCGCTGGCAGGCGTTGTCACAGGCGCTGCAAGCTCCGTGCCCAGAAGGCTCCAGGTGCCGGAGCTGAGAAAGGCCGCATGGTCATCTCGCGCGGGAACGGCCAGGAAGGCCGAACCAGTGTCGTGCGTGGCGGGGAGCACCACCTCGGCGTCAAAACCCACGCGGCGCGCAACCTCGGGACGCAGACGGCCCAGCGAGCAGCCTGGCATGCGGACGGGCAGGAAGAGGTCTGCCGGAAGATCCAGGTGGGCGAGAAGCTCGCGGTCCCAGTCGCGCGACGTGGCTCCTACCAGCGCGGTTGTGGATGCGTTGGTGTACTCGTTGGCCTTCTCGCCACAGAGCAGGAAGTTGAGGTAGTCGGGCACCATGAGGAAGGTCCGGGCGGCAGCCAGCTGCTCGGGGTGCTCGCGCTTGAGGGCGTAGAGCTGGTAGGCCGTGTTAAACGGCTGGTACTGTATGCCCGTGCGCGCGTAGTGCTCCTGGAAGGTGAGGGCGCCCGTGTGCTCGAGCTCCTCTCGAACGCCCTGTGTGCGTGCATCGCGGTAGCCCACGGCCTCGCCAAGACGACGGTCTTGGGCATCGAGCAGGACAAAGTCCACGCCCCAGGTGTCAACGCCTACCGTAGTGGGCGTGAGGCCCTGTTCGTATGCGGCGGCCAGCCCGTCGAGAACGCTCTCCCACAGGGCATCGATGTCCCAACACAGATGCCCCGCGCGCTGCACAAGGCCGTTCTCAAAGCGATGGACCTCGGTTAGGCGCAGACGGCCCGTCTCGTCAAGCTCGCCCACAATGGCGCGGCCACTTGACGCCCCTATGTCTATTGCAAGATGACGCGAAGCCATGGTGCCTCCCTGAATCAGAATTGCGCTATCTGTAATTGCTTTTTATTTCTCAGCTGTTTTGTGTCACAAGAGCATGATATGTGCGATAAATTGAGCCATCCATAGTGATAGTGCGCATTGAGTTTCGATAAATGCGCATTACTGGTGAACACGCACTAGACCGATTTCCGGAGATGGTGCTTCATGCTCAGCTACACAATGGACGTCGAGGAGCGAAGCTCGTGGCTTCGGCGAACCCCCTCACCCAGCGAGAGAAAGCTCCCTTTCTACTGCACGGAAGTTGGCGCTTTCTATGCTCGCGAGCGATTCACCACCGAGCGATCGAACAAGGAGTCATACATTGTCTTCTACACGCTCGGTGGGGCTGGCGTGATACGCCAAGGTGGGCAGGAGGTCATGCTTGAGAAGGGTCAGGCACTCCTTATGGACTGTCGCCAGCCCCAGAGCTACGGGACGTCTCCCTCACGCCGCCATTGGTATCACCTGTGGGCGCACGTAGACGGCTCGGGCGTAGCTCCCCTTGGGTCCCAGCTTGGACTCCCCGCCTTGCGGCCGGTCGATGCCCCGCTTTCCTCCGTTCGTCCCTGCTTCGATTGCCTGTTCGAGAACCTCTCGGATGAGGGGCGCACACAGGTTATTCGAGTTAGCCTTGCCGTGCATCAACTTCTGGCAGAGATGGTCCTTGCCACCGAATCCGCAATCCCATCGCGAGAGCAGAACGCCGTAGAGGTGGCGCAGGGTTTCCTCGAAAGCAACTTCTCGAGGAAGGTCACGGTTGAGGAGGCTGCAGCAGCGGCATCAGTGAGTACCTCTCAGCTTATTCGACTCTTCAGACAGCAGCTCGAGACCACGCCCCATAACTACCTGCTGCGATATCGAATCACGCGCGCGAAGGAGTTGCTCGCTGAGAGCCAGATGCCCATCTCGTCCATTGCGAAGCGGGTTGGCTTTTCGAGCGACAGCAACTTTAGCTACCGCTTCTCCCAGATGGTTGGCCAAAGTCCCAGCGCCTATCGGGCGTCCGCTCCAAAGCTCTTTGAATAGCGCAAGCGTCCGCCCCACGCTCGCGTTATCCTGAGTTCGCCGTGATTGCAGCGAAAGGAGCCACATGGACAAGGGTCGGATGGAAGCGTTCAGCGATGGCGTGATTGCCATCATCATCACCATCATGGTGCTTGGGATTACCGCACCGGAGGGCGATGGGCTTTCCGACCTGCTGGGCCTGCTGCCGGCCATAGCCGCATATGCCGTGAGCTTCATTGGCGTGGGGACGTACTGGAATAACCATCATCACCTGCTCAAGCTTGTCAACCGCGTGAACGGGCGCATGCTCTGGTCGAACCTCGCGTTTCTCTTTGTGCTCTCGTTCTTCCCCCTTGCCACGGACTGGATGCAGAAGACGGGGTTCGCGGCGCTGCCCACCACCTGCTACGTGATTGTGAACATGCTGGTATCGCTCACGTACATGAACCTCGAGCGCGTCATTCGCCGCGATTTGAGCCAGTCTTGCCCGCCCAACCCCGCCAACGAAAGGGAGATGGAGCGCCGTGCGATGGTGGAGAAGCGCTCACTTCTCAAGGAGCGTCTCACTCTAGGGCTTGAGGCTATCGCGCTTGTCATCGCGCTGGTTTTTCCCAGCTCCCACCTTGCGCTGGTGGCACTGGTCATCGCATTCTTGCTGTGGATTGTCCCCGACCTGCGAATTGTTCGACTGCTCGACTTCCTCGCGGAGGAGCAGGAGTAGAGCGGCGGGGACCTTGCCCCACCCACGGGGAATCTCCCCGCATCGAAATGCCTCTCGTTACACAAATTTTCCGATTCTTGCGCCGAACTCGTCTTCGTTACACCTAGTTTTTGAGTTTGCCTTGATATGACTTCCCATATATTGTTATACAAACATCACTTAACACAATATATGGTATGTACCGAGATGCCGCTACTTAGGCGTAGCCAGAAAGTACGTGTAAAGAAGGCGGGTTCGATGCAAAAGTAGCGAAATTTGTGTAACGAGAGGCAGTTCGATGCAGCCGCGAGCACTTGGATCTACCAAACAAACCAGCTCGCTAGTCCAAAGCTACTCGTCCATGCCAGGACGCCGACGCAGACGCTTCACCACCCCACGTCTACCCTTCTCTTCAAGTCGACGACGCACAGATGCCCTGGTGGGCTTGGTAGCATGGCGCTTTTTTGGCCGACGCGAGCGCCGAAGCAGCTCCGCGTGGATCTTCTCTAGGCAGCGTTCCCGATTCTGGAGCTGGCTGCGAGATTCCCTGCTTACAACAATAATTCCAGTAGGCACGTGGCGCATGCGCACGGCAGAGTCGGTGGTGTTAACACCCTGTCCTCCCGGGCCAGTGGCACGAAACGCCTCCGCTTCACACTGGCGGGCGAGCTCCGCCAGGCTCAGCCGCGCAAAGCTGGCGTAATCCTGGTATGTGAGTCTCTTGTCCATAAGCCAACCTTACGCCAAGGGGGTCCGTGCGTCGAGAAAAAGCTCGGCGACATACGGCTCGGTCAAGTCGCGCAAGCTGGTATTGGCGTCCAGGTAGCCCGGCGCGCGGGCGCCCAGCGGGGCCGCGGGGCAGAAATCGTACGTTATTGAATCAAGAAACGTTGTTATGTGTCGAAAAGCTGCCCCGTAGACGCGAAGGACAGGTGCAACTACACTGCGGAGCACTAATCCGCGCTCCCATGGAGCAATATGGCGCTGCCTTGGCGCACAGCGACGTTCCATAAACGCCCCATCCCGCACAAACTCGTGATGCGGCCAAGTGGCGACGGCCCTACGCTCTTCTGGCCACGCTTTCGACGTGCTGCAGCTCGAAGCGCCAGCGCTGTGTTGCCTCCGGGTACTTCTCGCGATCGACGGGCGAGAGGAACAACGTCTTTGGACGCACCCAGAGCGATCCGTCTCCGTAGAGCTTGCGGTAGACCACGACCTCCTCGCCAGTCTCGGAGTCGTGCGCAACGTCCTCGACGAGGTATGAATCGCCTTTGAAGTGACGGTAGATTCCATGGATGACAAGGGTGTTCTCGACGGCAGGCTCAGGCGCTGCCACGGGCTCTGGTTCTGGCGCAGCCGCGACCTCCTGCGCCGCGGTCTCACGCGGCCCTTGCACTTGCCGCACTTGGTCACGGCACCGGTCATGCGCTTGACGTCAGCCAAATCCGTCGCGCCAGCATCAACCGCTGCCTCTACATCCGCCCTGGTCACATGCTTGCAACCGCAGACGACGTCCTTCTTGGCACCCTTGCCGCGCTTCTTTCCCTTGCCCATGTCGCTCCCAACGTCACAACCCCATGGCACCATTCTGCGCCCCTCGCGGCGCAAATCGCTTCGGACGAACTGCCCCTACACACTACAATGAACCCCATGCGAAATCGAGGAATACGGGAGGAAGCATGGGGAAGCCGCATCGACCGGAATGCGTGAAGGCGGCGCTTTTCGACTTCGATGGCACGCTCGCAGACACCGAGCGCTTTGGCATCGAGCTGGACGAGAAGGCCTACGCCTCCTACGGCATCGAGCCAACAGAGGCCGAGAAGGCATCGCTGTCCGGGACCGACGGCTTGGAGTCCATCCCCGCGCTCTTCCGCGCGCACGGCATGGACGTAAGCGCCGCCGAGTTCTTTGCCCGTCGCGAGCCGAGCGACATCATCTACCGGGAGCTCCCCATCAAGGCATCCCCTGGAGCGCGCGAGGTCATGGAGCGGCTGCGTGCGGCGGGCGCACACATCGCCGTGGTCTCTACCACGCGGCACGTGCTCGTAGAGGTAGGCCTTGCGCGCGTTGGCCTTGCCGACCTCGTCGAGCTTGTGATTGGCGGAGATGACGTCGAGCAGCACAAGCCGAGCCCAGAGCCGTACGCGCACGCGCTCGAGGCGTTTGGCGTGGCACCCACGGAGGCTGTGGCGTTCGAGGACTCTCCCTCGGGAGTTGCGTCGGCACAGGCGGCGGGCGTGTACACGCTGGGGTTCACGGGTTCATGCGTGCCGCAAGAGCTCCCAGCCGCAGACGAGCGGTTCTCGTCATTCAAGGAGCTGCGCTGGTAAAGGCCGTGCGCGACGCAGGCGGCCCCCTGCCGCGGCGCGGGCCCTACTTTGCGAGGCCTTTTCCTATTGCGCACCGCGGCGCGGGCGTCGTGCCAGCTCACCTATAATGGCGGGACGAAGCCAGCAGCCACAGCGAAAGGGCCCAGATGGACATCACGCCGCAGGAAGTATCCGAGACGCTTGCCATGGTAACGGAGCAGAACCTTGACCTCCGAACGATCACCATGGGTATCTCGCTTGCAAGCTGCGCCGATGAGGACATGGACCGCATGTGCGACAAGATCTACGACCGCATCACTCACCAGGCGGAGCACCTGGTCTCTGTGGCAGACGACCTTGCGGCCGAGTACGGCCTCCCCATCGCGAACAAGCGTGTCTCGGTGACGCCGGTGGCGCAGGTGGCCGCGTGCTGCGCAGACGAGGACCTCTCCCCCATCGCGCACGCCATGGACCGTGCGGCGCAGACGCTGGGCATCGACTTCATGGGCGGCTTCTCCGCGCTGGTGCAGAAGGGCATTGGCGACGCCGATCGCCGCCTCATCAACTCGGTGCCCGAGGCGCTCGCCACCACGGAGCGCGTGTGCTCCTCGCTGAACATTGCGTCTACCAGGGCCGGCATCAACATGGATGCCGTGCTTCTCTCAGCACAGACCATTCTCGAGTGCGCGCGCCGCACCACCAACATCGACTGCTACGGTGCGGCAAAGTTCGTGGTCTTTGCCAACATGGTGGAGGACTCGCCGTTCATGGCCGGCGCCGTGCACGGGACCGGCGAGGCTGACGCGGTCATCAACGTGGGCGTCTCTGGCCCCGGCGTGATGGCCGCTGCGTTGGAGCAGCTTCCCGATGACGCCAACCTCATGGAGGTGGCCGAGGCCATCAAGAAGACGGCGTTCAAGATTACGCGCGCCGGCGAGCTCATGAGCCGCGAGGCGTCGCGCCGCCTGGGCGTCGAGAAGGGCATCGTCGACCTCTCGCTGGCGCCCACCCCCGCCGCCGGCGACTCTGTTGCCAAGATTCTGGAGATCATCGGCGTGGGCGAGTGCGGCGGTCCCGGCACCACCTGCGCGCTGGCCCTTCTCAACGACTGCGTCAAGAAGGGCGGCGTCATGGCCAGCTCCAGCGTGGGCGGGCTCTCGGGCGCCTTTATCCCCGTCTCCGAGGACGCCGGCATGATTCGCGCCGCCGAGGACGGATCGCTCTCCATCGAGAAGCTCGAGGCCATGACCAGCGTGTGCTCCGTGGGCCTCGACATGATCGCCATTCCCGGCGACACCCCCGTGGAGGCCATTGCCGGCATCATCGCCGACGAGATGGCCATCGGTGTCATCAACACCAAGACCACGGCGGTACGCCTGATTCCGGCGATTGGCCACAAGGAGGGCGACATGCTGGAGTTTGGCGGCCTCTTTGGCAGCGCACCGGTGATGAGCGTGAACCGATTTGCCGGTAACGTGCTGGCACATCGCGGTGGTCGCTTCCCTGCGCCGCTCAACAGCCTCAAGAACTAGGAGCGCAGCCTTTCTCGCCGCGGCGTTAACTTCTCTGCGGCGTCGGCCCTTCCGCTGCGTCAACCTTTCTTCGGCGTCGGCCCTTCCGCTGCGTCAACCTTTCTTCGGCGTTCTTCTCGCCCAAAACCTCACACGTGATATTTCTTTATTGATGTCATTCATATGCCAACTGGTCTTTTTATGAGAAATATCAATTAAGAAATATCACGTGTGAGGTTTTAGAGCAGCGCAAGAGGAAGAGAGAAGACCACTACCCCTCACGTCGGTGCGGCATAAGCTCTGCGTAGAGGCGCCGACGTCGCAGAGCGCAAATCTCGTCTGGAATCTCCAAAACAACACCAAGCGCGCAAGCAAGCTGTCTGCCGAGAAGCTCAACTGCAGCCAAAGACCGCACCGTCTGCGGAGTAGCACGGAAGACTCGATACCCTAGCGCAGTCAAGATGTTGGCGCGAACGGCATCTGTACCTGCAGCCTTCTCGCCGCGGAAGTGAAACTCCCCGCTGTCGTACTCCAACGCCACACGCTTCTCTGGCCAAAAGAAATCAGGCGACACCTGATCCCTGTCGGACAGGACCCCACGATACCCCGGCACGTCAACGGGAGCGTTGAGTACTGGGCGAGGCAGGCCAAGGCCACCGTATTCCACAGGTAGCGCAAACAGCAGAGCCAGCGCCGTCTCCATTGGCGACGCTGAACCATCAAAGGCAAGCCGAGCCGCTTTGCTCGCACGCGACGCCGCAGTTGTGCGCTCTGCCTTGGCCGCCATGTGCTCCAACCCGTCGCAGCTCATGATTGGCGAAGTCCGGTATCGCGTTGACTCACCAGGCATGCCCAGCCGATACGTTCCAGCGAACTCGCACGCAAGGACCGCCGCTGCCACAATCCGGCGCTCGTGCTCCCAAGCAAGCGGGTTATCCACCGTCGCATGGTCTTCTAGTCCCAGACCCGCGAGCATTTTAGCCTCTGCAGCAATCGCTGCAGCATGCGCATCGAGAAGCCCATCCAACCGCGCAGTTGCTCCGGCGAACTGCATGATAGTGAACTCCGGACCGCTGAGCAGAACGTCATCGACAACCTGCAGACACGAATTCGCAGGAAGCTCGGCAGACCACACATGAAAATGCGCGCTGCGACCGCTGCTCCTCATCTGCTGAGAAGGCACAAGGAGGTGCGTCGGAGCCGTGCGAACCCCAAGGGAAGCTAGGTCGACCTTCTCGCAGAGCTGACGATACTCGCGCTGCGTCGAGACACACTGGTCACCCAAAAGCTTCTGCGCGACAGATGGCAAACGCTTGGCCGGAAGCGCCGAGCGCACAGAGAGAAACCTCAGTGCCTCACAGGCGGAGTCATGAGACAAAAGGGCGTACATGTGGCGTCTCCTTATGGCTATGCATGTGCGCTCCTACCATAAACCTCACACGTGATGTTTCTTTTCTTATATCCGGCGACAAAATCCCTGTTGGGCAATAACGATTATAGAAAAAGAAACATCACGTGTGAGGTTTTGAAGACAGCACAGTACAACAGAGAAGCTCCTCAGAAGGGCTATCCCAGGAAGCGCACCTCAGGCTCCAAGCGCACGCCAAACTGGCGCTCGACCTCGTCCTGGACGTGCGCGATAACCGCGCGAACGTCCGCCGCCGTGGCTCCGCCCACGTTGACCACAAAGCCGGCGTGCTTCTTCGAGACGGCAGCGCCGCCTACCTGGTAGCCGCGCAGACCAGCATCGGTCACGAGCTTGCCCACAAAGTAGCCCTCCGGACGCTTGAACGTCGAGCCAGCGCTGGGCAGCTCGAGCGGCTGCTTCTCCTCGCGCTTGCGCGTGAGCTCATCCATGGTCTCGCGAATCTTCTCGGGGTCACCGCGGTCGAGGTCAAAAGTCGCCGAGAGAACCACCATGTCCTCGTCCGCAATGCGACTGTGGCGATACCCCAGGTCAAGCTCGTCGACGGGAATGGTCTCCTCGCGACCGTCCTGGTGCAGCACGTGCACGTTCTTGAGAACGTCAGCCATGCAGCCGCCGTACGCCCCAGCGTTCATGAAGCAGGCGCCGCCAATGGAGCCGGGAATGCCGCAGGCAAACTCGAGGCCGGAAAGACCCAGCTCGCACGCCATCTCCGAGGCCTCGCGCAGGGTCACGCCCGCCTGACACCACATCTCGTCGTCATCGACGCTCACGCCAACGAGGCCATCGGCCACGGCAACAATCACGCCGCGGTACCCCTCGTCCGCAACCAGGAGGTCCGACCCGCGGCCCAGCACAAAGTAGGGCACATCCGCCTGCTTGCAGGCATCGATAACGTTATGGACCTCGTCAAAGTCCTCGGGAATCACAAAGAGGTCGGCCGGACCGCCAATCTCGAACGACGTATGCTCGCTCATCGGCTCGTTCACAAGGACGTTGTCCTCGCCAACAATCGAGCGAAGCTTCCAGGCGAGCGGTTGCAAGTGGTCGTCGCCAGTAGTGCCGCTTTCGGACATCATGCTCCTCAGTTTGGGTTTTGCGCGCTGCATGCACGCGCTTGGCTCTTGAGTATAGCAAGGTGGGCTACGATGTTGGATGTTGTGCGCGGGCCTTCACCCTGCGCTTACACTCCCGACACCACAAACACGGAAGGCCGTTCCGCATGTCATTCCAAAAGCGCTGGCTGCCCATCCTTCTTGCTGGAATCTTCGTCGTTGCCATGGTGGGCGCCTCGGTGCTCATCGGCTCGCCCGAGGTCCTCTTTCCCGAGATGACCGCCATCCTCTGCGGCGCGTGGATCCAGCCCAAACAGGCCTGGAACGTCAACCGCCCGCGCATGCTCGCACTTATGACCACCGGCGCCGTCTTTGGCCTGGTCATGAACCTTGCCTTCCCCGGCATCCCGCTGCCTGTCCGCGCGGTCATCGGCTACGCCTTCTGCGCCCTGTGCATGAACATTGCCGGTGCCGACATGACCCCCATGCTCTCGGCGGCGATCCTGCCCATGCTCCTGGGGACCGACTCCTGGATCTACCCCGTGGCCGTCTTCGTGCTGGTGGCACTCGTCGAGCTGGGCCAGGTTGCCCTCGAGCGCGTGGGGCTGCGGGAGACAATCGACTACCATCCCTTCCGCCTTCCCGTCGAGCAGGCCCTTGCAACCTGGACTCGCCGCTTGTGCGTGTTCGCGCTGTTCGCGGTGCCTGCCTACGCCACTAGCAATGTGTTTCTCGCGGTCCCACCGCTGCTCGTGGCCTACACCGAGCTCACTCGTCCCGACTTCACGCTGCGCCTGCGCCCGTGGCGGGCCTGGGCGGTTCTCGCCATCGCGGGCGTCATTGGCACGCTGGCGAGAGATGCCGTGGTCACCTTTGGTCTGCCCAGCCCGTTGGTGGCGGCGTTTGCGTTCTTCGGGCTGGTACTTGCCTGGAACGGCCTACGCACCTGGATGCCGCCTGCGGGCGCTGTGGTGCTTCTCGCTTTCCTGGTGCCCTGGTCAAACCCCTGGCTCTATGCCATGGAGGTCGCGCTGGGGGCTGCGGTGTGGGTGACTGCTGCGCTCGTCCTCTTCCCGGGCATCCGTCCCACGTTTGCCGACAAGGACAAGGGCTCCCTCTCCGACGCTCCCAAGGAGAGCGCCCGAGCATAGCTCTGCGGCGCACGCCGCTTGCATGCTCCTTCTCAAGTGCTATAGTTCCTCTGACAGTTTCAGGGCGGGGTGAGATTCCCCACTGGTGGTGACGCGCAACCGCGCGAAGTCCGCGACCCGCTAAAAATGCGGCTGACCTGGTGAGATTCCAGGACCAACGGTTACAGTCCGGACGGAAGAAACGGAGAAGCCACTATGGCACCCACTTCATCACGCAACGCAAGCCACTCCACACATGCGGCCTCGGGCTGGGACACCCGGCGCATCGCGGTCACCGCGCTTCTCTGCGCCATGGCAGCCATCTGCACGCTGCTGCTGGAGTTTCCCATCCTGCCCGGCGTCACGTGGCTCAAGTACGACCCCTCGGGCATCGTGGCGCTCATTGCGGGCTTTGCGTTTGGGCCAGCCACGGGAGCCGTGGTCTCGGTCATCCCGTACCTGGTACACGTCGCCACGGCAAGCGGCGTCTATGGCGTGATCATGGCGATCCTGGCAACGTTCTCGCTGGTCATGCCCGCGTCTCTCATCTACCGCAGGCAGCGCACCATGCGCGGAGCGGTGATTGGCCTCGTGGTAGGCGGTATCGTCTGCCTGGCCGCCTGCATCGTGGGCAACCTCATCGTGACGCCGTTCTACACCGGCATGCCGCTCGACGCGGTCATCGCCCTCATCGTGCCGGCGCTGCTGCCCTTCAACCTCATCAAGATTGCCATTAACTGCGTCGTGTTTGTCCTCATCATGAGACCCGCCTTCAAGGCGATGGGTGTCGAGGTGCCCGGCGCAGGCAACGCAGGAGACGCCCGCTAGATGGCGCAGCCAGCCGCAACCTCAGCCGCCAGCGCAAACGCGAGCGAGACGCCCATCGTCTCGCTCGCACACGTGACGCTTGCGTACGGCGACCTGCGGGCGCTTGATAACATCTCTCTCGACGTGCACCAGGGAGAACGCCTCTGCGTCCTGGGTGCCAACGGTTCCGGCAAGTCAACGCTGGCCTCGGTCATCTGCGGGCTTCTCGCCCCGGACGCTGGCGAGGTCACGCTTGTGGGCGAGAAGGTCTTTACAGCCGGCGCCGCAGACTTTGACGCCTACCGCCGCGCACGCCGGAAGCTGGGGCTGGTCTTCCAGAACCCAGAGAACCTGGGCCTTCCGCCCGAGAGAATCGAGCACCTGGTTCGCCGCGAGCTGCACCGCGTTGCCATGGAGCGCTACGCCAAGGCGGACCCGGCGCGACTCTCCGGCGGCCAGCGTCAGCGTGTGACCATCGCAGGCGCGCTTGCCATGGAGCCCCGCGTGCTGGTACTCGACGAGCCCTCGTCCTCGCTCGACGTGCGTGGGCGACGCTCGGTCATGAAGGTTGTCGAGAAGCTCCGCGGCGTGGGCTGCACCGTGGTCCACGTAACCCACTTCATGGACGAGGCGCTTGGCGCGGATCGCGTGATGGTGCTCGACCACGGCCACATTGCCCTGGTAGGAACACCGCAGGAGGTCTTCTCGCACGTGGAGGAGGTGCGCGACTTGGGCCTGGAGGAGCCCTTCGCCGGACGGCTCTCCTCGCAGCTGCGCGAGCGCGGGCTGGACGTCTCCTGGACCTGCGACGAGGACGCGCTTCTCGCCGACCTGGCGAGAAGAACGAGCGGCCACCGCTCTGGGCGTGCAGCCGCTGCGCCCGGCACTGCACCTCACACCGCCGCGGCGCCCGTGGTGCGCGCGGAGGACGTGCGCTTCTCGTACGAGCAGTCCCGCTGCCGCCGGCGCCGCGCTGACGCCGCGCCCGCAGCCCTTGACGGCGTGACGCTCGACGTGCCGCGTGGCGCGCACGTTGCGCTGGTGGGGCAGACGGGCTCGGGGAAGTCCACGCTGCTGCGCCTCATTGCGGCGCTCGAGGTGCCTGACCAGGGCAGCATTGAGGTGGACGGCATCTCCACGGCAGATCGACGCGAACGGCGTCGGCTCCATGGCCGCGTGGGCTACGTGATGCAGCGCCCGGAGCGTCAGCTCTTTGCGGAGACCGTGGCGCAAGACGTGGCCTACGGCCCATCCAACCTGGGGCTTTCTCCCAGCGAGGTGGACCAGCGCGTGAAGCGTGCGCTTGACCTGGTGGGTCTTGCGGGCAAGGACGACGCCTCGCCCTTCCAGCTCTCCGGAGGGCAGCAGCGCCTCTGCGCGCTTGCCGGCATCCTCGCCATGGAGCCGGACCTTCTCGTCTTGGACGAGCCAACCGCCGGCCTTGACCCGCGGGGCCGCCGCAAGCTGCGCCGCATCCTCGACGGCCTCAACGCCACTGGTACTACGCTTGTCGAGGTCACGCACGCAATGGAGGACGCCGCGCGAGCAGACCTCGTGGCCGTGCTCGACGACGGACGCGTAGTGCTCACGGGCACGCCGGCCCAGGTCTTCTCGGCAGACAACGCCGAAAAGCTCCACGACATGGGGCTGGGAGTCCCCCACCCGCTTGCGTTTGCGCGGGCGCTGGAGGATGCGGGCTGCGCGCCCTTGGGAGACCCGCTCACCAACGAGGCCCTGGCAGACGCCATCGCCGACGCGGCTGGCGCAACCGGTGCACCTTGCGCGCCCGCAGCCGATGGGAGGGACGAGTAGCCATGGCACTTCGCATCTCCGTGGGCCAGTACTACGCAGCAGACTCCCCCATCCACCAGCTAGACCCCCGCGCCAAGGCGACCTGCGCCCTAGCGCTCATGATTGCCACGTTCTTCGTGCACTCGCCGCTTGGGCTGGCGGCGGTTGCGGCCAGCGTGCTCGCGCTACTTGCGGCGGCGCGCGTCCCGGCAGGCGAGGTCCTCTCGTCCGTGCGGGGCGTGCTCTGGGTGCTTCTCGTCCTTGCGGTCTTCAACCTGCTGCTCATTCGCGACGGCAGCGTGCTTCTCGCCGCGGGGCCAATCACGATAACCACCGGCGGTGCGTGGTCGGCCGTGCTCTATCCGGTGCGCGTGTTTGCCGCTATCGTGGTGGGCGCACTGCTCCTGCTCACCACCACGCCCACCGAGCTGGGCGACGCTTTCGACGCCGCGTGCTCGCCACTCACCAAGCTGGGCCTGCCCGGCCACGAGCTGGCCATGGTTTTCTCGCTCATGCTGCGCTTTATCCCCACACTGGCAAACGACGCCTCGGCAATCATGGATGCGCAGGTTGCACGCGGTGGCGAGGTGGCGCGCGGCAGCCTGGGCCGGCGCCTTCGCGCAGTGGGCTCGGTGCTTGTGGCGCTCATGGCGAGTTCGATGCACCATGCCGACGACCTCGCGCGCGCCCTCGACGCTCGCTGCTACGAGAGCGGCGGCACGCGCTCGCACTGGCACCCGCTGCACTTTGGCGCGCGTGACGCCGTGGCCTTTGCGGCCACGGCAGCCCTAGTCGCCCTACTCGTCACGCTGGGATGAGACAATGGGAAACTCCCTTTGTCTCATCGGATGAAGTTCATCCAGGAGCCGCCCTCTACCTCGGGCGCGGGTACGCCGGCGGCACGACCAGCCTCTATGCTCTTGAGCAGCCACGCCATGTTGCGCCCCAGGTTGCGCATGGTCTTCATGCCCTCGACGTCCAGCGCGGCCTCGCCGGTCTTGGCGCCGTAGACCATGTTCCAGTACGACGAGCCCACCGTGATCATGTTGGCGATGCCAAAGTACTTGTTCATCACGTCAAACGACGCGGTGCAGCCACCGCGGCGCGCCACGGTCACGCAGGCGCCCGGCTTGAAGGCAAACTGGCCGCTCTCGCTGTAGAAAACACGGTCGAGGAAGGACAGCACGCGGCCGGCAGGGTGCGCGTAGTAGACGGGCGTGCCAAAGACAAAGCCGTCTGCCGAGGCGGCCTTCTCGACAAACTCGTTCACGCCGTCGTCATCAAAGACGCAACGACCAAGCTTGGAGCACTTGCCACAGCTTATGCAGTCGCGCGTGGGTGTGAGGGGCAGGTGGTAGACCTCGGTATCTATGCCCTGCTCGGAAAGCGTGTTTGCCACCTCCGCCAGCGCGATGCCGGTGTTTCCCTTGGGGCTCACGCCCCCGTTGAGCATTAGGACCTTCATGTGCGTTCCCTCTCTCGGATGAGACAAAGGGACTGTCCCTTTGTCTCATCCGAGCGTACCATTCTGGGGAGGAGGGGTTGCCATGACTGAACAGTCTACGTTCTTCGCTATCGTCTCGAGGATGAAGTACATCGAGCGCTGGGCGCTCATGCGCAGCGCCCGCCCGGAGAACCTCTCCGAGCACTCCCTCGAGGTGGCGACCATCGCGCACTGCCTAGCCACGCTGGGCAACGTTCGCTACGGGCGACACCTTGACGCCGAGAAGGCCGCGCTCATCGGCCTCTTCCACGACACCACAGAAATCGTGACCGGCGACATGCCCACGCCCGTAAAGTACGCCAATCGTGGCATCCGCGACGCCTACAAGGATGTGGAGAGAAGCGCCGAGGACACGCTGCTTGACACGCTGCCGGAAGACCTGCGTCCCACCTACGAGGTAATCTTCCGCGGCGACCCAGCAGACGAGGACGACGTCTACCTGCGCCGCCTGGTGAAGGCAGCCGACAAGATCTCGGCACTCATCAAGTGCGTCGACGAGGCGCAGTCCGGAAACGCCGAGTTCAAGACCGCCGAGGAGGGCATCCGCGCCAAGGTAGACGAGATGGCAGCGCAGATGCCTGAGGTCGCGGACTTTGTGGCGGAGTTTCTCCCCAGCTACGGAAAGACGCTCGACCAGCTGCTCTAGGCACGCAGCGCAACAATGGCCGCGCGGACCGGGCACCCCGGCACGTGCGGCCTTCTCGCCCTACTCCACAACCACTGGCACAAACTGGTACGTGTGGCAGTCCACGTAGCCTCGGTTGGTAAGCCGCAGGTCCGGGATGCAGGCAAGCGAGAGAAGCGCCATGGTCATGAACGGCGAGGGCATCGTACAGCCCATCTTTGCCCAGGCGGCCTCGGCGCCACGAACCTCCGCGGCGACCTCCTCAACGCTCTTGGGGCTCATCAAACCCAGGATGGGCAGCTTCACCTGGCCAAGCACCTTGCCGTCCTCGACGGCAACCTCGCCTCCGCCGCAGTCCACAAGGAGGCTTGCCGCCAGGGCCATGTCCTCATCGTTGTCGCCAATGACCAGCAGGTTGTGGGCATCGTGGGCCACGGTCTGCGCAAGCGCGCCGTGGATGCCAAAGCCCTTGGCAAAGCCGTAGGCAAACGAGCCCGTGTTGTGGTGGCGCTCGAAGACAAAAGCCTTAAGGATGTCTTCTTCGGGCGAGCACTCCAGGCAGCCGTCGACCACGGGCACCTCGAGGTGCTCCTCCTTGGTAATCGTGGAGCCCGCACTCGAGGTCATCACGCGTACCAGCGCGTGGTCGCCCTCGATGGGCGTGCCGTCGGCATGGACCGCGGGAATGCGGAACGTCTCGGGCGCAATCTCCCCCGCCACGTGCATGGAGTTGAACATGAAGTTGGGCCAGGGGTAGGGCTCTGGCGAGAAGAGCGCCGCGCCGTCTTGGGCCACAAGCTCGCCGTCGATGAAGGTGTGCGTCACGCGGAAGTCCTTGAGGTCCTCGAGAAACACGAGGTCGGCGCACTTGCCCGGCGTGACGGAGCCCAGGTCGCGCGACATGCCAAAGCAGTCTGCCACGTTGATCGTGACCATCTGGATGGCCGAGACAGGATCTATGCCATAGCCCACGGCCTTGCGCAGAATGCGGTCGATGTGACCCTCGGAGACCAGGGTCTCGGGGTGGTTATCGTCAGAGACAAGGTTCACGTGGCGCGTGTCGATGTTGTTCTCGGTGATAACGTGGGCCAGCTCCTCGAGGTTCTGCCAGGCGGAACCCTCGCGCAGCTGCGCATACTGGCCCAGGCGGAGCTTGGCGAGCGCCTCCTCGCGCGTGATGGACTCGTGGCAGCAGGAGATGCCGGAGGCGATATAGGCGTTGAGCTGGCGGTCCGTGTCCGGCACGGTGAAGTGGCCGGTTAGGGTCTTGTCGGCCTTGAGGGTCTCGTCCATCTCAGAGAGCGGCCCCTCGTCGCAGGAGAGGACGCCTGGGTCGTTCATCATCTCGCCAAGACCCACCACGGCGTCCCAGCCCATGGTCTCGCGAATGTCCTTGGCATCAATCTTGGAACCGGTGTCCTCAAAGCCCGGCACCGCGGGCACGCACGAGCCCGGCGTGACCATGCACTTGAGCGGCACGCGCTCGGAGTCGCGGATGAGCTCCTTCAGCGCGGGCAGGCCGGCAACGTTCATGGCCTCGTGCGGGTCCCAGTAAATGCCAGTTGTGCCGTGCGGGACCACGGCGCGTGCGTACTCGGAGGGGCCCACCATGGCGGACTCCACATGGATGTGGCCGTCCATAAAGCCCGGTGCCACGTAGCGACCAGCGGCATCGATGACGGTGGTCTTCTCGCCAATGCAGTGCTCGGCAGTGTGGCCACCAATGCCAAGGTATGCAACGCGCCCCGCAGCAACGGCGATGTCTGCGTCCTCAAGGACCTCGTGCGTGGTGACGCTCACCAGCCGGGCATGGCGAATGACGAGGTCAGCGGGCTCTTGTCCCTGCGCCACACGGATGAGCGTACGGTTGCATTCCCACAACGGACTCTTGCAGAAGCGATTGAGCATGACAGCCCCTCTCGACGCCCGACTTTTAAATTGTCAAAACGTTACCAGCCCTATGTTGCGGTGCAGCAACAATTCTGCGAGCGGTGGGCAAAGGTTTGCTCGGTGTGCAGGCTGTTCGCGCGCAAGTTCACAGACCGAACGCCGGAATCGCTAATCAATCGAAAATTGCAAGATCTCAAAGCGCCGGGGCAATCGCAGGCCCGTAGCCTAGCGAGAGGAGAGAATCCCCTTGACCCGGGAGGGAAGCTGAGACGCCACCTCTTGCGCGACGCTGCCCACGTTCTGCGCGACCTCCTGCGCGGTGGTGGCCGCATCTCCCAGGGTATCCGCAATCCCGCCGAGGTCGATTCCCGTGTCTGTACCGGAAGTGGAGCCTCCGGTACTGCCGGAGCCGCTGGTTCCCGTGGTCGTGGGCGTGGTGGTGCTCGTGGTCGTGCCCGACGTCGTGCTAGTTGTGGTTGAAGTGGCGCCGCTCGAGGCGCCGGCGGCCACGCTCGACACGGCATCGCTCACGCAGCTTGACACCACCGCAAAGACGATGAGAGCCACCAACGCCCCTACCAGCACAAGCGTAATTCGCTTGAGGTTGGGGCCGCGGTGGGCGCCACGTCCATCGCCGCCGGCGGCGCCACCGTAGCCATAGCCGTAGTAGCTCGTCTGCGAGGGCGAGGGAACAGCGTTGCGCACGGGCTCCGGGGCGCGCACGGGCTCCGGGGCGCGCACGGGCTCCGGGGCGCGCACGGGCTCCGGGGCGCGTCGGGGCGCCGCAGCCGTGCGGGAGGCCGCGGGCGGCGCGTACACCGTAGCGCCGAGGTCGTTCTCTCCCTCGCCGGGACGAGCGTACACCGTATCGCCGGGGTCGTTCGCGACCCTGGCGCCACCGCCCATCAGGCGCGTTGCGTCATTCTCAACCGCGGCGCCACTCCCCATCAGGCGCGTCTTGTCGCTCTCGTCCATGCTGCCCTACTCCAGGCCATCGACGACAGGCGTCTCGCCCTCCCACGTGGTGAGGCAGGCGTCAAGGCTGCGCTCGACGGCCTCGCGGTCCATGTGGCGGCCAATCACGCAGAGGCGAACCATGCGGTCCCCCACCTTGGGATCCCAGTCGCGGCGCAGCTCGGGGACCTCCTCCATGTTGCGCTTGAGCTCGTCTTCCGGCATGAGCGCGGCCCACTGGCCGTTCTCGGTGAGCGTGAACTGCTGGCCAGCACCCACATGAGGCCCTTGACGCGGATCACGGACTCGGGCCAGTTGTTCACGAACTCGGAGAGCGCGTGGTAGTCGAAGGGCTGGCGGCGCTGGTAGACAAAGGTGGAGACGTCGTACTCCAGGACCTCCGGGTTCTCGTGCTCCTCGGGGTGCTCCATGGCGTCGACCCACGCGGCCGAGCCGTACGCCTCGTCAAAGCTAAAGCGTCCGGTGTTGAGCAGCTCGTCCATGGGGACGTTGCCGTTCACGGCCTCCACGATGCGCGCGTGCGGCTGCAGGCCGCGCACGATGGCCTTGAGGTCGCACTTGTTGAGCACGAGCGTGGTGCAGAACTCGATCTGCTGGATGAGAAGGCTCTCGACGTCGTCCTCCTCGATGTCGTCGGAGAGAAGGGCGTGACCGCCGTTGAACTCGTCGTACATGCGCGCGCAGTCCACCACGGCCACGATGTTGTCCAGGTCGAGCGCCACGGTGCCGCCCTTGGTCTGGTCGCAGATGGACGAGATGGTGTAGGCGATGGGAATGGGCTCGCAGATGCCCGATGCCTCGATGATGATGTAGTCGAAGTCGCCGGTCTCGGCGATGGACGTGAGCTGCTGCGCCAGGTCGGAGGCGAGCGTGCAGCAGATGCAGCCGTTGCTCATGGGGATGAGGCTGTCGGTGGCGGAGAGGCCACCGTTCTTGATCAGGCTCGCGTCGACGTTGATCTCGCCGATGTCGTTCACGATGACGGCGGCGCGGATGCCCTCGTCGTTGGCCAGGATGTGGTTGAGGAGCGTGGTCTTGCCCGCTCCCAGGTAGCCGGTGAGCATGACGATCTTGACCGGGATCGTGGAATCCTTCGTTGCCATGGGCATGCGTGCCCCCTTCTGCCCGCGCGCCTGGCGCGGGCGACATGTCTTTTGAACTCGAAGAGTCTAGGGCATGCGTGTGGTGAGATTGAGGGGCGAGAAGGACGCGGCCGCGTCACCTGCCGAACTTGTCCTCACAGCGCGTAGCAGTCGTAGCGAATGGCCTTGCCAGCCACGGTATAGCTGGGCTTCTCGCCCGCAAGCCACGGGCCCTTGGCCGGGCGCTTCACCACGATGCGACGGGGACCAGCGGCGCGGGCGGCGTCCATGAGCCCCCGCTCGTCGTCGCAGGGATGCTCGAGCCGCTGGATGAGCTGCAGCTTCTTCTTGACTGCGGCGCTCTTGCGGCGCTCGGGGAACATGGGGTCGAGAAGGACCACGTCGGGCGAGAAGCCCAGCGCGGGCATCGCCGCCACGGAGTCCTCGCCGCGAAGCTCCATGCGCGAGACGGCCTCGGCGAGCGCAGGGTCTGCCGCCGCGCGCGCCAGGGCGTCCCCCAGAAGCGCGCAAATCACCGGGTCGCGCTCGAAGAGCGTCACAGAGAAGCCCGCCGCCGCCAAAAGCAGCGAGTCCTCCCCCATCCCGGCCGTCGCGTCCACGGCCGTGAGCGGACCAGCGGCCCCGCGGATGCGCGCCGCGCGAACCACCAGCTCTCGGCTGAGGTTTCCCGCGCGCAGGCGCGGCACCATGCGCGAGAGGTCCGCGGCAAGCGACATGCCGTCACCCTCGAGCGAGAGGCCCTTCTCGCCCACGAGAAGGCACAGCACGCCAGCGGCAGCTGCGGTGCCATGTGGCTCAACCGCAACGCCCAGGCGCTCTGCAAGCCCCTGCGCCCGCACGGCGTCGCCGCCGGCGCCAACCTCTACAACCAGGCCCTCCACAAGCACCTACACCCCGTACTGCCCGCGCATCGAGTACCAGCCGTCGTGCTCGTCCACCACGAGCGGCACGTCGAAGAGGTCTGAGAGGACCTTGTCGCTCAGGATCTGCTCCTTCGGGCCGTCTGCGAAGATGGCTGCATTCTTGATGAGCATCACGCGCCCAATGGCCGGGATGATGTCCTCGGGGTAGTGCGTGACCAGGATGATCGAGCGTCCCTCGGCGGCAAGCGTGCTCATGGTCTCGCGCACGTGGTACATACCCTCGGGGTCGAGGCCCGTGCACGGCTCGTCAAAGACGAGCACCTGCGGGTCGCGGATGAGCTCGCGCGCCACCAGGACGCGCCTGGCCTGGCCGGTCGAGAGGGTCATCACGTCGCGCTCTGCTACCTCGGGGATGCCGAGCCGCTCGAGCGCGTCGAGCCCCAGCTGACGGTCCTTCTCGGTGACCTCCACCTGCTTGGGGAGGCCCAGGGTACCAAAAAGCCCGCCCACCACGATGTCGATGGAGGGAAGGTGCACGCGGATCTGCTCGTGCATGGTGGAGCTCACCACGCCGAGGGCCCGCCGCACGTCGGTGAGCTGCGGACGCGGGTTGCCGCGAAAGCGCACGGGCGGCTCATCACGGTAGAGGGGGAAGACCTCCCTGGTAAGGAGCTGTATGAACGTGGACTTGCCCGCGCCGTTGGGGCCGAGAAGGGCAACGTGCTCGCCCTCGTGCAGCGTGAAGTCGTCAACGTGGAGGATGGTCTTGCTCGCCCTCACCACGCTTGCGTCGTGGATGGCGAAGAGCGGCGTCTTGTCGCCGACGTTCTTCTCGCCTTGCACGCGGTCTTCCATGCGATCTCCCGGTCTTATTAGAGGTTAACTTCTCACAAACGCACCACCACCTGGCGGGGCGTGAAGACCTACTATAGGCAATGCGTGCGCGCACGCGCGAGGTTGGCGACGCGCCGTAACACACCCACACGTCATTTGCGCAGATAGGGGTTCCCATGGCAGAGATGCTCACGCTTGAGGCGTTCGAGGAGGCCTCCGAGAAGGTCAAGGAGGTCACGCTCGAGACCAAGCTCGTGGAGAGCCCGTACCTCTCGGCGGCGACCGGCAACCGCATGTGGCTCAAGCCCGAGAACATGCAGCGCACCGGCGCGTACAAGCTGCGCGGCGCGTACTACAAGATCTCGAAGCTCTCCCAGGAGGAGCTCGACCGCGGCGTGATCACCGCGAGTGCCGGCAACCACGCCCAGGGCGTGGCATACGCCGCCACGCACGCCGGTGCGCGCTCCATCGTCGTGATGCCCACCACCACGCCGCTCATCAAGGTTGAGCGCACCAAGGGCTACGGTGCCGAGGTCATCCTCTACGGCGACGTCTTTGACGACGCCAAGCAGCGC
>CACYGL010000054.1:7435-7946 GCA_902773995.1 uncultured Coriobacteriaceae bacterium | reverse complement strand
CGCCGCGCGGTCCGGGGCGGCGGCGCGCTCCTCCCTGCACCTCTCGCCCATGCGCGCGAGCGCCAGGGGCGCCGCCCAGGTGACCGCGGCGCAGGCAAGCATGTAGGCCAGCGTCTGCCAGCGGCCCACCAGGCAGTAGAAGGCGAGGCTCGCGGCGAGAAGGACCAGCCAGGCGTGGTCCCGCGCGAGGCGGCCAACCACGTGGTAGGCAGCGAGAGATGCCACGAGGAACAGCAGAAAATGCAGCGAGAACAGTTCCAAAACGCAGTCTCCCGGCCTTCGGCACCCTTCGCGCGTGTACAGACGAGTTCACTCTATCCAACTCATGTGGGACCGCAGGATATCCGACACAAGAAACACGAAACGGCTTTCTGGGACTTTAGGCGCTCTCGCCGTTATCGAAGTCTCGCTCCGGCGTCATTTCGACGCCGGAGGGGCCATCTCGTACGGAATCCCGTCCGAAGCCCCGGTTCCGGCGCCACTTTCTCGCCGGAGGGCGCGTTCCCGCGGC
>CACYGL010000054.1:0-7371 GCA_902773995.1 uncultured Coriobacteriaceae bacterium | reverse complement strand
TTTCTCGCCGGAGGGCGCGTTCCCGCGGCAAGTGCGTACGAAAGTCCTTCTCGGGCGTCGTTTTCTCGCCAAAGCGAGGATTTCCCCCGAAGCTCCGGCACCACACCAGGGCGTTTTCCTACGGGCTCATCGTCCTTCTCGCCCACCGCACTCGCAAAGAATATCGCCATCTCTTAAAACGGATGACTGCGACCTGCGCAAACGCGTCGGCACTTTAAGAAATGGCGATAAACTCCGAAGAATGAATGACGTTGCGTCGCTCTATCATGTGGGACACATTCGGTCAATCGAACCCCAGCGGCCACCCATTCGTAGCAGGGAGGGCAACATGAACTTCGTCTTCATCTCGCCTCAGTTCCCCGAGACCTACTGGCTGTGGTGCGACCGTCTGCGCTCGTGCGGCGCCTCGGTCTACGGCATCGGCGACGCCCCGAGCGACGCCATCTCTCCCCAGCTGCACCGCGCGCTTGACGAGTACGTCCACGTCGACTCGCTCGAGAACTACGACCAGGTGTTCCGCGCCGTCGCGTACCTCTCCTGGAAGCACGGCCACATGGACTGGATCGAGTCGATGAACGAGCACTGGCTGCCGCTCGACGCCCGGCTTCGCGACGACTTCCACGTGACCACTGGCGCCAGCCTTGCAACCATCGACCAGTGGCAGTCTAAGGCGCAGATGAAGCCACTCTACGCGGCGGGCGGCGTCCCCACGGCTAGGCAGGTCCGCGTGGGCTCACTCGACGACGCCCGTCGGGCCGTGTGGGAGTGGGGCGGATTTCCCGCCTTCGCCAAGCCGGAGTACGGCGTGGGCGCCGGCGGCGCCATGCGCATCGACAACGACGACCAGCTCAGAGACCTTGTCGGCCGCTGCTCGTGGCAGGGTGCCGCGCCCTACGTGCTCGAGGAGTTCGTACCCGCCAGTGGCATCGCAGCCTACGACGCCATCATCGATCCCTGGGGAAAGCCCGTCTTCGAGAACCAGGAGGAGTTCCCGCCGTCGATGTCCGACGTCGCGCGGCAGGGCCTTGACCTCTCCTACTACTGCTGCCCCGGCATCGACCCCCGGCTGCGCGACCTGGGCCACGCTGCCGTGCATGCCTTTGGGATACGCGCCCGCTTCGTCCACCTTGAGTTCTTCCGCCTCGCGGAGGACCGCGAGGGACTGGGGCACGCTGGCGACTACGTTGGCCTGGAGGTCAACTGCCGACCCACCGGCGGCTACACGCCGGACATGATGAACTTCGCGCATTCCACCGACGTCTACCGCATCTGGGCCGAAGTGGTGTGCTTTGGCGAGCGCCGCCTGCACGACGCCCACGACAACTGGTTCGCCGTGTACGCCGGAAGGCGAGACAACCACACCTACGCCCACAGCCACCGCGAGATCCTTGCGCGCTGGGGCGGGAGCCTCATGATGGAAAGACGCGTGCCCGGAGTTCTCTCGGACGACATGGGCAACCACATGTACGTAGCGCGCGTGCGCACCGAGCAGGAACGCGAGGAGTTCATCGCGTTCGTGCAGGAGCGCGCGGTCGAGGGCTTCTCGGCAGAAGACACTGGCGAGAACCACGACGCTCAGGAAGGATAGGGGTCACACACATGCAGGTGAGAAGGGCAATCGACGCCGACATCCCAGGAATCGACAACTGCCTCTCGCAGGTGCTCGAGGTGCACGCGAAGGGGCGGCCGGACCTCTTTCGCTCCGGGACGCGCAAGTACACCGACGACGAGCTGCGCGAGATAATCGCGGACGACGAGAGGCCCGTCTTTGTCGCCGTCGCCGATGACGCGGCCCCTGGCGAGATCCTGGGCTACGGCTTCTGCGTGGTGGAGGACCACACGCACTCGAACAACCTCCAACCCATCCGCACGCTCTACATCGATGACATCTGCGTGGACGAAGGCGCGCGCGGCCACGGCGTTGCCACGGCAGTCTACCAGCACATCATCGACTTCGCGCGCAGGGGCGGGTTCCACAACGTGACCCTCAACGTGTGGGAGTGCAACCCCGGGGCCCGCAAGTTCTACGAGGCGATGGGCATGGGCGTGCAGAAGACCTGCATGGAGCAGGTGCTGTAGCGACGACGCGGGCGGGCGGCGGAGCGCGGTGCTAGTGCACCACCGGATCTGCCCAGGCAAAGTTCTCCGTGCCAGCGCCCAGCTCAAAGTGCAGCTTCACGATGCCCAGGTCGACGCGGGCACAGGGACCACCGTTGGTGCTCAGGGCAACAAGCGGGAGCCCGTCCGCGTTCGTCTTTCTCGTCATCTGCACCCAGAAGGTCTGCTGGTTCATGGCCGTCGGGGCGAGCAGCGCATAGCGAACGCCGCGCGCGAACCACTCGGGCACGTTGCTGACCGGCCGCGATACCTGCGCGATTGTCCGCGAACGGTGCGGCTCTCCCTGCGTGGTGCCGTGGCCAAGCGCGATGATTGCCACGAGCTTGTCCTTCTGCGCGAGCGTCTGGCGCACGGCTCGGCGCTTGGCGGTGCCGGCGACCCAGCAGCTGTTGAGGCCAAGCCGCTGCGCATCGAGCACGACCTTCTCGGCAAAGTAGCCTGCACGCATGTCCAGGTTGTTGCCCTCGTGGCCCGCCACGACCAGGTAGTTGTTGGCGTTTTCGAAGCCGGCGCGGCGGGCGAGCGTGCTCGAGAACACCTCGGAGTCGTCGTACGCCAGCCGCATGTGGAGCGCACCGTCTGCGTTTGCCGTGGCAACTGCCTCCTCGAGCGCCGCGCGCTCCTCGGCCGAGATGGGCTCCTCGGTGAAGCGCCTAACGGCATGCCGCGACTCCACGGCCTCGTCGATGCTCATGCGGTAGTCCATCTCGTCACCCTTTCGGTTGGATTCGGTACGCCCCATGGTAGCGTTCCCGCGGGCGACACCTCACGTCGCGGCGATCTGGTGTGCCGGAATTACGCACGGCTGAGTTTGGCTTTGTGGAGTCCTGGGCTTTTGTCGCCGTCTGCTGCAGCCGTGCGTAATTCACCGCGAAGTGGAGCGCCGAGAAGACCATGCTTCCGTCACCCAAACCCAAATTTTAGTTGTGTGCAATTTGTTTTTCTCGCCAACGCGACGTGCCGTCGAATGGGATGCGCCTAGACTAGGGGCCGAGAAAGAATTGCTACGCCGCCGATAGGAGTTGCCATGTCCGTCATCACTACCGTCCTCGCCGTGCTGGTTGCGGCGGAGTTTCTCTTCATCTTCTACCTGGAGACCCTCGCGACCACGTCGGCGCGCACGGCGCAGACGTTCAACATGACCGTCGACGAGCTGTCGCGCCCCTCGGTGAGCACGCTCTTCAAGAACCAGGGCGTCTACAACGGCGTCCTTGCGATTCTGCTGCTTGTGGCCGCGCTGTGCATCCCCAGCAAGGCGGCGGTGATTGCCCTCAGCGCGTCGATGGTTGTCGTCGCCGCATACGGAGCCGCCACCAGCGACCCCAAGATTCTCCTCAAGCAGGGCCTTCTGCCTGCGATTCTCCTGGTGAGCTGCCTTATCTAGCGATGTCCGCGCCTGGGGCGCCAAGGCGCCCCAGCAGCCAGAGCGCGAGCAACACCACCGGGATGCACCCGAGAAGCCCCAGCGGCATTGGCCCCAGAGTGCCGCCTGCACTGCGGCTAAACCACATACCCAGCCCGGCCACGGCGTTGAGTGACCCATGCGCAAGTGCGCAAGGCCAGACGCTTCCCGAGCGCTCGCGGAGAAAGCAGAGAAACGTTCCAAACGCCATGCAGAAGATGGTCATGGCAACAATGCCACTCACAGGAAATCCCAGGTAATCGCTACCGTAGTTGTACCCCATCGCAATGAGGGGCGCATGCCAGAGGCCCCATGCAGCTCCAGTGAGAATTGCCGCGCGGCGACGTGGCATCTGCTCCCTCATCGCGGGATAGAGAAACCCGCGCCAGCCCGCCTCCTCGCCAATGGCCAGCAGCATGTTGATGAACGGGGCGAAGATTACAGCATTGGCCACCTGGATGGCGAAGATTGCCGGAACCTGATCAGTGCCTACGCCCAGCTGGGCGATGGCGGCAGCGGAGAAGCGCGAGGCCTCCGGATCAAAGTCACCAGAGAAGAAGAGGAAGTAGACTGCGGAGCCGGCCAGCGTAAGGGCCGGTGGGATTGCCAGTGCCAGCATGTACCAGCGCACGCCACCCTTGATGCGAGGCCGCCAGCCAGCGTCGACGGCGGTCTTTCTCGTCACGCGAACTATGACGGCAGAAGCAAGAGGTCCAAACATCGAGACGGCAAGCAGCGGACCCCATATGCCACTCGACTCGTCAATGACCCATCCCGATTGGGCACCGGCGATAATCCAACCCACCCAATCCAGGGCAAATGCCGCCACAAGGAAGAGAATGATGGTACTTCTCGCGGACTGAACCGGCTCATCGGAATCCATAACAGACACCATCTCCCGCATCGAGCTGTCAGCAGCGCTTGGCCCCACCACGCGAGCGCTGCGGGGCCAATACACGACACATTACACCGTCCTAGACAAGAAAAACGGCCCAGAACAGCCCCGGAACGCCGGCTGGGAACGCAGCCCCGGAACACCGGTCGCGCCCCGCCACCCAGCGCGCTGCCCTACTCCCCCACAGTATAGAGCGCCCGGAAGTAGCCATCCGGCACGGCCATGAGCTCGTCGAAGGTGCCCTGCTCGCACACGCGGCCGTCGCGCAGCACCACGATGCCGTCGAAGAGCCGCAGCTGCCCGGCGTCCAGGCGGTGCGTCACCATAATCCGCGTGGTCCCGGTAAGTGCCACCACCGAGCGGGTGACCTGGTCCGCCGTCTCCTGGTCCAGGGCCGACGTGGCCTCGTCAAAGAGCAGCACCCCCGATCCATGCAGCAGGCTCCGCGCGATGCACACACGCTGCCGCTCGCCGCCGGATAGGTTGGAGCCTCCCTCGCCGCACGGGTAGTCCATGCCATGCGCTGCCACAAAGCTGGCAAGCCCCGCCCGCTGCACGGCAGACTCCAGCTCAGCGGCATCAACGTTTGCAAACATCGTAACGTTCTCCCGCAGCGTGGCATCAAAAAGGAACGTATTCTGCCGCACCAGCGACACCGTCTCCCAGAGCGACTCAAGGCTCGCGTCGCGCAGCTCGCGCCCATCGAAGGCAATCCGACCGTCGTAGTTGGAGTGCGCACCCATGAGCAGCGAGAGCAGCGTCGACTTCCCGCTGCCCGATGCCCCCACCACGGCGTAGCAGCCACCTGCGGCAAACTCCACGCTCAGGCCAGAGAGAACGGGGCGGTTCTCGTCATAGCCAAAGGTAACGTTTGAAAGCGAGATGCCCTGGGCGAGCGAGGCGGGCAGCGCCGTACCGCCCGTACGCTCGCGGTTCTCGCCGAGCATCTGGGCGAGCTTTCCCACCAGCCCCAGCGACGCCCGACGCGCGGCAAAGATGGACGGCAGGCCCTGGATTGGCTGGGCAATGCTGTTCATGAGCTGCGTGGCCATGAGGATGCCACCCACCGTCATCCCACGGCCCGAAAGCGCGAGCCACGCGCCAAAGAACATGACAGAAAGCTGAGAGACGCCCTGCGCGGTCATTGCCAGCGCACGTATGCCTAGCTCCATGCGGCGGCGGAGGCGCTTGTCGGCCTCAAGCGTGCCGTTTGCTGTCTCGAATCGCTCGCGCGCGGCGGGCTCGGCGCGAAAACTCTTGATGAGAGGGAAGCCGCAGGCGAGGTCGTGGACCACTCCCACAAAGCGCCCCATGGCATCGGAGACCACACGCTGGCGCGAGGCAAGCCGACCGCCGGACGCAAGGCCAATCGCAAGCGGCACCAGCGCGGACACAATTGCCACCACGGCCAGAGGCACGCTTTGGGCTAGGAGCATGGCAACGGAGCCCGCCAGCGAGACGATCTCGGTGACCATCGTGAAGATCTTCTCGAGGTAGGTAGTCTCGATGGTGGTAACGTCGTTGGTGAGCGCTGACTCGTAGCGGCTCGCCCCGCCGCCGTCGAAGGCGCCAATGCCCTTGCCCAGCAGTCGGTCGAAGACCGCACGGCGATACCCGCTCACCGCACGGCGGAGAAACGCCGGCAGCGAGGCGCGCATGGCCAGCCCGATTGCAAGCTCTGCCGCCATGAGCAGGGCGACCTCTTGGCCCGTCTGGACGAGAAGGTCGAGGGCGCCCGCAGCCACGGCGTCGAAGGTCTGCTTGAGTATGTAGGCAAAGGCCAGCGTGACGATGGCCTGCGCCAGATACAGCGCCACGTTTGCCGAGAAGAGCAGCCAGTTCCCACGAAACATGCTTGCCCACAGCTCGCGCGCGACGTCCTTCCCGCTTGCCGCAGACGTTGTTCTCTGCGAATCCATTCAGCGCCTCCGTACCAATTGCCTGAGGTTTTGTCGCTTGCATCATGGGGACGCTGTGTGGCATGCGCCCTAATTGTTTGCTGTTATCCAAGTTAAAACAGGGAAAACGTCCCCGTTGTACCAGGACACTACGCCTAAAGCCCCAGCGTTAGATACCAGAAATTCTGGCGTACCATAGGGACACGGACAGGCCTCTAGGCGATGGAGTTGGAGGACTCATGGACGAAGCGAGGCTCAAGCGCGCGCTTGAAACCCTGCTCGCGGAGCCGCAGGAGCACCCGGAGCCGGGGTCGGGTACGCTCCTCGTGGCGTACCGGCTGCGCGACAGGCCAGCCATTCCTACCTCAGTGCCCTGCCACATCCTGAGGACCACTTACGACGCAGAGCATCCGGCTCACCTGCTGCTGGACCGCCGCCCAGGGCCTGATGACATCATGGTCTACGCCTTTCTCGGCAAGCAGCGGCTGGACCGGGTGCTCATGGCCCTGGCGCCCTCCTCGTCCAATTTCTTCCAGGTATTGGTTGACAACCTTGGCCAAGAGCAGCAAGGCACCACGGAGATAGCGGAGGCGGGCGAGGTTGACCCCGCTATGCTGCAGGACATCTTCTCGCTCATGGTGGTTGCCTACGCCGAGCGTCGGGAGGAGTGGGAGCTGACAATAGGTGGCCTGGCCTCGGCGGCCATCGCGCTGGCAAGCCCCGCGATTCGCCGACATCCCGGACGTCGAAGCCCCGACGACCTTGTCGCCCTGCTCCTCACCGAAATTGCCGCACACCCCGAAAGCGTCACGCTCCAGGGATTGGCCGAGCGCTTCTCGTACAACCCCACCTACCTCTCGGGGTTGCTCCACGAGCAGTGCGGACGGACCTTCTCGCAGCTTGTGCGCGAGCAGCGCATGCTTCGCGCACATCAGCTGCTTACGGACACCGGGCTTTCTGTGGCGAAGGTCGCCGCCATGGTTGGGTATGAAGGAACCAGCAACTTCCATCGGCTGTTCCGCGAGCGCTTTGGCGAGACTCCCGCGCAGGCGCGAGCC